>CAYOJN010000175.1:0-4421 GCA_964404245.1 uncultured Sphingosinicella sp. | reverse complement strand
GGGTCACCCCTTCGGGAGGTGCTCGCGGATCCAGGCCACGGCGCCGGGCGCCACCCGGGTGGCCTTGGGCTGCGACCGCAGCTCGGCCACCACGACGGCCGCGCCTTCGAGCCCCGCCCACTTGACCTCGTGGTAGAGGCGGGAGCGGCTGAGCGAGGCGCGAACGAGCGCCACGGTCGGGGTCAGCTCCTGCACGTCCTCCACGCCCGGGACCGACCGGAGCACGTCGGTGGCCACCTCGGCGTGGACGAGGAACACGGCATCGGCGTCCATCGCATCCTCCTTCCCCGGCGGCCGACGCCCTCGACCGGCCAGCACGAGGAGTCGCTCACGATGCCGGGGGCACCTCCTGCCAATCCGGCTCCGGGTGGACGTCCTCGGGCAGGCTGCCGTCAGCCTGGAACTGCGGTGGCTCCGAGCCCCACCGGATCTGCCAGGCGCCGATGCCCTCCACCTGCACCGCCAGGTAGTGGACCGTCGCGCGCACGCCTCCGCAGTGGACGTCGAAGGTTGCCCGGGCCACGCCGTGGGTCTCGGGCCAGGGCCGAGCCTCGGGGTCCCAGCTCGCGTCGACGACCTGGACCCGCGGGAGGTTGCCCAACGGGTGGTCCCACGGGACGCGGATGCCCGGACGGCCGTCGATGACGAGGCCGCCCAGCTGGTCCTGCGGCGAAGCTTGCACGACCTCGATGCCGGCCGGTCGGTCCACCCCCACCGAGGCGCACCAGGGCTTCGCCACCACGAGCCAGGCGTGGGAGCCGTCGAACTTCACCGCGTCGGCGCTCAGGTCCGCGGCCGGGGGCCGTGCACCGGGCGAGACGGTCGTCCGGGCGTCGTCGACGAGCCCCAGGGCCGGGACCTCCGAGGGGTCGACCTCGGTGGGCGGCTCGTCCGCCGGCACGACCTGGCGACTCCACGCCTCGATCTCGTACGGGAGCCGGACGACGGCTCCGCCCGGGTCGCACTGCACCCACGACGAACCGGTGGCCAGCGGCGGTCCGGATTCGTCGGGCCGTATGTCGGGCTGGGGCACGGAGGCGAAGGCGATGGGTGCGATGACCAGCGTCGGTCCCTCGCCGCTGCGCTCGGCGTCGCCCAGCCACTCCTGCACCGTCGCGCGACCCGCTGGTGCCCACGTCGCGTCGAGGTGCACCCATGACGGCATGCGCTCGACGACGTAGCGCTCGTCGGCGCCGATCGTGGGGAGCACGACGGGTGCGTCGCTGCTCGGGCACGCCGACCCTGCGGCCCGGGTGGCTTCCAGGAGCTGGGACTCGAAGAGCACGAGGTCCACGTCCTCCACGACCGTCACGCCGTGGCCCTCCGCGTCGTTCCCGGCGGTTCCGGTCCCCGGGCCACCGTCTGTGCCGACCTGGAGGTCGTCCTGCGCTTCCCCGCCGCCCGTGAGGGCCGTCGCCCCGACCGCGCCGACGCCCACCACCAGGGCGAGCGCTCCGACGGCGGCCGTCCGGCGGGCTCGGCGTCGGACGCGTCCCCGGTGCACCACCCGGGCGAACGCTGCCGTCGCGTCGCCTTCCGGAAGCGCGGGGGTCGCCTCGAGGGCGGTGCGCACGGGGTCCGGTGTTGGCTCGTGGTCACGGGATGACATCGTCGACCTCCTGGTCGAGTAGGACACCGAGGCGCTGGCGCCCCCGGTGCAGGTGGACCTTGACGGTGGCGGGCGCACAGCCGAGCAACTCGGCGACCTCGGCCACCGGGCGGTCGTCGAGGTGGTGGAGCACGACGGCGGCCCGTTGTCGGGCAGGAAGCGTGGCGAGGGCCGAGAGGACGTCGAGCTGGCGGTCCGCGGCTGCCGTCGACTCGCCACCGGTGCGTGTGGACGCCTCGACGACACGCTCGAGCTCGGGGCGCCGCACGTCGCGGCCGTGACGGCGGACGGCCACGCGGATCGCGACCCTGCGGACCCAGGCACCGGGCGCGTCGAGGCGCCGGACCCGCCGCCAGCGAGCGAAGGCACGGACGAAGGCCTCCTGCACCACGTCCTCCGCTGTCTCGGGGCTCCCGGTGATGGCAACGACCGTGCGGACGATCGAGGCGTACTCGCGGTGGAACAGGTCACCGAAGGCCGGGTCCTCCTCCGCGTCGGTTGCCAACCCCACGTGCACCTCGTCTCCGTCCACTCGTCGGCCGGGAGGCCTGCTCCCACATGGACACAGCCGCGAGGCCTTCGCAAGGTTTACCGTCCGACCTGCGTGCGGGCTCGCTCGGCACCTTCTCACCACCCGGTAGGGTGCGCACCTGACGGATCGTCAGGTCGACGGCGAGGGGGCGAGGGGACATGGCCAGTGGTGCCGCCGACCAGCTCACGGAGCTGGGCTTCTACGCCCTGGCAGGGCACGCCTCGTCGGCTCGGGCCGTCCTCGACGAGGCGAGGGACGGCGAGCGGTTGGGCCTGGGGTCGGCCTTCGTCTCCGAGCGGTTCAACATCAAGGACGCGGCCACGTTGTCGGGTGCGCTGGGGGCGAGCACCGAACGGCTGGGGATCGCCACCGCAGCCACCAACCACAACACCCGGCACCCGCTGGTGACGGCCACCTTCGGCGCCACCATGCACAGCCTCACCGGCGGGCGCTTCGCCCTCGGGCTGGGGCGGGGCTTCGACGCCCTCTTCGACGTCATGGGGGTGCCCCGCGTGACCGGAGCCCAGCTCACCGACGTCATCGACATCCTGCGCCGACTGTGGCGCGACGAGTCGGTCGTGGCCCACGACGGCCCCGCCGGCGTCTACCCCTTCCTGCACCAGGGCGCCGGCCTCGAGGGCGAGGTCCCGGTGCTGTTGGTGGCGCTCGGTCCCCGCACCCTCGAGCTGGCTGGCGCGGTGGCCGACGGGGTGGTCCTGCACACCTTCTTCTCCGACCGTGCCCTCACCGAGGCCGTGGCCGCCGTGCGCCGGGGAGCCGAGGTGGCGGGACGCGATCCGGCCTCGGTGCGGGTGTGGTCGGTGCTGGCCACGGTGGGCGACCACCTCGACGAGGAGGCCCGGCTTCGCAAGCTGGTGGGCCGCCTGGTCACCTACCTGCAGGGCTACGGGGACCTCCTGGTGGCCGTCAACGACTGGGATCCGGCCGTGCTCGGGACGATCCGCGCCCATCCCGTGGTGACCGGTGCACGCGGCGCCCTCGACGCCACGGCCACCACCGCCGAGCTCGAGGCCCTGGCCGCCGTGGTGCCCGACGAGTGGCTGGCCGCGGCGGCCACCGGTTCGCCCGAAGCCTGCGCGGCGACGGTGGCGGGCCAGTTCGCCCTTGGTGCCGACTCGGTCGTCCTCCACGGGGCGACCCCCGCCGAGCTGGCCCCGGTGGTGGAGGCCTACCGGCGCCGCCGACCCGACGGCGTGGGGGCGCGCTGCACCGCCAACCCGGGTCGGTTCCGCTCGTGAGCGCCGACCACCCGCGCCTGTCGGCCGAGGCGCTCACCGCGGCCCTGCGGGAGGCAGGCCACGACGTCGTGGTGCGGACGGTCCGGGCCGAGCCGGTGGGCACGGGGCAGATGGCCGAGAGCTACCGACTCCACCTCGACGTGGCCGGTGACCGGGCCGGCGTGCCGGCCACGCTGGTGGCCAAGGTGGCCGGCGGGCCGCTCGAGCGGCGCACGTCGGTGGCCGGCAGCTACCGGACCGAGGTCGACTTCTACCGCCACCTGGCGCCCACGGTGGCCGTGCGGGTGCCCCGCTGCTGGCACGCCTGGGTGAGCGGTGACGCCACCGACTTCGTGCTCCTCCTCGACGACCTCGCCCCCGCCGTGCAGGGCGACCAGCTGGGCGGGTGCACCCCCGACGCAGCCGTGGCCGCAGCGGAGAACCTGGCCGGCCTCCATGGTCCGCGCTGGTGCGATCCGGCGCTGCGCTCGTCGGGGCTCGGGGTGATCGACGACGAGGCCGCCGCCGTGCTGGCCGAGGTGCTCGTGCCCATGACCGAGCAGTTCTGCGACCGGTTCGCGTCGCGCCTGGCCCCCGAGGACCGCGCCGTGCTCGAGGCCGTGCCCGCCGTGGCGGGGGCGTGGCTGGTGGGTCGGCCCGAGCCCTTCGCGCCCGTGCACGGCGACTACCGGCTCGACAACCTCATGTTCGGCCCGGACGGGACGGTGACGGCCCTCGACTGGCAGACGGTGAGCCTGGGCCTGCCGGCCCGGGACCTGGCCTTCCTGTGCGCCACGGGCCTGTCGGTGGCCGACCGCCGGGCCCACGAGGCCGAGGTCGTGGCCGCCTACCACCGGGCCCTGGTGGGCTACGGCGTCGAGGGCTACGAGGGCGCGGCGTGCTGGGAGGACTACCGCTACGCCATGGTGCAGGCGCCGCTCATCATCGTGCTGGGCTGTGCCGTGGGCACGCCGACGGATCGGGGCGACGCCATGTTCCTGGCCATGACCGAGCGGTCCTGCGCCGCCATCCGGGACCACGG
>CAYOJN010000174.1:0-4433 GCA_964404245.1 uncultured Sphingosinicella sp. | reverse complement strand
TTCCGCGTCTCACCTATCCGATCCGGGTCGGCACCCATTTCAACACGGCGTTCGCGATGATCCTGTCGCTCGAATATGCCGAGCGCAGTGATCCCGATCTCGAAACGCTCATCCGCGAGCGTGCCTCTCTCTATTTCGGCGAGGATCGCGACTGTCAGGCGTGGGAGCCTGGAGGCGACGAATTCCTGTCTCCTGCCTTGACCGAGGCCTTGTGCATGCGCCGAGTTCTTGGACCGGAAGCGTTCGGAAAATGGCTGAACGCCTTTCTTCCCCGGCTCGGGCAGAGGGAGCCCCGAAGCCTTTTCGAGCCGGCTTTCGTGTCCGATCGATCGGACGGGAAGATCGTCCATCTCGACGGCACCAATCTCAGCCGGGCCTGGTGCTGGCGGGGAATCGTCGACTCGCTGGAAGGCGAGAATGCCCGTTTCGCCCTGGAGGCGGCCGAGTCCCATCTCGAAGCAAGCCTTCCCCATGTCACCGGCGACTATATGGGCGAGCACTGGCTTGCGACCTTCGCGCTGCTGGCACTCGAGCAGGAATGAAGGGCCGGGGCTGGAATCCGCCCAGGGAAAGTCGCGATGTCGGTATGGTTGACAATGTCTTAACGGGCCGGTCGCTGAAATGGCGGAATTCTGCCACTGGCCCGCTTCTTGCGTCTGTTTGGCCATGTTCCGACGCCTTGGCCGACTGTTCGTTCTGAAGAATCGCTGGGAAGCGATTGCCATCATCTACGCTCTTGCTCTTGGAGCGGTGGAGCGCGGCGAACATTATCTTTCCCTCTATCCTGGCGCATTCGGCTGGCTTCTCTTTTCCGCCTGTACCGGCGCCGTCTTCATGGCAGGCGCCCGCCTGCTCGAAACGACCCGCAACGATTCCGGTCCGAGGCGTCGGCGAAGTGATATCGGAACGGCCTGATTGCCGCGTCGTTGTTCCTCGGCAGAGCCCAGGAGCCCGAAATGTCCGACAGGAAAGACCCAGTGGAGAAGCCGGCGGGAGCCGAAGGCGCAGGCCAGTCCGGCGGCGGCGCCTATCCCAACCCGCACAGCGGCAGCAAAGGCAAGTCCGATGGCTATATGGGCCATGGCGGTCAGAGCGAGATGGATTATCACGGCACCGGCCAGCTCGGCGGGGACAAGGTTGGCGAGAACGCCAATTCCCCTGCGCTGGATTCGGACAACGAGGACGATTCCGGGGACAGCTGACCGGTTTCTCCCCCCGCCCTCTCGGCTGAGGGACCTTGCTCGATCCGGGGGGTCTGAAAATACCAACATTTGGTGAAACACGCCGAGCTCGAGGTGAGCTTCGGCATGCTTTCCTATGGCCTGCGTCAAAGAAACGGCGGATTTCTGCGAAAAACGCTGTTTGGCACGCTCCTTGTAAACCTGTTGGGCATGGAAGTTCACAAGGTTCAAGGGAGCAGCAAGATGGTCAATTTTACCCGCTTTAACCGCATCGCCACCGCCGCCGTCGGAGCGATCGTCATTTCGTCGGCCTGCATCGCCGCCGCCACGGGACCCGGAATGTCGGTCCAGCAGACCGAGGCGTTTGCAGCGGTGAAGGCCCCGGTGCCGGTTCAGGCGGTCGCCTGAACCTGAGATCGGCCGGGCGACGAGCTCCCCTGCCGTCTCCGTCCGATCGTTCGCATTTCCTTGTCGGAGCAGCCCATGAGCATTTTTTCCCGAACCCGCGACATCATCGCCGCCAATGTCATCGACCTCGTCAACCGGTCGGAAGATCCGGCCAAGACGATCCGGGTGGTCATCCTGGAAATGGAAGAGACTCTGGTCGAGGTACGGGCTTCGGCAGCGCGGTCGATCGCCGACATCAAGGAACGCAATCGTCAGATCGCGCAGCTGAAGGAGCTTCAGGAAAGCTGGACCGAACGGGCCGGGCTCGCTCTCAGCAAGGGACGTGACGACCTCGCCCGAGCGGCTCTGATGGAGCGTGAGAAGCTCAGCGACCTCGCCGAAGAACTTCGTGAGGAAGCGAATCAGATCGACTCGGCGCTTCGGGCCTCCGAAGCCGACATTGCCAAGCTTCAGTCCAAGCTCCGCGAGGCGCGAACTCGCCAGAATGCCATCGCAACCCGGATCGAAACGGCGAACAACAATGCCCGAATGCGCGAAATCTATGCCGGCGCCCGGGCTGAGGAGGCTTTTTCCAATTTCGCCTTGCTGGAGCGACAGGCAGATTTCGCCGAAGGCCAGGCCGATTCGCTTCTGCTCGCTGCGCCGCCAAAGTCGCTCGAGGAAGAGATCGCCGAATTGCGGGTGAGCGAGAAGGTCGAGGCCGAACTCGAGGCGATGAAGGTGGCCCGGAGGAAGGCTGCATGACGATGGAAATCGACGGCGTCGACATCATCGCCCTGGCCGAGACCGCGGCCTTTGTCGGCAGCCTTGTGCTGGCGCTGGTCGCCGGATTGCTCGTCTACCTTCTGGTCAGGCCGCCCCGCCACGTCCGCAACAGAAGGAACAAGCCGGCAAGGCCGGAAGTGGATGAATCGCAGGCGATGATCGAGCTGATCGATCGAATGGAGTCGAGGCTCGAAACGCTGGAACGGCTGATGGCCGATCGCGGGGATGTGATCGAAGGATGGGACAGAAACACATTGGAACCGGCGGAGAGCCGGGAATCAGGGAGGAAATGATGCGTTCCAACGAGAGGAAATTTCGGGTCGATCGGGCAGAGGGAAAATGGCTCGGGGTCTGTGCCGGTCTTTCGAGGACGACGGGCCTGGATGCCAACATCATCCGGATCGGCCTGGTGGTCATCACCCTGATGGGCGCTTTCCCATGGTCCCTGCTTCTGTATCTCGTTGCAGCGCTCGTCGGTTCGTCCCGGTCTGAAAAGCGGACGATGCCTGCCTTCAGCCAGGAGGAATCGCAGGCACGGATCCGGTCGCTGGACCTCAGGATGCAGGCGATCGAGACCTGCGCCACCACTTCGAACAGCCGTCTCGCCCGCGAGATCGAGGCGCTTCGCTGAACCTTGCCAAGCTGCTTGAGGGAGGAGTGAAATGAGCGAGTCGATGACGATGATCATGATTGCGGGCGCCGGATTGGCGGCGCTCGGGATCCTGGTGCTGGCCGGGCTCAAGGCCTGGACCGGCTGGCTGGACATCAAGCGCCTCGAGCTTGCGGGTCACCGCCAGGAGCCGCGAAGCCCGGCAATGGACCTGATCGAGATGGCGGACCTGAAGGAACGGATCCGAAAGCTCGAATCGATCGCTGCCTGCATCGATCTTTGATCAGCCGGTCCCGAAAAGACGCGGTCATTCTCCGGCTGACTGGTCGACCTTCGATCGAGTCGTGGATCCGTCCGGCCCCAGCCGCCAGATATCGCCGAAATCCTCGTGGGTGAGGGGCTCGGGCCTGGTTCCGCCCAATTGCTCGATAATGTCCGGAACAGTGTTGCTGTGGCCGACAATGAGGGCCGGCTTCGGCCCGCCTCTTGCCCGGTCGACAAGAGCCGCCGTGTCGGCGGCCTCATAGGTGATCATTGGAAGACCCAGGGCTTGAGCGAGCGGCTCGGCGGTCTGGCGGGTCCGCTTGTAACCGGTCACATAGATTGCCCCAAGCGGCTGGTCGCCGAACCGCTCGGCGACGATCAGGGCGTGGCGGCGCCCTTCGTCGGTCAGGTCCGGATCACGCTCTCCGGCCGGCGTATGAAGATGCCGCATCACATAATATTCTGCTGCCGGTTCCGGCCCGGTGCCCGACACGCAGCCGGTCAGTCCGGCCAGGATCACTCCGATCAGTCCGATCAGTCTCATTCTTCTGCCCTTCACAAGGGGTGCAACCCGCGGAAAAATCCATTAACGGCATCTTCAACCGCAAGAAAAGTTGAAAGCAGAGGATGGCCGATCAATCTGGGCGCCGCAACCGGCCGGCGCTCTCCCTCCATGTTCCCGAACCCGCCGCCCGCCCCGGCGACGAGGTGGATTTCAGCTCCATCGAGATTCCGGCCGCGGGCAGCGTCCCTCGTCCGGATGTGACGGTCGCACCGGTCGAGACCCACCCGCTCTGTTTCACTCTGGTCCGGGTCCTTGACGAGGAATCGAAGGCGACGGGTCCGTGGGACCCGAAGCTCGATCCGGATACGCTCCGGCGAATCCTTCGCGACATGATGCTGGTTCGAATCTTCGACGAGCGCATGTTCCGGGCCCAGCGCCAGGGAAAGACCAGCTTCTACATGAAATCGCGTGGCGAGGAGGCGGTGGCGGTTGCCGCTGCTCATGCTCTCGACGGCGAGGACATCTGCTTTCCGACCTATCGTCAGCAGGGGCTCCTCATCGCCCGCGATTATCCCCTGGTCGAAATGATGTGCCAGATCTACTCGAACCAGGGCGACAAGCTGAAGGGCAGGCAGCTGCCGATCATGTATTCCGACCGCGAGAAGGGCTTCTTCTCGAGCTCGGGCAATCTGGCGACCCA
>CAYOJN010000173.1:0-4482 GCA_964404245.1 uncultured Sphingosinicella sp. | reverse complement strand
CCCTTCTGGAAGGCGATCGAACCCATCATCGAGGACATGAGCATGGCGCCGCGGGCGTCCAGGTCGTCGGGCTGGGCGACCGCCCGCACCAGGTTGGCGGCACCCAGGCGGAGCCCCTCGAGGGCGATGCCGTCGCAGATGGGGTGGAAGCCCTTGGCCAGGTAGGCCTCGATGTTGTGGGTGAGCGCGTCGATGCCGGTGGCGGCGGTGATCGCCGCGGGCAGCCCGACGGTCAGCTCGGGGTCGGCCAGCACCACCCGGGCCAGCAGCGCCTGGCCGAAGATGATCCGCTTCACGTGCGTGTCGTCGTCGGCGATGACCGCGGAACGCCCCACCTCGCTGCCGGTGCCGGCGGTGGTGGGCAGCGCGACGACCGGTGCGGCCGCGTCGGTCACCGGGCGGGCGCCGGGGACCTCGTCCTCGTAGTCGAAGAGGTCGCCCTCGTGGGTGGCCATGAGGGCGATCGCCTTGGCCACGTCGAGCGCCGCGCCACCGCCCAGCGCCACGATCCCGTCAGCGCGGTGGTCCCCGTAGGCGTCCACGCCGGCGGTCACCTGGCTCGCCACCGGGTTGCCCCACACCTCGCCGAAGGGCGCCACCGCGGCCCCGCCCGAGCCGGCCAGCTCGACCACCTCGGCGAACATCGGCAACGCCGCCACGCCGCGGTCGGTCACCACGAGGGGCCGGGCGATGCCCACCTCGGTGAGGCACTCGGCGAGCTGGTTGCGTGCGCCGGGACCGAAGCGGATGTCGGTGGGGAAGCTGAACCGGGCGATGTCCATGGGGTCCTTCCGGGGTGCGGTGCCGGGCCGCGGTCAGATGATCTCGAAGTAGCGGCGCAGCTCCCAGTCGGTGACCGCGTCGCCGAAGCGTTGCCACTCCCACGAGCGGGTCGCCACGAAGTGGTCCACGAAGGCGTCCCCGAACAGCTCGCGGGCGGTCGTGGAGGCGTCGAGGGCGGCGGTGGCCTGCTCGAGGGTGCGGGGGAAGCGCCCCGCCGAGGTGTCGGCGTAGCCGCTGCCCACCGTGGCCGGCTGGGCCAGCTCCAGGCCCTGCTCGACACCCCAGAGGCCCGCGGCGAAGCCCGCCGCCACGGCCAGGTACGGGTTCACGTCCGCCCCCGGGACCCGCAGCTCCAACCGGGTGCTGCGCGCCGAGCCAGGGATGACCCGGGCCGCCACCGTGCGGTTGTCGATGCCCCACGTGGGCGTGGTGGGCGCCCAGTAGCCGTCCACGAGGCGCTTGTAGGAGTTCACCGTCGGGGCGAACAGGACCAGCAGCTCGGGCAGCAGGGCGAGGATCCCGGCCAGGTACGAGCGGAACACGTCGCTCATCCCGTGCGGGGCGTCGGGGTCGTGGAACAGGTTCCGCTCCCCGTCCGCGTCCCAGAGGCTCTGGTGGGTGTGGCCGGAGCTGCCCGGCAGCCCCTCGGCGACCCGTGCCATGAACGTGGGCATGATGCCCTGCGCCGCGCCCAGCTCCTTGGTCCCGGACTTGAACAGCACGGCCCGGTCGGCCGCCTCGAGGGCGTCGCTGTAGGTGATGGCAGCCTCGTAGACGCCCGGGCCCGTCTCGCAGTGCAGCCCCTCGATCGGCACCCCGAAGGCGGTGAGCTGGGTGAGCAGGGCGTCGAAGAACGGCTGGCCGTGCGCCTGGCGGAGCACCGAGTACCCGAACATCCCCGGGGTGAGGGGCTCGAGGTCCCGGAAGCCCTTGCGGTGCAACGAGGCCGGGTCCTCGCGGTAGTTGAACCACTCGAACTCCATGCCCACCTTGGCGCGGTAGCCGGCCGCGGCGGCCCGGTCGACCAGGGCTCCCAGGATCCGGCGCGGGCAGATCACCGACTCGGGCGAGGAGCCCACGTAGTCGCACAGGAAGAACGGGCGGTCGCCCTCCCACGGGATGGTGCGGAAGGTGTTCAGATCGATCACGGCGTTGCCGTCGGGGTAGCCGCTGCGCCAGCCCGTGTAGGTGACCCGGTCGTCGTAGCAGTCGTCGTTGGCGTCCCAGCCGAACACGACGTCGCAGAACCCGAACCCGCCCTCGACGACCGAGGCGAACTTGGCCTTGTCCAGGTACTTGCCGCGCAGCACGCCGTCGATGTCGGCGACCGCCACCTTCACCGCCGGCCCGTCGGCCAGGCGAACCCGGTCGAGCACCACGTCCACGTCCACCTCGCGCCCCTGTGCCATGGCGGGCGATCCTACCCAGGGCTCGACCGGGCCCTCGGGCGTCGGCGCCGCGTTAGCGTCCTCGTGCCACGACCGGACCCAGGGAGCAGCGATGTCGACCTCCACCCCCGACGCCACCACCGAGGAGTCGTCCGACGGCGCCGGGAGCGGCGCGGCGGGGCCGGTCGTGCTGGCGGTGGACCTCGGCACGGGCGGGCCCAAGGTGGCGCTGGTGGCGGCGGACGGGACCGTGGTGGCGCACACCTACCGCACCAACGACCTGGTCTTCGTGGGGTCCGACGGCGTGGAGCAGGATCCCGAGCAGTGGTGGTCGACCATCCGCGACGGCGCCCGCGAGCTGCTCGCCGGCGGGCACGTGGAGCGCTCGCAGGTGCGGGCGGTGGCGGTGAGCGCCCAGTGGATGGGCACCGTCGCCGTCGGTGCCGACGGGCGCCACATCGGCAACGCCGTCACCTGGATGGACTCCCGGGGCGCCGAGCACGTGCGCCGCCGGGTGCGCGGGATGGTGAGCGTGGCCGGCTACGACCCCCGCAAGCTCAAGACGTGGCTCCAGACCACCGGCGGCATCCCCTCGCTCTCGGGCAAGGACCCGGTGGGCCACGCCCTCTGGCTCCAGGCCGAGGACCCCGAGCGGTACGCCGCGGCGACCAAGCTGCTCGACGTCCCGGACTACCTGAACCTGCGCCTCACCGGGCGGGCCGCCACCTCCCCCGACGTGGCCATCGGGTGGTGGGCGATCGACACCCGCGACCTCGGCCACGTGCACTGGGTGGACGAGCTGGTGTCCTGGATCGGGGTGGACCGCGCCAAGCTCCCCGAGCTGCTGCCCACCGGGTCGGTGGTGGGGACCGTCCTGCCCGAGGTGGCCGAGGACTGGGGCCTCGACCCCGACGTGGTCGTGATGACCGGCAGCGGCGACACGGCCTCGGCGGGCATCGGCGCCGGAGCGGTGCGCGACCACGACGGCTACATCTACGTGGGCACCTCGTCGTGGCTGTCCTGCCACGTGCCCTACAAGCGCACCGACCTGCGCTCCAACATCACCTCGCTGCCCTCGGGCATCCCCGGTCGCTACTGGGTGGCGACCGAGCAGGACGTGGCCGGCAAGGCGCTGGCGTGGCTCATCGACCAGGTCCTCTACCCCGACGACGGGCTGGGCGGCCCGGCCCCCGACGACGTGTACGCACGGCTCGAGGCCGTGGCGGCGGGCGTACCCGCGGGGGCCAACGGCGTGCTCTTCACGCCGTGGCTGAACGGCGAGCGCACGCCCGTGGACGACCACACGATCCGGGCGGGGTTCCACCGCCTCCAGCTCGAGACCACCCGGGCCGACCTGGTGCGTGCCGTCTACGAGGGGGTGGCGCTCAACACGCGCTGGATGCTCGAGGCCGCCGAGCGGTTCACCAAGCAGACCTTCCCGCACCTCACCTTCGTGGGGGGCGGGGCCCGCACGGCGCTGTGGTGCCAGATCATGGCCGACGTCCTCGACCGCCCGGTGCGACGCCCCGCCGACCCGGTGCTGGCCAACGTGCGGGGCGCAGGGCTGGCCGCCCACGTGGCGCTCGGCAACCTGGGCTGGGACGAGGTTGCCGACACGGTGGCGATCGCCGACACCTTCCAACCCGACCCCACCACGCGCGCCGTCCACGACCGCCACTTCGCCGCGTTCGTGGACATCTACAAGAAGAACAAGGCGATCCACGCCTCGCTGGCGGGCGACCACCGGGACTGACCACGACGGTCGGCCCGACCCGGGAACCGGCCCGCTCAGACCTCGATGACCTGGAGCGCCAGGGCCAGCTCGACGCCGAGCCCCTCGCCACCCTGCCGGGCGAACCCCTCGAGCATGGCCCGCACGTCGACGCGCTCGCCCAACCCGTCGAGGTAGGCGCGGTGCGCCTCCAGCGAGGCGATGCCCGCGTCCAGGTGGCCGGTCACGTCCACGGCGTGGGTGGGCGCGGTCGTCGCGGAGATCCCCACGAAGCGGACGCCGTCCCAGGGCTCGAGGCCGTCCTCGACCAGGTCGGTGAAGATCCAGCGGTTGCCGGCGTCACGGGCGGCATCGAGCGTGGCCAGGCCCACGTGGCGGTGGTCGGCCATGTTCAGCATCGTGCCGCCGAAGGTCAGCTCGTGGTTGATCGTGAGCAGCACCTCGGGGCGGTGGCGCCGGATGGCCGCGGCGATCTCCCGGCGGAGCGGCAGGCCGTGCTCCACCACCCCGTCGCGGTGGTCGAGGAACTCGACCGACTCGACGCCCACCAGGGCTGCCGCGGCCCGCTGCTCGGCCTCC
>CAYOJN010000172.1:0-4484 GCA_964404245.1 uncultured Sphingosinicella sp. | reverse complement strand
ACCCCTGACCTCTGCAGTGCGATTGCAGCGCTCTCCCATCTGAGCTACGGCCCCGTCCTTTGGTTGGCGCCAGATAGCGATGGCGGGCCGGCGATGCAATGTCCCGCGCTTGCACCGGGTAAAAATGCGGTCGCCTCAGGTCCGGCTCGGGCCGCCCGAGGATCCGGAACGGCCCTTCTCCTTCTTTCGTTTCTTCCTCGCACAGGCTGCGCGCCCACCCGCGTGCGCAGGCAACCAAGCGAAGGAGAGAGAAATGGCTCATGAGGAACGCCGCAACCGCGGCCCGCGACAGGATCCGGATAATCGCGACCGGTCGGTCGGCCAGCGGCCAAATAGGATCGGTGACCGTCACGCCCGGGGATTGAGCGATGATCCTTATGCCAATAGCGAGCGTTATCCGTCCGGAGCGGCTTCCGGTTACGGCTCCGAGGATCTTGGCGGACCGGAAACGACCGATCCCGACCGCTTCTTCAGTGCCCCCGGCTTCGATCCCGGTTTCGATGGTCCACGCTTCGACCGGGCCGATGTCGGGAGTACCGGAACCCATGGAGTCCACCCGGTCTCGTCCGCTTTTGGTGGGGCGTATGGCGCCGGCTATGCCACCGGCGGAAGTTCAGCGCGCCGCCAGGCCCTGATGAACCGAGAGAATGATCAGAACGGCGGACAGTTTCAGGACCCGCATTATGCCCAGTGGAGAAACCGCCAGGTCGAACAGCTGGATCGGGATTATGCCGAATATCACCGGGAGCGGCAGGAACGGTTCGACCGAGAGTTCGGCGAGTGGCGCGAACAGCGCGGGCGTCAGCGTCAGGCGGTGGGGCGAGTGCGCGAGCATATGGAGGTAATCGGTTCCGATGGCAGGCCTGTCGGCACCGTCGACGGCACAAGGGACGAAAGGATCATCCTCACCCGGAGCGATTCCAATGCCGGCGGGATCCACCACTCGATCCCCTGTTCCTGGGTGGAGACGGTCGAGGACAAGGTCCGGCTGAACATTTCCGCGGATGAGGCGATCGATCGCTGGAAAAACGAGGAACGGAGCCAGGCCCTGTTCGATCGCGAATGATACCGGGCCCTGCGGTTCTTTGACTCTTCGGATCGCCGAGGCGAAAGCAGGATGTAGAAGAGGAGACCCAATGACCACTAACCGTGCCTGGCATCTTGCGTCGCGTCCGAAGGGCCTGCCCACCCCAGCCAATTTCGAGCTGAAGGAGGTGGAACGTCCAGAGCTTCAGGACGGGTGGGTCCGGGTCGAGAATGATTGGCTTTCGGTCGATCCCTACATGCGCGGCCGGATGAACGACACGGCCAGCTATGTCCCCCCGTTCCAGGTCGACTCGCCGATGGACGGCGGTGCGGTAGGAAGGGTCGTCGAATCCCGATCTCCGCATTTCCGTGAGGGCGAAACCGTCTTCCACATGATGGGCTGGCGCGAGGAAGCGGCGGGGCCAGCAAACAAGTTCAACAAGGTCCCGCCGATCAAGGTCGACGCTCATCAGTGGCTCGGCAATCTGGGACTGACCGGAGCGACCGCCTATTTCGGGCTGCTTCGGGTCGCCGAAGCGAAGGAAGGCGATGTCGTGTTCGTCTCGGCGGCGGCGGGGGCCGTCGGCTCAGCCGTCGTCCAGATCGCCAAGGCCCGCGGAATGACGGTGATTGGTTCTGCCGGGGGGCCGGATAAATGCGCCTGGCTGAAGGAACTCGGCGCCGACGAGGCGATCGACTACAAGGCAGGGCCGATAGCAAAACAGCTGATGGAGCGGGCGCCGAAAGGGATCGACGTCTATTTCGACAATGTCGGCGGCGACCATCTGGATGCCGCCATGGCCGTGGCACGCCAGAATGCCCGTTTCGCGATCTGTGGAATGATCGACGATTACAATACGGGTTCGGACCACGCCTTCCGCTACATCATGAGGATCATCGGCGCACGGATCATGCTGAAGGGCTTCATCTACACGGACTATCTGGCGGAAATGGGCGACTTCTATCGCGACATGGGCGGATGGGTTGCTGGCGGCCAGGTGAAGTCGCGCGAGACGATCCACGAGGGACTCGAGAGCATGCCAAAAGCCTTTCTCGGCCTTTTCGAAGGCCAGAATTTCGGCAAGATGCTGGTCCGCCTCGATCGCTGAGCGCAGCGTCTCGGCTCAGGCGACGGCCTCGGCCCGGGCTTTGATCTGGCGCAGATCGCCGACGAAGCGCTCATATTCCGCTTCGCGATTGTCGCGAACCCGAAGCAGAAAGCTTGGGTGGACCGTCACCCAGGCTTCGGCGCCCCCGTCGAGCCTTTGCCTTTGGCCGCGCAGACTGGCGATGGTGAGCGATCGTCCGAACAGGGACCGAACCGCCGTTGCGCCAAGCGCGACGATGATCGATGGTTGGATGAGGGAAATCTCCTGGTCGATCCACCATCGGCAGGCTGCAATCTCCCCGCCGTTCGGCTTCGAGTGGATTCGCCGTTTTCCGCTTCGCTCGAATTTGAAATGCTTGACCGCATTGGTGACATAGGTCGAGGTTCGATCAACCCCGGCCTCAACCAGGGCCTTGTCGAACAATTGTCCCGCTGGTCCGACGAAGGGCCGACCCGCCAGATCCTCCTGGTCGCCCGGTTGCTCGCCTACGAACAGGATTCGGGAGTCCAGGGGCCCTTCGCCAAAGACCGTTCTGGTCGCACATTCGTGAAGTGGGCAGCGAGTACAGCCCAAAGCTTCCGATCGCAGCGCTTGCCATGCAGCCTGGACGTTGTCGCCGATCCGCACCCGTGAATTTTCCACCATCTTCGCCTCGCGCGCCTGCGCCTGCGCAACCAACTGGCCGACCAACGCGGTTTCGGGCATGTTTTTCCAGTATTTCTTCGGCATCTCCTTCAGCATTGCGCCAATCTTCACCCGGGCCGGATTGAAAATGGCGGAATAATAGCTCTTCCAGCACTCCTCGACCGGATCGCCCGACGGTGCGTCGCCCCTTTGCGCCCCGGGCGAGGAGGTCAGCCGCTCGCAGTCCCAGTGAAGGCACAGGTCCGGAGTCAGGATCGACCAATGCATGTTGCCGAAACGGCGAATGAAAAATCCCGCATTGCTTCGAACGATGTGATGATCCGGTTCGAACCAGGCGACGAAACGGGCTTCCTCCTCGGTCTCGATCTTCCGGAAGCGCAGAAAGGCGCGCATCTTGTGAATATCGCGCCGAACCGACTTCGCCATCGCCTCGAGTTGCCTGACGACGGGATCGCCCTTGTCCTCGAACGCCCGGCTGTCGGCTCGAAGCCGCCACAGCATTTCGTAGAGCAAGGCGAAGCGCTGGTGGTCACGATGGCAGATGACGGTGCGGGCCAGTTCGATAAACGCCTTGGGGACGGCGAAGGCCGGCGCCATGTCACGAAGACTCACGGGCTTTCCCCCGAACAGACTTCCCTGTTCGTCGCCGACTCGCCACTCGACGCCCTTCGGATCCATTCCGGCACTCGCCAGCGATCGGGCGGATTTCCGCCAGCCGTCAAAATCCTCGTCATGCGCCAGCGCGACGGAAGCCACGGTCAGGCAGCGAAAAGTTCGAGCTGGCGGGCCGGCGCCTTCAGCATCTGTTCGAGATTGGCCCGGTCGATGAGTGCTACCGGCCGCCAGTCTTCGGCAATGAGGAACGGGCGAACCCTGGCGATCGATGAGGTCAGGCGAGCGACATCCTCGAGCCGGAGCCTGCGCCATCGCCTCGACTGAAGGAGGCGGTTCACGGCTTTCACTCCAAGACCCGGGACGCGCAACAGGGCTTCGCGAGGCGCGCGATTGACGTCGACCGGAAAGTTCGCGCGATTTTTCAGCGCCCAGGCAAGCTTCGGATCCAGGTCCAGAGGAAGCATTCCCGACGGGCCGGCCGCATCAATCACCTCCTGTGGCTGAAAGCCATAAAATCGGATCAGCCAGTCGGACTGATAGAGCCGATGCTCGCGGATCAGCGGCGGCCGCTGGAGCGGCAGGATCGCGCTCGAGTCGGGGATAGGCGAGAAGGCCGAATAATATACTCGCCGGAGCCGGAAGCGGTCATAGAGCTGGCTGGCACGACCAACGATATCGCGGTCCGTTGCGCTGTCGGCGCCAATGATCATCTGCGTCGACTGGCCTGCAGGCGCAACGACCGGCGCCGATCGAAAATGGCGTCGGGCGTCGGTGGATTCTTCGATGGCGGAGGCGACATGCTTCATCGCGCCTTCGATCCGGACATCGTCCTTTTCAGGCGCTAGCCGCTTGAGGCCGGCTCTGGTCGGAAGTTCGACATTGATCGACAAGCGGTCCGAATGAAGACCTGCCTGGCGAACGAGTTCGGGATCGGCGTCCGGGATCGTCTTGAGATGGATATAGCCCCGAAAGTCATGGTCCTCGCGGAGGGAACGGGCCACTTCGACCAGCTGCTCCATCGTATAATTGGAGGATCGGATGATCCCCGACGAGAGGAACAGGCCCTCGATATAGTTGCGGCGATAGAAA
>CAYOJN010000171.1:0-4531 GCA_964404245.1 uncultured Sphingosinicella sp. | reverse complement strand
GCCGACTTCGAATATGAATATCAGATGGCGGGGATGAACCAGCAGCTCAACGACGATATCGAGACCGTCTTCCTGATGGCGGACGTTTCGCTTCAGCCGATCGCGTCGAGACTGGTCAAGGAAATCGCTCTTTATGGCGGCGACATCAGCAAGTTCGTTCCTCCGGCCATTGTCGACCTTGTCTCATCCCGGGTTAAGCAACTGGGCCTTAAGGGCCGCTGATCCGATCGGTCGGCCATGCATCCACTTCGTCTATCGGGATTCGTTCAAATGACACTGAAGTCGATTTTTGCCCTTCTGACGGGCCTATTCCTTGCCGTTTCGGCGAGCGCCCAGTCGGCTGCGCCGGCTCCGGCTCCCATTGCCTCGGCGGACCCCGAAAATATCTGGAATCTCGATCTTTCCACTGGCGGCCGGGTCTCGATCCAGCTTCGGCCCGATGCAGCGCCCGCCCATGTCGAACGGATCAAGACCCTGACCCGCCAGGGCTTCTATGACGGGCTGACTTTTCATCGGGTGATCGAGGGCTTCATGGCCCAGGGCGGCGATCCCACCGGCACCGGCAGCGGCGGTGCAGGGCTTCCGAGCCTTCCGTCGGAACGGAGCCTCCCGCATCTTCGCGGAGCGGTCGCCATGGCTCGAACCGAAAGCGAGACAAGCGGCGACAGCCAGTTCTACATCATGCTGGTCGCACGGCTCGCGATGGACCGTTCCTACAGCGTCTTCGGCCGGGTGATCAGCGGGATGAACTTTGTCGATGCGATCGAACGCGGCGAACCGCCGATCAACCCGACCAGGATCGTCAAGGCGTCGATCGGATCCGACAATGTCGCGCCAATCCCCGCCGATCAGCTGATCGCCGCCGGCCAGCCGCCAAGATCGGTGACAGTCCCTGTGCCGCAGAGCGACCCGGTCCTGCCCGAGACCGACCAGGCGCTCCAATCGCAGGAGTGACGGTTCCGGTGGCCTCCCGGAATCGACTGGACAGAGCGTGAAAGTAGACCTGTTCGATTTCGACCTGCCCCAGGAGCGAATTGCACTGAGGCCGGCAAGTCCGCGCGATTCCGCCCGGCTTCTCATGGTCGAGGGCGAAGCCTGGTCGGACCACCGCGTCTCTGATCTTGCCGGCCTGCTTCGGCCGGGCGACCTTCTCGTCTTCAACGACACCAGGGTCATTCCGGCCCAGCTCGAAGGCCGGCGAGGCGACGCCAGGGTCGGCGCGACCCTTCACAAGCGTGAAGGCGCGCGGTGCTGGCGGGCCTTCCTTCGCAATGCCAAGAGGGTCAGAGAAGGAGACGAGCTGGAATTCGGAAACGGAGTTCGGGCGGTCGCCACCGACAAGAGGGCGGACGGATCAATGCTCCTGACCTTCGCCGGCGACGACCCGGTCGAAAATCTTCTCGAGCGCGCAGGCCGAATGCCCTTGCCACCTTATATTGCCGGGCGGCGGCCGGCCGATGAGCGCGATGCGAAGGATTATCAGACCATGTTCGCGAGCGAACCGGGCGCGGTCGCCGCTCCGACTGCCGCGCTCCATTTCACGCCCGATCTCATGGCAAGGATGGCCGAGGCCGGGATCGGCCATGAGATGCTGACCCTCCATGTCGGCGCCGGAACCTTCCTTCCGGTCAAGGTGGAAGACCTTTCCGACCATCACATGCACAGCGAATGGGGCCGGATCCCCGAAGAGACGGCGCAGCGGCTGAATCGTTGCCGGTCGGAAGGCGGAAGGATCATCCCGGTCGGAACCACGGCCCTCCGGCTGCTTGAAAGCGCGGCCGACGAGGAGGGGATCGTCCATCCGTTCGAAGGCGATACGGCGATCTTCATCACACCGGGCTATCGTTTCAGGGCAACCGACGGCCTCGTCACCAACTTCCATCTGCCGCGATCGACCCTGTTCATGCTGGTTTCGGCGCTGATGGGGCTGGAGACGATGAAGGGCGTCTATTCGAAAGCGATCAGAGACGGCTACCGCTTCTATTCCTATGGCGATGCAAGCCTCCTGATTCCGTCCTGACGGCCATCATTCCGTCGCTTCCAAATGGTCGGGACAGGCCCTAGGCAGCGGCGATGTCCGAAAAGCCCCGCTTCGCCTTCTCTGTCTCGGCCACCGATGGCCGGGCAAGGACCGGAACCCTCGCCATGAAGCGCGGAAAGATCCGGACCCCGGCCTTCATGCCGGTCGGGACAGCAGCGACCGTGAAGGCGATGAAGCCAAGCGAAGTCCGAAACTCCGGTGCCGACATCATCCTTGGCAATACCTATCATCTCATGCTTCGACCGGGTGCCGAGCGGGTTTCGAGGCTGGGCGGCCTTCACGCCTTCATGGGCTGGGACCGGCCGATCCTGACCGACAGCGGCGGCTATCAGGTGATGAGCCTTTCGGATCTCAGCCGGGTCAGCGAGGAAGGCGTCGCCTTCTCCAGCCATCTCGACGGCAGTCGTCACATGCTGAGCCCCGAACGGTCGATCGAGATACAGCGGCTGCTTGGCTCCGATATCGTCATGGCTTTCGATCAGCTGGTCCCGACGACGAGCAGCCATGACCAGCAGGTGGCGGCGATGGAGCGCTCGATGCGCTGGGCGAAGCGGTCGAGGGACGCGTTCGACGCCGGCGGCGAACATCGCGAAAGCGCCGCCATTTTCGGAATCCAGCAGGGCGGCCTCGATGAAGGCCTTCGCCGATCCTCTGCCGAATCGCTCCGGGCGATCGGCTTCGATGGTTATGCCGTTGGCGGCCTCGCCGTGGGCGAGGGGCAGGAGGCCATGTTTGCCTGCCTCGATTTTGCCCCCGGCCAGCTTCCGGAAGACCGGCCTCGCTATCTGATGGGCGTCGGCAAGCCGGACGATATTGTCGGCGCGGTGGAACGCGGGATCGACATGTTCGACTGCGTCCTTCCAACCCGCTCCGGTCGGACCGGACAGGCCTTCACCTGGGACGGGCCGATCAACATCAAGAATGCCCGCTTCGCCGAGGACGAGCAGCCGATCGACCCGTCATGCCCCTGCCCGGTTTGCGCGGAGTGGAGCCGCGCTTACGTCCACCATCTGGTGCGGTCGGGCGAGATATTGGGGGCGATGCTGATGACCGAGCATAACCTTCATTTCTACCAGCAGCTGATGGCCGCGCTCCGGAAGGCAATCGGTGAGGGTGGGCTGGACGCCTTCGCCGACTCATTCAGGAAACGCTATCGGCGCAAGGCCGATTGAAGACCGCTTCGGCCTGAAGGCGTTCTGACAGGGGAGGGGGACGGGCTCGACTAGATCGGGGAGCCGGTCAGCCGCCAAAGCCCTGGGCAAGAAAGCTGGGAACCGGTCCGTTCCAGCCGCCGACATCCTCCTCGGCGGGCGGCTCCTGGCGACCTTGAGCCGGGCGGGATCGGCTCTTCTCAGGCGCCTCGGGGCTCTCTTCGGTCTTTCGTTTCGATCGGGTGGGCCTTCGTCCCTTCCGGACGTCGGCCCTGTCGTCACCAGGCCTGTCGTCACCGGGCCTGGCGTCACCGGGCCTGTCGTCCTCGGCTCGACCATGCTCGCCTCGATCGTCTTCGGGCCGATCGTCCCTGGACCTGTCGTCTTTGGACCGGCCGTCCTTGGCCTTCCGCTCGCGAGCGGGCTTTCCGGCTTCGGCCTTCTCGGCCTTTTCGGGCTTGGGCTTTGCTGCTTTGGCTTTTTCCGGGCTCGCCTTCTGGTCCTCGATCGTGTCCAGCCGGGTCTTCGTCAGTTTCTCGATATTCTCGATCGCTTCTGAATCGGCGGACGTCACCAGGGTGATCGCGATCCCGCTCTTCCCGGCCCGGCCAGTCCGGCCGATCCGATGAACATAATCGTCGGGATGCCAGGGAACGTCATAATTGAAGACATGGCTGACGCCCTTGATGTCGAGGCCCCGGGCTGCGACGTCGGAAGCGACCAGGATGTTGATCTCGTCGGCCTTGAACCGGTCCAGTTCGCGGATCCGTTCCGATTGCTCCATGTCGCCATGAATCTGGCCGACGCTGAGACCGCCGCGCTTGAGGCTCGTCGTCAGCTCGCGGACCGTGGTCTTGCGGTTGCAGAAGACAATCGCGGTCCGGACGGAATCGCCGCGAAGCATGTCGGCCAGGGCATCGCGCTTGCGACGGCTGTCGACCTTCAGGATCTTCTGGTCGATGAGCAGATTGGCGGACGCCGGCCGCGAGACTTCGATCGTCTTCGGGTTGGAGAGGAAGCGGTCGGACAGCTTCTTGATCGGCGCCGGCATGGTCGCTGAGAAAAGCAGTGTCTGCCGGTTGGCCGGAAGCTTGGTGCAGATCTCCTCGATATCCGGGATGAAGCCCATGTCGAGCATCCGGTCCGCTTCGTCGATGACGAGCAGATTGCAGCCGGTGAGGAGGATCTTGCCGCGGCCGAACAGGTCCATCAGCCGGCCTGGAGTCGCGATCAGGACATCGACCCCTTTTTCGAGCAGCTTGATCTGATCGCCCATGTTGGTGCCGCCGATCAGGAGCGCCATGTTCAGCTTGTGATAGCGACCATATTTCTCGAAATT
>CAYOJN010000170.1:0-4542 GCA_964404245.1 uncultured Sphingosinicella sp. | reverse complement strand
GCCACTGTTGGCGAATGGATCAGCTGGCTTTTCTCCGATGCGGCGCTCGCCACGGTGACCGGCCTGTTCACCATTGCGACGGTGAGCGCGATCATCGGATATTTCCTGTCGATCTTCGTCTGGCGCTGGTGGACGGCCCGAAAGTGGCGCCGGCGTGCAGTCAGGAAGAGGGCTCGCCTCGATTGATCGGAGGGTTGGTCGGGCTATATCGGTTTCACTATCCAGATCGAGGAACAAGATGAGAAAAACCCTGCTCATTCTCGCGGCGTCGACGTCCCTTTGCGCCTGCGCAGCAACGGTCGAGCCAATGGAGACGTCCGTCGCTTCCGACGTGAGGCAGGGCCCCCAGATCGGAAGCTTCGGCTTCGACCTCGAAGGGGCCGATCGAAGCGTCGATCCGGGCGACAATTTCTACCGCTTTGCCAATGGCGAATGGGATCGGGTGACCGAGATCCCCGCCGATCGATCCAATTACGGGATGTTCACCCTCCTCGACGACCTGTCCAAGGAGCGCACTCGCGAGATTCTCGAAGCCGCCTCGCCCAACAGCCGGATCGGCGCCTTCTACGCAAGCTTCATGGACGAGGCCGCGGTCAACTCGGCCGGCCTTGCGCCCGTTCGACCGCTCCTGGCGGAGATCAGCGCAATCGATGATCGCCAGGCCTGGGCCGAGAAACTGGGCGAACTGTTCCGCCACGGGATCAGCGGGCCCTTTTCCGGCTACGTCGCAAGCGACGATCGAATCCCGACCGAGATGATCGTCAGGCTGACCCAGTCGGGCCTCGGGCTTCCGGACCGGGATTATTATCTGCGAGACGATGAAGCTCTGGTCGAAAAGCGCAATGCCTATCGGACCTATCTCGCTACCCTGCTGACTCTCGCCGGCGAGTCGGACGCCGACAGTCGGGCCGCCGCGGTACTCGATTTCGAAGGCAGGATCGCGAACGTCCACTGGACCCGGGTCGAGAATCGCGACGACGAGAAGACGTACAACAAGCGGACTCTCGACCAGCTCGCCCAGGAAGCGCCGGGCTTCGACTGGATGCTCTTCCTCCGGGAAGCGGGCATTGCCGATCAGGATTCGGTGCTCGTTTCACAGCCAAGCGCCTTTTCCGGAAGCGCCAAGATCATTTCCGAAGCGCCGGTCGCGGTCCTCAAGGATTATATTCTTCTTCGGACCATCGACTCTTATGCGCCCTATCTCTCCGACTCGTTCGTCGATGCGCATTTCGCTTTCCGGGGAACTGCGCTCAACGGCACCCCGCAGAACGAGCCGCGCTGGAAGCGGGGCGTTTCGCTGGTGACGGCGATGATCTCCGATGATGTCAGCAGGATCTATGTCGACCGCCACTTCCCGGCCGAGGCCAAGGCCGAGGCTGACGAACTGGTTCAGAATGTCATCGCGGCGATGGATCAGCGGCTTGCTGGCCTGGAGTGGATGGCCCCGGAGACCCGCTCGAAGGCCAGGGCCAAGCTTGCGGCCTTCACTCCGAAGATCGGCTATCCCGACAACTGGCGCGATTATTCCTCGGTGGAGGTGAGCCGCGACAATCTCATCCAGAACATCCGCAACGCGACCGAATTCGAATATCGTCGCCAACTGGACAAACTGGGCAAGCCGGTCGACCGAAGCGAGTGGTTCATGACCCCCATGGAGGTCAATGCCTATGCCTATCCGAGCTGGAACGAGATCGTCTTCCCGGCTGCCATCCTCCAGCCGCCTTTCTTCGACGCAAACGCCGATTCAGCCATCAATTATGGCGGCATCGGCGCGGTCATCGGGCACGAAATCAGCCATCATTTCGACGACCAGGGCAGCAAATATGACCAGAGCGGGGCGCTCAACGAATGGTGGACGCCCCAGGATCGCGAGCGCTTCGAAGCCCTCACGACCCAGCTGGTCGATCAATATGATCTCTATGAGCCGCTTCCTGGGCACCGGGTCCAGGGACGCCTGACCCTGGGCGAGAATATTGCCGATCTTGCCGGGCTGACGGTCGCCTATGATGCCTATCGGCTCAGCCTCGGCGGGAGCGCGGCACCGGTTCTTTCCGGCTTCAGCGGCGATCAGCGATTCTATCTCGGCTGGGCCCAGGTCTGGCGTCGCAAATATCGCGAGGCCAATCTTCTCCAGCGCCTGCTCACCGATGCCCATTCGCCATCCGAACAGCGGGTCGCGGTGGTCCGCAATCTCGACCCCTGGTATGATGCCTATTCGGTCACTCGCGACGACGAGCTCTATTTGGCGCCCGATGCACGGGTCCGGATCTGGTAAGGGAATGGCTGGACGGTCACGGCGAAACTCGATCACTTTCCCGGCTGGCAGGGAATGAACGCCGCTGCGCTTCCGGATCGAAAGCTCGATCTGGTTCTTTTCGCCGCTGCTGCCCTGGGTTCGGCGGGACTGCTGCTCTGGGTGGTTGGAGACCCGATCTTCGCTGCCCTCTTTCTTGCCGGCCTCGTTGCCGCGGCAGGCCTGCTTCGCCTCTGGCCCCGGACGGCTGCGATGCAGGATTTTCTCCCCGAGCCCCGGCAGGCCGCCGATTCCGCACTTCTTCGGGCTGCGCTCGATAGCGCCCAGACGGACCGTGCGCTTGCCCTGACCGACCGGGACGGCGCCCTGCTGTGCGCGAACCGGACCTGGAGCCAATGGTTCGGATCGGCTTCGCCGGCCGAGCTCATCGAACGATCGGGAGACCCGCAGGGCCTCGGCGATTCACTTCGCGGCGCACTCCGGGACGGCTCTGCACAGGTCGGGCAAGTCCGGCTCGGCGATCGGCAGCTCGGCATCGCCATCGCTCCGGCGGGTTCGGGCGACGAGCATCTGATCTGGACCTTCGAGACTCTGGGCGAGCATGAGTTCGCGGCCAGTTCCAAGCGAATGATCGCTGGAGAATGGGGGCGGCTCCTCGGCGAGGCAGGAATCCTCGCCGTCGTCGTCGACGAACAGGGCCGGATCGATGTGGCCAACAAGGCCTTCGCCCAGCGGGCTGGAGGAGACGGATTGGCAAGGCTGTCCGACAGGGTCGAGGGGGCGGAGCTGGTTGACTATCTGATCGCCTCCGAAACGGGTCAGTTCCATTTGACCGCCGAAGGCAAGGAGGGCCCTGCGCTTCGGATCGTCCAGATCCCGACCGGCCAGGAAAGGGGCGCATCGGTTTTCCTGATGATGGACGATCTGCCCGGTGGCGGAATCGGGGAGGACGAAAATTCCCATATCCACGCCTTGCTCGACATCCTCCCGCTGGGCCTTGCGCTGGCGGACACCGATGGACGCTTCACCTTCATCAACAAGGTGTTTCGCCGGTCGGTCGGGCTCGGCCAGCAGGAAAAGCCGGCCTGGCCTGGAGACCTGGTCGTCGACGAGGACAAGGCCGCGGTCTCGGACGCGGTTCGCCGCTTTGCGCGGGGAAGGGCGCTTTCCGGCGATCTGGCGGTCCGGCTGAAATCCAATCCCGAAGAGCCGGTGGCAATGACCGTTGCCGGCGCTCGCGGGCTCGGCAACGCCGCCGTCCTCCTCAGTCTCAAGGACAATAGCGAGGAAGCCCGGCTCAAGCGCGAGATCGCGCAGGCGACGAAAATGCAGGCGGTCGGCCAGCTTGCCGGCGGGGTTGCCCATGATTTCAACAATATCCTGACCGCCATCCTCGGCACCTGCGACCTGATGCTGATGAGGCACACCCCGGGCGACAGCGATTATGACGACATCCAGCAGATCAGGTCCAATTCCAATCGCGCAGCAAGTCTGACCCGGCAGCTTCTGGCCTTTTCCAGGCAGCAGACGCTCAGGCCCCAGGTGCTTCAGCTTCCCGATGTGGTCGCCGAGGTCTCGCATCTCCTCAACCGGCTGATCGGCGAACGGATCCAGCTGCAGGTGAAGCATGGACGTGGTCTTGGGGCGGTCCGGGCCGATCCCGGCCAGCTTGAACAGGTCATCGTCAATCTCGCCGTCAACGCCCGCGATGCCATGCTTGCAAAGGATCCCGACGGGGGCGGGACTCTCACCCTTCAGACCTTTCCAGTCTCGGCCGACGAGGTGCGCCGGATGGGCACGGACATCCTCCCGATCGGCGATTATACGGCCCTCAAGGTCAGCGACACCGGGACCGGGATCCCACCGCACATCATCGGCAAGATCTTCGAACCCTTCTTCACCACCAAGGAAGTGGGGAAGGGCACGGGCCTTGGTCTTTCGACCGTCTACGGGATCGTCAAGCAATCAGGCGGCTTCATCTTCGCCGAAAGTATCGTTCGAGGCGGAACCACCTTCACCATCTACCTTCCTGTCCACCGTGCCTCGACGGACGAAACCCCGTCGAAGAAGGCGAAGGTCAAGGCCGGCGAATTGTGGGGCAGCGGAACCATCCTCCTGGTCGAGGATGAAGCGATGGTCCGGGCAGTGGCCGAACGGGCACTCGGCCGCCATGGCTATACCGTCCTGACGGCGGAGAACGGGGAGGCTGCGCTCGAGATTCTGGCTCGCGAGGAATCGATCGACCTGATGATTTCCGATGTCGTCATGCCGACCATGGATGGCCCGAC
>CAYOJN010000169.1:0-4568 GCA_964404245.1 uncultured Sphingosinicella sp. | reverse complement strand
TGTCCTGAGCGCCCTTGCGATGCATGATATTCTTGAATTTGCTGTGACCGGCCATCGCCGCCCCCGTTCCTTTATCCCCTGCCGGGTCTAGACCTGCTGCTCCGTCGCTTCAATCAGACGACTGGCCAGGCCGGTCCCGGGGGCTCCTTCAATCACCCCTCAGGCCAGGCCCAACGCCGCCTTGTAGGTCTCGAGCAGCGCCTCGGCCTCCTGCCTGGCATCCTTCTCCATCTTCCGAAGACGAACGATCGTCCGCATCGTCTTGGGATCGTAGCCGCGCGCCTTCGCCTCTGCATAGACGTCCTTCACATCATCGGCGATCGCCTTCTTCTCTTCCTCGAGGCGCTCTATTCGCTCGATCAGCAGCCTCAACTCGTCGGCCGCGACGTTTCCTTCCGCCACATCAAACTCCATCAAATCGGTTGAAACGCCGGCTGTAGGATGTGGGCCGGGCGGCCGCAATGGGCCGCGACGATCTGGTCCGGAGCAGCGTCGCAGCTTGAACTGTAATGGCGAGAAGCTATGGCCCGCTTTGATGTCGAGTAAAGATCTCCAGACGGGCCCGATGATGCCACGCAGCCGGAAGGTGCGGATCCTCGCGACCCTCGGCCCCTCGAGCAACAGCGTCGAGGTGATCAGGCAGCTGGTTGTTGCAGGCGCCGATGCGTTTCGAATCAATATGAGCCACGGCGCCCACAAGGATCATGGCAAGCTGGTGGAGATCATTCGAAGCCTCGAATCGGAACTCGAGCGGCCGATGACCATCCTCGCCGACCTGCAGGGGCCGAAGCTCCGGGTCGGCCGGTTCAAGGGCGACAGGGCAATCGTCGAGAACGGCCAGACGTTCAGCTTTGATCAAAGCGAGGAACCCGGCGATTCGAGCCGGGTCATGCTTCCGCACAAGGAAATCTTCGCAGCGGTCGGGATCGGCACTAGGCTGCTCGTCGATGACGGGAAGCTCGTCTTCAGGGTGACGGCCATCGACGACGACCGGATCGAATCCGAGGTCGAAACAGGCGGTACGATCTCCAACAACAAGGGACTGAACGTCCCCGACGTCGTTCTTCCTGTCACTTCGCTCACCGACAAGGACAGAGCCGACCTTGCCTTCGCGCTCGAACAGGGGGTGGACTGGATCGCCCTGTCCTTCGTCCAGCGCCCGGAGGACGTCGCCGAGGCGAGACGTCTGATCGGCGGGCGAGCGGCCCTTCTTGCCAAGATCGAGAAGCCGGCGGCGATCGAACGGCTGGAAGATATTCTGGAACTCGCCGATGCTGTGATGGTCGCCCGCGGTGATCTGGGGGTCGAGCTTCCGCCCCAGGCTGTACCGCCACTTCAAAAGAAGATCGTC
Source organism: uncultured Sphingosinicella sp. (assembly GCA_964404245.1). Classification (GTDB taxonomy): domain Bacteria; phylum Pseudomonadota; class Alphaproteobacteria; order Sphingomonadales; family Sphingomonadaceae; genus Allosphingosinicella. Next base: position 3,217 of record CAYOJN010000169.1, on the reverse strand, counting down.
GAAGCGGCCCGTCGGATGGGCCGTCCGGTCGTCGTTGCGACCCAGATGCTGGAATCGATGATCACGGCTCCCACTCCGACCCGTGCGGAGGTCTCGGACGTCGCAACCGCGGTTTATGACGGCGCCGACGCGATCATGCTGTCTGCAGAAAGCGCTTCGGGCCAGTTTGCCCGCGAGAGCGTGGCGATGATGAACCGGATTGCGGTCAGCGTCGAATCGGACCCGAGCCATTATGCGCGGGTCCATTTCACCGAGACCTTGCCTGATGCCACGACCAATGATGCCATCGCTCGCGCCGCTGCCCAGATGGTCGGGACTGTCGGCGCGTCCGCAATCGTCTGTTTCACCAGTTCGGGTTCGACGGCCCGGCGGGTCGCTCGAGAACGGCCACGGGCACCGCTACTGATCCTGACGCCGTCCCTTCGAACCGCTCGCCGGCTCGGGCTCTTGTGGGGCGCCCATGCAGTCAGGACCCGCGACGTCCACAGCTTCGAGGAAATGGTCGGCAAGTCGAAACGGATGGCGCTTCGTCACGGTCTCGGCAGCGCGACGGACCGGATCATCGTCACTGCTGGCGTGCCATTCGGTACACCGGGTTCGACCAACGTGGTCCATGTCGCCCGGCTGATCGGCGATGAACTGGCGCGCCACCGAAACAGCTGAGGTCGGTCAGTCCTGAGGGAGAAGGGCCGGGATCTCGTCGACGATTTCCCTGGCCAGGAAGCCGACTCTTCCGATCCTTCTGCCGAGGGCCCGGCCGGCTTCGGCGTGAAGCCAGGCGCCCCACAGGGTAGCGGTCAGCGGGTCGGCGCCGCGGGCGCAGAGGCCGCCGACGATCCCAGCGAGCGCATCGCCGCTGCCCGATGTCGCAAGCCCGATACCGCCGCCTTCGAGCCGGAAGCTCCGGCCATCCGGGGCAGCGATGTAGCTGTATCGTCCCTTGATCAGGGCCACGGCCCTGAAACGCTGGGAGGCTTCAAGCGCAGCCGCTTCAGGGTCCGCCTCGACCGCTTCGCGGTCTCGATCAAGAAGCCTCGCCATCTCGCCGGCATGGGGAAGCAGGATCGCTCCGCCCGGCCATGCCTGGAGCAAGGTCTCGAGCGGCTCCAGGCAATCTAATATCGCGGCATCGAGAATGACCGGCACATGATTGTCGCAAGCGAGAAGGCCAGCCACGAGCTTTTTCAGAGGCGGCCCCTGTTTGAGGCCGCAGCCGATGGCAACCGCCTGGGCCCCTTCGGCCCAGCCGATCAGCGGCCTGATCCCCGCCTCTGCGATGCAGCCTTCTTCGGTTTCGGGATAGCCGATCACCCGGGCTTCCGGGACCGCGACCGCAAGAGCGGTGGAAAGGCTTTCGGAGGTGCCGATCTGGAGCTTGCCGGCGCCGGCCCGAAGCGCTGCCAGGCCGGCAAGCAAGGCGGCGCCCGCGAGACCCCGGCTCCCAGCGATCACGAGCAGGCGGCCCCGATCCTCCTTGCTTCCATCCTCGTCCAGCGGCGGCAGTGCGAACTGCTTCAGAAGCGCCTCGTCGATCGGAACCGCCTTGCTCATCGGGTGCCGACGATCCCGTCCGGCTCAGCCGTGATCGGTGCGTCCTCGTCGCGAAGCGGCGCTGCAAAATTGTAGCGAAGTAGCTCGGGCACGCAGTGGCGGTCGTCGTCCGGCTCGAACCCATATTCACAGATCCCGCAATTGAGAACCGCGCCTTCCTTGTCGATCGCGAGCACCGTTTGCTCGTCCAGTTCCTCCAATATGTATCGAAGGCACAGAACGACCACCTGGTGGCACACGATCAGCACTCGCTGGTCGACGTGATGAAGGCTGATCGTATCGAGCACGCTTCGAAGCCGGAGGATGACATCGGCCCAGCTCTCGCCGCCAGGCGGGCGATGATAGAATTTGCCGAGCAGCCGGCGGTGCTCGGCCTGGTCGGGATGGAGGGCCTGGATCCCGGCGCCGGTGAGCCGGTCGAGAATCCCGAATTCGCGCTCACGAAGCCGTTCGTCAACCAGCGGTCCGCGGGCGCAATCCCGAATTCCGGCATGGGTGCAGATCGCCTCGGCGGTCTGTAGCGCCCGGACATAGGGTGAGGAGATGACGACTTCCGGCCGCTCCTCTTCGGGCAGGGTCGCGAACCAGTGGCCCACCGCTTCTGCCTGGCGAACACCGAGGTCGCTCAGCGGGATATCGACGTCCCGAACCTCGAGCCCGATCTGATGGGATCCGGCCGCCACGGCGGCCGCGCGGGCAACATTACCGGCGCTTTGCCCGTGGCGAACGACCCAGAGTTTCGACGGCCAGCTCTGTCTCACGGCCGAAACAAAGCGCGAGGCTCGCGAAAGTTCAGAGCAGGCCCTCGGCTTCGAGACGGTCCCGAAGGCCCGTCGCGCCGGTAAACAGATGGGCTGCCATTCCGACCGCTTCAGCGCCGTCGACATTGATCTGTCGATCGTCGACGAAAAGCGCATCTCCAGGCTTCAGGCCGAAGTGGTCCAGAGCGAGAAAGTAGATGGCCGGATCCGGCTTAAGAAGCTTCACGTTGCCCGAGACGACGATATCGCGGAATCGGCTGAAGAAGGCCCTCTCCCGATCGTGGAAAGGCGGCCAGAAGTCGGCCGAGAAATTGGTGATCGCGAAGAGCGGAACGCCGAGCGAGTCGAGGGTCCGGACAATCTCGTGAACGCCTGGAACCGGATCCGTGATCGTTTCCCAGAACCGGTCGCCCCAGGCCTCGATCAGGTGAGCATATTCCGGGAATTTCCCGCTCAGTTCGTCGGCGGCATCGCGGAATTCGCGGCCGCCGTCGAGACGGTCATGCCATTCCCAGAGGCCGACATCCTCGATGAATCGAAGCCGCGCCCGGTCGTCCGGAAGCTGGCGGCGAAGGAAGCTGTCCGGGTCCCAGCCATAGAGGACGTTGCCGACGTCGAAGATGACCGCCCGGGCCCTCGAACCTCCACTCATGCTCTATCCCTGCCTCCGAAACGCCGCCAAGGGCGATCTGCCGGCAAGCGCAAGCGGACGCGGGCATTTGCCCACGTCCGAACTGGTCCGGATCGGGAATAACCCCGCGAGGGTCAGCCCTGGCGAGCCTTGAACCGGCGGTTCGTCTTGTTGATGACGTAGGTACGGCCCCGGCGACGGATCACGCGGCAGTCGCGATGGCGCGACTTGAGGGACTTCAACGAGTTGCGGATCTTCATGGCCGAAACGCCTG
>CAYOJN010000168.1:0-4621 GCA_964404245.1 uncultured Sphingosinicella sp. | reverse complement strand
CAGGTCACCGGCTTCCTCTTCCCCGGCAATTTTCTCGGCATTTCGGTGGATGAAGAACATGCCTTCACCGCAGAGGCCCTGGTCGACAGCCAGCTTTGCTGGTTCCCGCGCAACCGTTTCGACGATTTTGTCGAAGGCTTCGGTCAGCTCGAGCGGGAACTATACCGGATCGCTGCCCATGAACTTGCGGCGGCCCAGGCGCAAATGGTGCTTCTTGGGCGCAAGACCGCCTGCGAACGGCTTGCAAGCTTCTTCCTCACCCTTCTCCTGAGGGCGGAAAAGGCCGGAGGCCAAAGGATGCGAATGGTCGAACTCCCGATGAGTCGCTCCGACATTGCCGATTATCTCGGGCTGACGAAGGAAACGGTCAGCCGGGTCCTGGCGACGTTGAAGAGTGACCGGATCATCCGGCTCGACGCCCTCGACCGTGTCGAAGTCCTCGATCGCAACCGTCTCACCGTAATGGCGGAAGGTCAGTGCGGCTGAACGCCGGAGGGGCGAGTTTCGATAAAGGCGATTGCTGTCCCTGCACTCAATCGATCAGCTCCGGCTTTCCTTGACGGACCTTGTGCCCTAGCTGGGTCGCAATCGGGGAATTGATCAGCTGCAAATGGATCCATCGACCCTCCTGTGGATCGCCCTTCTCATGGGCCTCGCGGCGGCCCTTTATTCAACGGTCGGCCATGGCGGGGCATCGGCCTATCTCGCAATCATGGCCTTGTTCGCCGTATCACCGGAGTCGATGCGGCCGACCGCACTTGCTCTGAACCTGATCGTCGCCGGCTTCGCCACCTGGCGCTATGCGCGCTCGGGCCAGATCAACTGGCGGCTTCTCTCCGCCTTTGTCGTCTGCGCCGCACCGGCCGCATTCATCGGCGGTGGACTCAGGATTTCCCCGGACGTCTACCGGCCCCTGATCGGACTGATCCTGTGGGCGGCGGCCGCCCGGATGATCTGGCAGCCGGAGCAGGTCGCGCGGATCGAGCCCACGCCTCCGCGACTCGGCTTGACGATTCCGGTCGGTGCGGGCCTGGGTCTGCTTGCTGGCCTGACCGGAACGGGGGGCGGGATCTTCCTGTCTCCACTGATCATCCTGTTCGGGTGGGAAAATGCCCGTCGAACCTCCGGCGTTGCCGCCGGGTTCATCTTCCTGAACTCGCTTGCCGGCCTTGCCGGCAACGTCACCGCCGTGAGGGCGCTCCCACCGGAGCTTCCATGGCTGGTCGTTGCCGTCGCCTGCGGGGCGCTGGTCGGCACCTGGCTTGGAACGGCGCGGCTGCCAAGGCAGCGGCTTCTTCAGGGCCTTGGAATAGTGCTCGTCATTGCCGGCGCGAAGCTGGTTTTCCAATGAGGCCGGCAGTCCTCATCCTGGCCGGCGGCGAGGGGCGGCGGATCGGCGGAAGTAAGCCGCTTCGGCGCCTTGGCGGCAGGACCCTGATCGAACGCGCGCTGGAAAAGGCGAGGGGCTGGAGCGACCGAATTGCGATTGCGGCGCGCGATCCTGGCCAGGTCGGCGCCGTCGGCGTTCCAGTGCTGATCGACCAGCCGAGCCTCGAAGGCCCTCTCGCCGCTCTTTTCTCCGCATGCCAGATGGATCGCCCGGCAGTCCTGACCATAGCCTGCGATACGCCCTTCCTCCCGGACGATCTGATGGAGCGGCTGGAAGCGGCCCTTGGCGACAAGGGAGCGGCGCTTGCAGCAAGCGAGGGCCGGGTTCATCCGGCCTGTGCCCTGTGGCGGGTATCGCAGCTCGAACGGCTTCCTGCTTATGCCGCGAGCGGAAGACGGTCGCTTATCGGCTTTGCCGAGACGATCGGCCACGCCCGAGTGGATTGGCCTTCGGGCCTGTTCCTCAATATCAACCGGCCGGAAGACCTGGCTGAAGCAGAAAAGAGGCTTCGCCAAGCCGGATCGTGCTCATCCTGGACCGGAAGAACCGGTTCCGGCCGCTCAGAACAGGAGTGACTCGATCTCGTCGCCTGCCGGGAGGGCGGGGGTTTGTGGCCGGCTTCTGAGAAGGAGATCGGCCTCGGCAAGCGCTCTTTGGGCACTGGAGTCCCGGTTCGATACCGGCAGGGCTTCGCCATCGACCTTGCGGGCGCGATGAAAGGTCTCGCGCAAGCCGCAGGCCGGAAGCGGCTGTGCCAGCCGAATCCGCTGCCAGTGAAGGACCGGGCTGCCACCGGCCAGTCCGCTGACGAGCGGTGCAAGAAGAAGTCGCGCAGTCACCATCGCCGATGTCGGATTGCCCGGTAGTCCCAGGACCAGCTTGCCTGCGCATCGGCCCAGCCAGACCGGCTTTCCCGGCTTGATCGCCACCTTCGAGAAGATGAGGTCTAGGCCGTGAGGCTCGAACATGGCCTTCGCGAAGTCCTTCTCGCCGACCGAGGCACCGCCGGTCACGACCACCAGGTCCGCTTCCTCGAGCGAGTCGCCCGCTTCGCCCACCATCGCCTCGAACCGATCGCCAAGCCGCCGACTGCCAAGGCTCTGGCCGCCATTTTGCTCGGCGAGCGCAGCGACACCGAAGGACACGCTTTCCGGGATTGCGTCGACCCGGTCGCGGGCCTGTCCGGGTGGTGCAAGCTCGTCGCCCGTTGCAAGAATTCGAACCCGCGGCCGGCGCCACACTTCCACCGATGCCAGATCGGCGCCGGCGGCGGCAACCAGAGCTCTTGGATCGAGCCTGCGCCCCGCCGGGAGAAGCCTCTCGCCGGCCCTGAAGTCGGAACCGAGCCGCCGAATGTGCCGAGCCTCGCCGGGCGGTTCGGAAATGGTGACCTGGTCGCCTTCCCGTTCGGCCATCTCCTGGATGATGACCCGGTCGGCGCCTTCCGGCACCGGAGCACCGGTGAAGATCCGGACGGCCTTCCCTGGTTCTACCGGGCCATCGAAACCGTGGCCGGCGAAAGAGTCCCCGATCACCTGAAGCGGGCCCGGAAGGTCCAGGTCCCGGACCGCATAGCCGTCCATGGCGGAGGAATCGGTCGTTGGGGAATCGATCATCGCAGTGACCGGCGCTGCCAGGGTCCGTCCGGCCGCATCCGCCAGCGCAACCCGTTCCATGCCCAGAGGCTTCGCAGCCTCACCGATCCGTTTTGCTGCCTCGTCAAAGGGAATCATTTCCGGGTCCAGGACCCGGACTTGCCGCCTTCCTTGGCCGTTACCCGGATCGACCCGATCACCATGTCTCGGTCGATCGCCTTCAGCATGTCGAACAGGGTCAGACAGGCCACAGACACCGCGGTCAGCGCTTCCATTTCAACCCCCGTCACGCCTCGGGTCCGGACCGTGGAAACGATTCTGAATCCCGGAAGTGTCTCGTCGGGGGAAATGGTCACGGAAACGTTGCTGAGCGGAAGTGGGTGACAGAGCGGGATCAGGTCAGCGGTCCGTTTGGCGCCCATGATTCCTGCAAGTTCGGCCGTCTGGATAACGGCGCCCTTCGGTGCCGATCCGGTTCTCACCGCTTCCATGGTTTCGGTGCTGCAGGCCAGCCGCCCCTCCGCCGTTGCGGTTCTGAGCGTGGCCGGCTTGTCGGAGACATCCACCATCCGGACCCGGCCATCCTTGCCGACATGGCTGAGGCCGCTCATGCGCAAAGGTGCCTCAGTCGCGGCACCTGACCGGCAAGCGAGCAGGGCCGGTAGCGACTGTCGAGCTCAAACGACAGGACCAGGTCCCAGCCGTCGCGGCAGGCACCGGTCGAGCCCGGAAGGCAGAAGATGAACGTATCGTCGATCTGGCCCGCAAGGGCCCGCGACTGGAGCGTCGATACTCCGACCGTGCCCCCGCTGGCCTGATGAAAGAGGATCGCGAAACCATCCATCTCCCGTCGAAGGAGCGGCTTGACAGCTTCCGGCGTGACGTCGCGCGGTGCAAAGCCGGTGCCGCCGGTAGTGAGGATCAGGTCCACCTGCGGATCGTCGGCCCACGCCTTCACCTTATCTCTGATCGACTCGATCTCATCGGTCACGATGGTCTTGCCCGCAAGCACATGTCCGGCGCCCTGGAGGCGCTCGGCCAGAAGGCCGCCCGACGTATCATTTTCCGCGTTGCGGGTGTCCGAAATGGTGAGGACAGCGATGCGCAAGGGGTGGAAGGTCAGGCTTTCGTCTATTCCTGGCACGACAGTCTCCACCTCTGGCGGGCGACATGGTCGTCGTCACGCGGTTCTATCCAGCTGGCGCCGTCGGGCCCGTCCTCGCGCTTCCAGAACAAGGCATCCGTCTTCAGCCGGTCCATCATGTAATCGACCGCTTCGAAAGCAGGGCGCCGATGGACCGCCGCCGCGGCAACGAAGACGATGGACTCTCCGGGGATGATGAAGCCGCAGCGATGGACGATCCGGAGCCATTCGACGTCGAACCGTTCCAGCGCCGATTCGCCAATCACCTCCATGGATCGGAAAGTCAGACGAGGATGGGCCTCGAGAAGAAGCCGCTCGACCGGCTTGCCGGCCATGGTCTGGTCGCGGGCGATCCCGACAAAGCTGACCACTGCACCGACCCCCCCGAGGTTTGCGCTGAATTCGGCAAGCTCGCGGTCAGCAGCAAAGGGGGAGTCGGCAAGGCGGACGGATAGGCTCATCCGCCGGACAGCGGCGGAAAGAATTCGACGC
>CAYOJN010000167.1:0-4626 GCA_964404245.1 uncultured Sphingosinicella sp. | reverse complement strand
CATTCCCTGGGCCGTTCCCGTTGCCGGGACCGTTGCCATTGCCTGGGCCATTGCCGTTGCCGGGGCCGCCACCGGGGCCATCGTCGTCGCCCCAGTCGCCACCGCTTCCCGGTCCGTTGCCATTTCCGGGCCCGTTGCCATTTCCAGGCCCGTCGCCGTTGCCCGGGCCATTACCGTTGCCTGGCCCATTACCAGGTTCGTCCCCGCTACCGGGCCCATTGCCGTTCCCTGGACCGTTGCCGTTTCCGGGGCCGTCATCGTCATCGCCTGGGCCGCCACCGCTGCCTGGGCCGTTACCGTTACCCGGGCCGTTCCCGTTTCCGGGGCCACTCCCATTTCCGGGCCCCTCATCGTCATCGCCCGAGCCGCCGCCGCTGCCGGGTCCGTTGCCGTTGCCCGGGCCATTCCCGTTCCCTGGGCCGTTGCCGTTCCCCGGTCCATCGCTGTTGCCAGGCCCGTCGCTGTTGCCCGGCCCGTTGCTTCCACCGCCGTTCGGATTGTCGTCGGGGGGACTGCCATTGCCGCCTCCGTCGACAGGCGGCCTTTGACTGCTGTGACCGCTATCGACGATGTCGATCATCGCGAGATCGATTCCGGCGCTTCCTCCAACCAGTCCATCGGTAACGTCGGCCAGTGGGACGCCGTCCTCCGTAATCGGATTGTCGACCATCGCCGAGATCGTGGTCGGACCGCCATAGACCGCAACCGGTGCTGGAACGGTGACCTGGGCCGAGGGGCCTTCGCTCCTGATCACCTGCGGAGAATCGCCTTCGATTGAAAGTTCGCGAAGATCGCTCGCGATCACCGAAGCGATGGCACCCGGACGAACCAGGGTCGAAGCCCCGCCATCGTTCGTCGAGACTTCCACCGCCCCTTCAGTGACCTGCACCGAGGCGCCTTCCGGTCCGACAGTGACCGTGAAGGTCGTTCCCTTCACCACGGCGGCGAGATAGGGCGTCTTCACTCCGAAATGCGGCGTTGCCCGCCGTTCGATCCGGAACACCGCAGTGCCCCAGTCGGCGAGCATCTGGATGATTCCCCGATCCTGCTCTGCTGCCGGAAGGCGAAGCTGGCTTGACGGGGAGACGACGACGAATTCCTGTTCCCTGACGAGAACGGCGCGCGATCGGGCCGCGGTGGCGATGCTGGAACCCGAGGCGAGCAAGGCCCCCCGGACCGCCGCACGCGAGCGTCCCTCCTCGATGATCCTGACGTCGCCGCTGACTTCGCTGACCCGCCATTGCGGGACCTGAGCTGCCGCCGGCGCCGCCAGCGCCATCAGCAGGGGAGTCATTCCAATAACGATTCTGCGCATGCCTTCGCGCCTCCAACGGAGGGTTTCCAGTGCATCGGCCCTAGACCAAGGGGCTTGCAGAGCTGTTTAGGGTAAGGGTTAACCGCGATATAATTCCCTGTACGGCAAAGGAAAATTTACCGGTCCGGCCTAATGGTCCGGCGAATGTGCGGCCTCTCTCACTTCTGGACCTTCCTCGTCGGGGGCGCGGCCCTGACCGCTTCCCTGTTCGTGCCCGCGGCAGCGAGCGCGTCGGAAATGCAGAACCCCATCGACCGGAGCGATCCGTCGGTGCTCAGCCGCGAAGCGGCCGAGGAGCCCCCGGCCGCTGCGAAGGAACAGCCGATGGAGCTGCTTTCGCCCGACCGGTTTCAGGCCGACGTCCCCGACATCGCGCCGTTCGTCGTCGGAGCGATACGGATCGAAGGCTCGGAAGCGCTTCCGGCGCAGGCCTTTGCCGAAGCGATCGAACCCTATCTGGGAGAGACGGCCAGCCGGGAACGGATGTCGAGGCTCGCACGGGACGTCGCCGATGTCGCTCGCCGCGCCGGCTATGGACTGGCGACGGCCTGGATCCCTCGTCAGCGAGTCACCAACGGAATCCTGCGGGTCACGATCGACGAGGGCCGGATCGACCGAGTGGAGGCGAGCGGTCCCGCGGCCGAAGCAACCGAGCCACTGCTCCGAAGCCTGGCCCATGGCCGCCCGGTCCGGACCGCCGAACTGGAACGGCAATTGCTCCTGGCCCGGGACATGGCCGGAATATCGGTCGGCGAAGCCCGGCTTCGACGGGTCCAGGGCCAAAGCGTCCTCATGGTCAATACCCGCCTGAGCCGCGTCCAAGGGCGCTACAGCCTCGACAATTGGGGCACGTCTTCGGTGGGCCCGGTACGAGCCCGGCTGTCGCTCGACCTGAACGGGATCCTGGAAACCGGGGACCAGCTCAGCCTCGGGGTCGCTACAACTCCGCTTCAGCCCCGGGAATTCCAGCTCGCTCACGCCCAATATTCGATTCCCTTCGGCGTTCGAGGCACCCAGGCCATGGTCGGGGGCTATCTCTCCCGATCGGAGGCTGGTGGTTCGCTTCGCGATCGCGACTATGAAGGAACGAGCGCCGAGATCGAGGCCGGGCTTTCGCACCCGCTGCTTCGAAGCCGCGAGCGAAGCCTCTGGGGCCAGGTCATCCTGGGTCTGCGCGACAGCCGGCTAACCCGCGCCGACAATCCCGTTCGCGAGGACAGGATCGCGACGGTCAGCGCGTCCCTCTACGCCACCGCCCAGGTCGGCAGCGGACGCTTGCGAGGCCGGCTAGCGCTGGTCCAGGGGCTCGATATTCTCGGAGCGAATGAAGAAGGAGACCCACTCTCCTCGCGCAGTGACGCCGACGGGACGTTCACGAAGCTTCGCTTCTGGAGCGATTATACAACGCCCCTCGGCGCCGGTTTCAGCCTGAGCGTCAGCGGCGAAGGCCAGCTGGCCTCGAAGCCGCTGCTCGCAAGCGAGGAGATGGGCCTTGGCGGGCGCTATTTTCTTCGCGGCTATGACTATCGCGAACGGGCCGGGGATCAGGGCGCGGCCGGATCGATCGAGCTTCGCTTCGATCTGGCGGACCTGCCTCGCCCGGCCAAAGGCGCCCAGCTCTACCTTTTCGCCGATGCCGGCCATGTCGATGATTTTCGAACCGGCCGGGGCGGCGGTACCCTCGCCTCTGCGGGAGGCGGGGTCCGTCTTTGGCTGGAGAGCCGGATCAATGCCGGAATCGAACTTGGCCTGCCCCTTCGCGGAACGGCCCTTGATCGGGATCCCGGAGCGCGTCTCTCCCTGACCCTTTCGGGCCGCTTCTGATCGGTCCCGTGGCCCGATCGCCGACGTCAGGCGCGCCAATAGCTGTTCATAGATAATCCGAGTTAGCCTACGTAAGCAGCTGATTTAACGAGATAGTTCATTAGGCGCTGCAAGACCGGGCCAAAGCCGGCTTGCCAAGCTCTCGCCAGCCCTTCAGGGTCGCGCGCCATGAGCCTTCCTCCCCTTTTCGATCGCCTGCGCCTGCCCGTCATCGGCGCGCCCCTGTTCATCGTCTCCAGTCCGGACCTGGTGATCGCCCAGTGCAAGGCGGGGATCGTCGGATCCTTTCCGGCGCTCAACGCCCGCCCGGCGTCGCTCCTCGACGAATGGCTTCACCGGATCACCGAGGAACTCGAAGCCTGGGATCGCGACAATCCCGATCGACCGGCGGCCCCCTTCGCAGTGAACCAGATCGTCCATCGCTCTAACGTTCGGCTCCAGGAAGACATGGCCGTCTGCGCCAAATGGAAGGTGCCGATCGTCATCACCTCGCTCGGCGCCATCCCCGAGCTGAACCAGGCGGTTCATGGCTGGGGCGGGATCAGCCTTCATGACGTCATCAACGATCGCTTCGCCCGCAAGGCGATCGAGAAAGGCGCCGACGGGATCATCGCGGTCGCGGCCGGTGCCGGGGGCCATGCCGGCCGACTCTCACCCTTCGCCCTGGTCGAGGAGATCAGGCAATGGTTCGACGGCCCGCTGATCCTGTCCGGAGCGATCGCTTCAGGAAGGGCAGTCCTCGCCGCCCAGGCGCTCGGCGCCGACCTGGCCTATATCGGCTCCCCCTTCATCGCCACGAACGAGGCCAATGCGGCCGAGGATTACAAGCGGGGAATCGTCGAGGGCAAAGCCGACGACATCATCTATTCGAGCCTCTTCACCGGGGTTCACGGCAATTATCTTCGCCAGTCGATCGAGAATGCGGGCCTCGATCCCGACAAGCTCCCCGAAGGCGACATCAAGACGATGGACTTCGGCGGCGGTGGATCGAAGGCCAAGGCGTGGCGCGACATCTGGGGCTCCGGCCAGGGCATCGGTGCGGTCAGCCGAATCCAGCCGGCCGCCGACTATATCGCCGGACTTCAGGCTGAATATGAGAAAGCCAAGTCAGGCCTTTGTAAAGTCAGCTGAACCGCTGATCGTCCATCAAGGCCAAGCAAGCGGCCGGTTCACTCCACAGTGACCGACTTGGCGAGGTTCCTCGGCTGGTCGACGTCCGTGCCCTTCGCCACCGCGACATGGTAGGCCAGAAGCTGGACCGGCACCGCATAGACGATCGGGGCGATCAGCGGGTGGACCTGGGGCATTTCGATATTGGCGATCGTATGCTCGCCGGCCTGACTTATTCCCTGGGCATCGCTGATCAGTACCACCTTGCCGCCGCGGGCCTGGACTTCCTGCATGTTGCTGACCGTCTTTTCGAACAAGGGCCCCGAAGGGGCGATGACGATGATCGGAACATTGTCGTCGATGAGCGCGATCGGCCC
>CAYOJN010000166.1:0-4648 GCA_964404245.1 uncultured Sphingosinicella sp. | reverse complement strand
GCTTCCTCTACGCTCTGTCCATCGCCGACAATATGCTGAAGGGCGGAATGGCCGATCGCGCGCTGGTGATCGGTTCGGAAACCTTCAGCCGGATCCTCGACTGGGAGGATCGCTCGACCTGCGTCCTGTTCGGTGACGGCGCCGGTGCGATCGTCCTCGAGGCCAGGGACGCCGAGGATCAGGGCATTCTCGCAACCCGACTGCATGCCGATGGGCGTCACAATGATCTACTCTATGTCGACGGCGGTGTTTCAACGACCGGGACCGTCGGCAAGCTGCGAATGAAGGGCAGGGAGGTCTTCCGTCACGCGGTCGTCAACCTGGCCGACGTCCTGAAGGAAACCCTGGAGGTTGCCGGCCACCGGCCCGAGGAGGTGGACTGGGTGGTCCCTCATCAGGCGAACAAGAGGATCCTCGACGCGACCGCGAAGAAGCTGGGGCTCGACCCGGCCAGGGTGATCGTGACCGTCGACCAGCACGCCAACACGTCCGCGGCATCGGTCCCGCTCGCTCTCGACGTCGGGGTCCGGGATGGAAGGATCCAGCGCGGCGACCTGATCGTGCTCGAAGCCATGGGCGGCGGCTTTACCTGGGGCGCTGCGGTGGTCCGCTACTGACGGTCTCCAAAGAGCCTCATTGCGCTCCGTGGACAGCTGGATTAAGCTTCGTCCTTCCATCGGGAGGGAATGGCATCATGGCAGATGCAGGGACGATCAGAAAACCGGCGGCCGGCACGCTGACGCGAGCGGACCTGTCGGATATCGTCCATCATGAGATTGGCCTGTCCAGGGCCGATTCTGCCGGCATCGTCGAGCGAATCCTGCACCATATGTGCCATTCGCTCGCGAATGGCGAGAATGTGAAGATTTCCGGTTTTGGTAGCTTCATTCTCAGGGACAAGGGCGAACGCATCGGCCGCAACCCGAAGACAGGCGTGGAAGTTCCGATCGCCCCCCGGCGCGTGCTGACCTTCCGCGCAAGCCAGACGATGCGCGAGCGAATCGCCCGCGGCGGCTGATCGCCGGATGCAGCCGGGCGGCAAGAGCGAACACGCTTTCCGAACGATCGGCGAACTTGCCGGCGAGCTTTCGGTCCCCCAGCATATTTTGCGCTATTGGGAAACGCGATTCCCCCAGCTTCGCCCGCTCCAGCGAGCCGGCAACCGCCGCTATTACCGACCTGATGATGTCGCCCTGGCGAAGAGGATCCACCGTCTCCTCAATGAGGAAGGCTATACGATAAGAGGCGTCCAGCAGCTGCTCGCGAAGGGCGACAGCGCGCAGCCGCGGCGAGATCCACCGACACCAGGCGCACCGCCGCCTCCAGCCCAGGCCCGGACCGCGGGCACTGATTTTCCCGGCGAGGAACTGCGTTCGCTCCGGCGCCTGCTCAAGGAAGCGCTGGAGCAAAGCGCGGTCTGATCAAGACCCTCAGTGCCCCTGCTGATCGGGGCCCAGATCGGGATCGAGGTCGCGGGGGCGGATGAAGCGCGAAATCTCGCCAATTCCTTCCCTGGCTTCGTTCCAGCGAGTGATCGGAAGGCGGATTTCAGCCAGGGTCGCGGTTGGATATTTGATCGCCACCTCGCCTCGAAAACCCGCTTCGTCGTCACAGGTCAGATAGATGGCAAGCAGCTCAAGGCCGGGATTGTGGCCGACGATCAGAAGCTGGTCGGCCTGCTCGTCGGTCTCGTGAATGATGTCGAGCAAGGTGGAGACGGAGGCCAGATAGAGGCGCTGGTCGTAGCTTGGCTCGATCGCCATTCCATAGCCTTCGCCGATATCTTCCAGGGTCTCGACGACCCGGACCGCAGGTGAGGCGACGACTCGGTCGAAATCGAGGCCCCGGGCCTGCATTTCCCTGCCGATTGTCCGCGCCGCCTTTCGGCCACGCCGATTGAGCGGCCGGTCAAAATCACGCTCGACCGGGTCGTTCCAGCTCGATTTGGCATGTCTGAGCAAGGTTAGTGTCTTCATCAGTCCGTTCGACATAGTGCGGCCAGTCGCCGGTGGACAGACGGGATCTTACCCGTTCGATCGCGTCAGCAAGATGAACGCGTGATATGTTCACTCCGGGCGGAAAGGCACTCAGCAGGCGCGACGGTGTCGCTGCCGAGAGCAGGACGAACAGGCCGCGGTCCTGCTGGTGGCGGATCAGCCGTCCGAAAGCCTGCGCGATCCGAGCCCGGACTACGCGGTCGTCAAAGGCGGTTCCGCCGCCTGCCGCTCGCCGCGCCGAATGAAGGACGGTGGGCCTTGGCCACGGTACGCCTTCCATCACCACCAGCCGGAGCGACTCGCCCGGAACATCGACTCCGTCGCGAAGGGCATCGGTTCCGAACAGGGAGGCGCGTGGTTCGTCGCGGAAGATGTCGACCAGTGTGCCGGTATCGATTGGATCGACGTGCTGGGCGTAGAAGGGAAGCCCAAGGCGGGCGAGCCGGTCGGCGATCCGGGCATGGACCGATCGCAGCCGCTGAATCGAGGTGAACAGTCCAAGGGTGCCGCCTCCGGAAGCCTCGATCAGCCGCGCATAGGCGCCGGCCAGAGCTGCCATGTCGCCCTTGCGAATGTCGGTGACGATCAGGACTTCGCTCTTGGCTGCATAGTCGAACGGACTTTGAGCTTCGAAAGCGGACGGCGGCGAATTCATGTGGCTGGCGCCGGTCCGGGCGAGTGCCGCCGACCAGTCGGCCCCGTCGCGAAGGGTCGCGGACGTGACCATCACTCCGGAAGCGGGCTTGAAGACGGCTTCGGCCAATGGCCGCGTGGGATCGAGCCAGTGTCGATGAAGCCCGACATCAAATTCCCGCCCTTCGACCCGGTCGACGGCCAGCCAGTCAACGAAGTCGGCATCTGCGGGACCGCCTATCCGGGCTGCAAGAGCGATCCAGGCCTGGATCGTCTGGCATCGCCAGCCGAGGCCGCCAATGGCCCCTTCGACCCGGGCTCTTGCAGCAGCGTCGAGCCAGTCAGGGGCGTCCTCGATCACCTTTTCCAGTTGCTTGGCGAGAGCGATCAGCGGCCGATGAAGACGCTCGAGCGCTTCGAGGGAAGGGGCCGCTGCTTCGACAAGCGCCGGATCCGGTTCCGCCAGTTCGGTTTCGAGGCCATAGCCGGCATCCTGGGCAGAGGCTCGGGCATAGACGCTGCCTCTCACCGCCGCCAGGAGACCTTCCACCGGACCGAAGGGTGAGCCTTCGGCCAGCCTCTGGAGCCACCCGTCCGAAGGAAGCGCGCGTGCGGCTTCGACCGCGGCTTCGAGCGCTGCTGCGCCCGCCTCGTCATAGGAGGCAACGTCCATCAGGCGCGCCGAAAGGCCGCGCCGTCGGCCACGGGATTTTGATTCGGGGCCGATGATCCAGCGCCGCATCTCGATCGCTTCCTGTCCCGAGAGGGCTGAAGCAAAGGTCGAATCGGCCGCATCGAACAGATGATGGCCTTCGTCGAAGATGATACGCCCTGGTGATTGGCCGCTTTCGCGGGCGCGTGCAGCATTTACCATCAGGAGGGCATGATTGGCGATGACGAGGTCGGCATCCTCGCTCGAGCGAATGGCTCGCTCGATGAAGCAGCGTCGATAATGGGGGCATCCGGCATAGACGCATTCGCCCCTTCGATCGGTTAGCGCCGTTGCGCCTGCGCGCCTGAAGAGACTCGTCAGCCAGCCCGGAAGATCGCCGCCGACCATGTCGCCATCCCGGGTGAAGGCGGCCCAGCGGGCAACCAGCTGGGCGAGGGTTGCGGCTCGGCCGGAAAAACCGCCTTGGAGCGCGTCTTCGAGGTTGAGAAGGCAGAGATAATTTTCGCGCCCCTTGCGGATCACCACCTTGTGGCTGCGTTCGGCCGGATCGGGGAAAAGGCGACTGGTCTCCCTGTCGAGCTGGCGTTGAAGAGCCTTCGTGTAGGTGGAGATCCAGACTGCGCAATCCGCCCTCGCCGCCCAGAGCGATGCGGGTGCAAGATAGCCCAGGGTCTTGCCGATCCCGGTTCCACCCTCGGCAAGCAGCATGTGGGGCTGGTCCGGCTTTCGACGCGGCTCGAAAATCCCTGCTGCGGCGGCAGCAAAATTGCGTTGGCCATGGCGGGTTTCGGCCTTGTCGCCAACCAGCTCGGCAAGGCGACCGATCGCCTCATCACCGCTGATGCTGACCGCGTGAGGCTGGGACCTGGGCGCCTTATCTTCCCATTCGGGCAGCCTGCTGAACAGCCAGCGCTCGTTACGTTCAGGACGGCTGAGCCTTTGCGCTACCGGCGCGCTCCAGGGCCAGCGAAGCCGAGCCAGTGATTGGGCGCTGGTCCAGGCGCCTTCCTGTTCCGGCCAGTGCCCCTCCAGCGTTTCGAGCAATCTCGAAGCCGCCTCGCGAAGGAAGGAAGCGGACAAGGATTCTCCTTTCGGAGGCTCCAGTCCAAGCGCAATCGCAAGGCCCTTGGGTGTCGGGACTGCGAAGCGAGCCGGGTGAACGAAGGCAAACAGCTCGAGCAGATCGAGACCGGAAAGGTCGGGATAGCCGATCCGGTTGCCAATCAGCGGGGCGTTCAGCATGATCATCGGCGTTTCCGCTGCACGCGCAATGGCTTCGCCGCGGCCGATACTGTCGATACGGCCGTCACCATAGGCGATCCAGATGCCACCATGGGTTGCGTGG
>CAYOJN010000165.1:0-4677 GCA_964404245.1 uncultured Sphingosinicella sp. | reverse complement strand
CGCGCCGGACTTCGCCCTCGAAACCCTCGCCGGCGAGACCTTCCGCCTCTCCGAGCAGGAGGACCGCGTCGTCGTGCTCAACTTCTGGGCGACGTGGTGCGCACCGTGCCGCGAGGAGATCCCCGACTTCGTCGAGCTCCAGGAGGAGTTGGGGACGGAGGACGTCGTCTTCGTCGGCGTCTCCACCGAAAAGGGCAACGATCGGGGCATTGCGTACTTCGCGGAGGAGATGGGGATCTCCTCGCGGCACCGCTCGCTCGTGCTCAAGGGCAGACCTACGACCAGCGCCGCGCTGGCGAACTCCTCGACCGGCAGGGCGTGGGACCGTGCCCCGACGAGCCGGTCTCATATGCGATCTTCACGCTCGACCACCCCACGGGCAACACGGTTCGGGCGCGGCACGCGCTCGACGACTGCGTCGGTGGGGGCGACGTGCACCGGGGGCGTGATCGCCCCGCCCTCACACTCCCGCTTCTACCTCATGCCTATCGCTGCTCCTCCTGCTACCGCCGCCCGCCTCCGCGCTGAGGTGGACCGCCGCCGCACGTTCGGCATCATCAGCCACCCCGACGCCGGCAAGACCACGCTCACCGAGCAGCTCCTCCTCCTCGGCGGTGCCATCCACCTCGCCGGCGACGTCCACGCCCGCAAGACCGGCCGCGCCGCCCGCAGCGACTGGATGGAGATCGAACAGCAGCGCGGGATCTCCGTCACCTCGTCGGTGATGTCGTTCGCGTACGCCGGGTGCGAGATGAACCTCCTCGATACCCCTGGCCACCACGACTTCTCCGAGGACACCTACCGCGTCCTCACGGCCGTGGATAGCGCGCTCATGGTGATCGACTCCGTAAAGGGCGTCGAGGTCCAGACGCAGAAGCTCATGGAGGTGTGCCGCCTCCGCGCCACCCCCATCCTCACGTTCATCAACAAGCTCGACCGCGAGGGCCGCGACCCCCTCGAGCTCCTCTCGGACATCGAGGAGCACCTCGGCATCGACGCAGCGCCAGTGACGTGGCCCGTCGGGATGGGCGAGCGGTTCCGGGGTACGTACCACCTCACCGAGCACACGCTCCACCTCGTCGCGCCTCCGGCGGGCACACCCGAGATCGTCGAGACCACCGGACTGGACGACCCGCTGCTCGACGCGCTCCTCGGCCGCCAGGCCGACCACCTCCGCGCCGACGCCGAACTCCTCGCCGGGGCCGGCACTCCCTACGACTTCGACGCCTACCGCGCCGGGACCCAGACGCCCGTCCTCTTCGGGAGCGCGATCGACGGGTTCGGCGTGCCCGATCTGCTGGGCTTCTTCGCCGAGATCGCCCCGCCGCCGCAGCCGCGCGCGACGACCGCGCGCGAGGTCTCGCCCTACGAGGCGGCCTTCTCCGGGTTCGTCTTCAAGGTCCAGGCGAACATGGACCCCAACCACCGCGACCGCATCGCCTTCCTCCGCGTCTGCTCCGGCCGGTTCGAGCGCGGGATGAAGGTGCGCCACCAGCGAATCGAGCGCGACGTCCGCCTCGCGAACGCGACGGCGTTCCTCGCGCAGAACCGCGGCGGCGTCGAGGCGGCCTACCCCGGCGACATCATCGGGATCCCGAACCACGGGACGATCCGCGTCGGCGACTCGTTCTCCGAGGGCGAGACGTTCCGGTTCGTCGGGCTCCCGTCGTTCGCGCCGGAGCACTTCCGGCGGGTCCGGGTCGAGAACGCGCTCCGCGCGAAGCAGCTCGAGAAGGGGCTCTACCACCTCACCGAGGAGGGGTCCATCCAGCTCTTCCGCCCCCTCACCTCGAACGACTACCTCCTCGGCGCGGTCGGCCCGCTCCAGTTCGACGTCGTCGCGCAGCGGCTCGCGAACGAGTACGGCGTGGACGCGCTCTTCGACTCGCAGCCGTACGAGCTCGCCCGCTGGGTCGAGGCTGGCGACGCGGAGCGGCTCAAGGCGTTCGAGCGGCGCGAGGCAAACCAGCTCGCACGCGATGCCGAGGGCCGGCTCGTCTTCCTCGGGCGGAGCGCGTTCTGGCTCCAGCAGACGGAGAAGGACTGGCCCGAGCTCCGGTTCCGAAGCACGGTCGAGATGGAGTGATGCCGCGAAGCGCGGCGTGTGGCTGCCAGACCTCAATTGCACCTCAGAGACATCGAAAGCGGTCCGCCGAGGGCGGCCTGATGCCGACGCGGTGCTCCCGCACCTTCCGGGGGCTGGTCTTTGGCTTCCGTTTCTGGGACGACGGGCTCGGCGTCCATCCCAACGCTCGCGGGGGCGCGAGAGGCCGAGGGATTCGGCCGTAGGCTACGGCGAGTCGGCGCGCGGCTTCTGGAGGACGGCGACCTTGAACAGCCCGCCGAGCAGGACGGGCTCCTCGCGTTCTAGCTCGAGGTCCGCTGCTGCGAGGAGCGGGCCGAGCCTGCGGTTGAGGTCGGTGGCGACGACGTTCGCGACGGCGCTCGCCGCCCGGCGCACGAGGGAGGGCTCGGCCTCGTCGGCGAGGAACTTGTCGAAGACACCGACGCGCCCGCCGGGCCTGAGCACGCGGGTGACCTCGCGGATTGCCGCCTCGGGGTCCGGCACTACGGCGAGGACGAGGTGGAGGAGCGCTACGTCGAACGAGCCGTCGGGGAAGCCGAGGGAGTGGGCGTCCATCACGTGGACGTCGGCGTCGAGGCCGAGCGCGGCGGCGCGGGCCTGCGCCTTCCTCACCATCGCGGGTGAGAGGTCGCCGGCGGTGACGCGGAGGCCTTTCGGGAGGCGCTCGAAGTCGAGCCCGGTCCCGCAACCCGGGATCACCACGCGCTCGCCCGGCCGGAGGTCGAGCAGTTCAATCGAGCGGCGTCGGCCCCGGTCGAGACGGCGGGCGACGAGGTCGTAGACCGGGGCATAGAGCCCGTAGCGGAGGCGGTTCCAGGCATTCGTGTTCGGGTTCACGGGGCCTCAGGGAGTAGGGGTGAACGGGCGGGGGCCGAGGAGCATGACGGCTGCGCCGAGGAGGCGGGGCGCGGAGCGGCCGAGCCGCCACCACATCCAGAAGGCGTAGAAGGAGAGCGTGCTCATGGGCAGAGCGTTCCTAGAGCGCGTACTTCACGCCACCGTTGACGACGAATCCGTCCGTCGGTGCCCACACCTCCGCGAACGTCGGCGTCGCCCGCGGGCCGAGCACGATGGGGCCGTAGTCCGTCTGCTGCGTGTCGAGGAAGTTCTCGAAGTTGAGGAAGAGCCGGGCCGGACCGAACCGCCACTCCGCCATCACGCCGGTGACCCAGTAGCCCGGTACGTGCTCGCCGCCCGTGAGCCGCTGCGGGCCCGTGTAGTACGCCTCCAGCCCGACACGCCCGCGTCCGTGCTGCTCCCACATGAGCACGGTGTACGTCTTGTGCTCGGGCGTGAGCGCGAGCGGAGCCCGCCCGCCGTTGTCAGTGAGGGCAGCGTCGAGGTAGACGTAGCCGAGGAACAGCTTGAAGTCCCCGAGGCCGAACCGCGCGTTCGTCTCGAGCCCCTGCGTACGGACGGGGCCGGTGGCGTTCCGGTAGCGGAGGAACCCGTCCCCGGCCACGGCCGGGACGAGCGCGTTCGCCAGCTGCGTGAAGTAGACGGCCTGGTTGAGCGCGAGCGAGACGCGCTCGAAGAGGATGGCCTCGACGTTGACGTCGAACGTGCCGCCGTAGGAGGTCTCCGCCTCGACGTCGCCCCCGAGGGGGAGGACGCCCTCGAAGGCCCGTTCCTCGGAAGGCTCGAGGAACACCGTCGGTGCCTTGTAGCCGAGGCCGCCGGTGAGCCGGGCGCTCACGTGCTCTGTGACGCGGTAGAGCGCCGAGGCGCGGGGGAGCGCGAAGAGCCCGTACTCGTCGTGGACGTCGCCGCGCAGCCCCAGTTCGACGGCGAGTCGCTCCGAGGCGTCCCACGTGTCCTGCACGAACGCGCCGAGCGTGAGGTGGCCGTAGTCCAGCTCCGGCCCGTCTGCGCCGCGCTCGTCGAAGGCGTCGGTGCGGAGGTCGAGGCCGGCGACGAGGTCGTGGCCGCCGAGGCGGAAGAGCGCCGAGGCCTCGGCGTACGTCGCCGTCTGCGCCCCCTCGAACCGGTAGCCTGGGAGCGCCACGCTCCGGTCGAAGAAGCTCGTGCTCTGCTTGAGCGTGAGGGTGGCCCGCTCCGAAAGGGCGTGGTCGAGGCGGGCCTGCGAGGTGAGCCTCCGGCTCTCGCTCCGCTCGACGAACGCGGCACCCGGCACGTCGTCCCCCTCGATCATGGCCACGTCGCCGCCCTCGCGTTCCTCGACGGTGCCCGTGAGCCCGACCCACACCGTCGTAGCCTCGGACGGGTAGTAGAACCCCTTCGGGGCGATCGTCAGGCGGCGCGTCCGGGGGATGTTCGTGAACGCGTCGCCGTCGCCGTCGTAGGCGCGCTGGAGATGCCCTGACGCCAGGAGCGTATAGCCGAGGCGCTCGGAGCGGTCGGCGAGGAAGGTGCCGGCATCGAAGCCGCCCGCGCTCGTGACGTTGAGGAGGAGCGAGCGCTCTGGCTCGGCCCCGGCCGATGGCCCCGGCGTCTTCGAGACGAGGTTGATGAGGCCGGCGATGGCATCACCTCCGTAGAGCGTCGAGGCGGGGCCCTTGATGATCTCGACCTGGCGGAGGTCGAGCGGCGGGACCTGGAGGATCGAGAGGCCGCCCGAGAACCCGCCGTAG
>CAYOJN010000164.1:0-4702 GCA_964404245.1 uncultured Sphingosinicella sp. | reverse complement strand
AAGTGTTTTCCCGGCGAAGGCCGGGATCCATGAACACGGTGGGTAGAGCTTGAGCACGGCGGCGAACGGAGTGCGCTTTCGGGGAGGAACGTGTTCATGGGCCCCGGCCTACGCCCGGGAGGCGCTGGGAAAGTCGCAGAGAGTCGCCAGAGAGTCGCCGGGGAGGTCGCCAGCCTAGTTGGCGTGTTCCGGCTTCCCCTTGCGCTTGGTGGAAGCCATCTTCTCCAGTTCCTTCTCGCTCATCGACTCGGCCATCCCCTTGGACGGCCCCTTGAGCTTGCTCTTGGGCGTGTCGCCGCGCTTGGCCGACAAGGCGGCTCCGGCGGCTTTCTGCTGGGCAGCGGACTTGGCGGGCATGGATGGAACTCCTTTCCGCCGGTTCAACTGTCACCCACGGGTGCCGGTTCCGGCGTTTATCCCGGTCTCAGTCCGGCGGTGCAAAGGCGCCGGGTCTGGCTGTCCCCGGAAGCGGCTCCTGTGCCCCGTCTGCGTCGGGGCTGCCGGCCGTCTCGGTATCGCTCGCCGGAAGGTGAGTCTCGTCGCTGGAGCCGTGGAGCAGCCTTTCGCGCCCACGCCATTTCTCCCTCGCCTCGGCCTCGTCCTGGAGCGGGCGCCTGCCGTCTTCATCCTTGTCTTCGATCATCTTCGGCCTCCACCCGGGGAAACGCGGAAGCCGAAGCGACGGTTGCCTATTTGCGCGCCGGCCGCCCTCGTTTCGAAACGAACGGCCGCCTTGTCGCGGCGGCCGAGCCTATGGCTGCGATCCGCGGGCTCGCTTCCAGCCGGACGATGACGTCATCGACATGAACGCCGCCGCGCTCGACCAGGAGATTCTGGTAATGCGGTTCCTCCTCGCGGGTCCGGGCCGGGATCTCGCCTTCCTTTCGGAACTGCCGGCGAACATAGGTCGAAAGCTCTCCTGCAGTGACGATGGAATCGCCGTCATTGTCGGCAGCCCCGGCAAGGCCGGTGCGAAGGAAATAGGCCAGGAACCCGCCGGCCTTGAACTGGCTTGCGACGAGGCTGGTCAAATCCTCCTCTGAACTGAACAGGCCCATGACGTTGGGCCGATCGATGAGGTTTCGAAACCCACCGGCATAACAGGCGTCGATCGCGACCAGCATCATCCGGCTCTCGAGGCCCGCGAAGAGCCGGCCCAGTTCGACATCGGTCATCGCCCTGTCGAACAGCTCGATCGTCTCGGACCGGCCATCCAGTTCGGCCGGGCTCCGAGCAATATCGACCTGGTCGCCATGGCCCGAGAAGAAGAAAAGAAAGAGATCGTCGGGCCCGGCTGCGCGAGCGGCATCGGCAAAGGCGCTCTCCAGGTTCCGCCTGGTCGCTTCGGCATTGGTCAGGATCCGGCTCTGCGGATGGAGAAGACCGGCGTCTCGAAGGCCCGCGAACAGCTGGCGTGCATCCTCGTCGGTGTTCGGAAGCGAATGGGTCCGTCCGCCATAATCCGCGACGCCCACCAGCAACGCCAGCACCCGCGCCCCTCCGGGCACCGCCATCTGCCGCGGATGACCCGGGCTTTGATCCAGGTTCAGCCTGTATTTGCCCAGTTCGCCCGGACGGAAGGAGGTGACGATCAGTACATAGTCGCCATCTTCGGCAAGAACGGTGTCGATCCGGCTGCCAGTCTCGCGCCCGGTCCCGAAATCGTCATTGTCGTCCTGGCTGCCATCGGGCCGAAGAAGCATCAGATAGGTATCGAATTCGGTCGAGGCGACCGAGGCTCTCACTCTCTGCCCACGCCGGGCGCGAAAGCGATAGCGGTCCGAATATTCCCCGCTCGCGATCCGGCGGTCCTGTTCGGTCAGACGACCGACGATTTCCTGGCCGATCGTGATCGCCTCGGCCGGTTCGATGGCGGTCGTTTCCAGGTCGGCAGCCGCTTCGGCCAGTTCGAAGCGATAGGCGCCGGTTTCGCCGGGGCGATAGCTTGTGACGGAGAGGATATAGGTCCCGTCGGCAGGCAGTTCGATCACGACCCGGCTGTCGGTTCCTTCACCGTCATCGTCACTGGAAAGGCTGAACCCGTCGGGGCCGGTAACAAGGAGGAAGGCATCGAAGTCCGACGACAGGAGGCGAAGATCGATCCGCTGCCCGCTTCGGCCGTCGAGCCGGTAGCGATCCTCATATTTGCCCGACGGACGCTGGGCGTCGTTGGCGCTGAGTTCAGCGACGACGGCGTCGCCGGCCGTGATCGGAATCAAGGTCTGGGAAGCCGCGGGAACGGCGGCGAGACCCGACAAAGCGGCGACCATGACCCGGAATTTCATTACAAGGCGACTATAGACCAGGCGCCACACCTGCCCAAGACTCGTTCGTGCCTGAAGCCCCTCCCCCATCAAGGGGGCGGGCTTTTAAGTTTGGGGAGACCGGAAATAAGGATCCGGCCCCGACCGGCGAACCCTTTGCGTGTCCCCGCGTTCGGGCGTCATGACGTCACTGGTCTTCCTTCTTTACGCTCTCGCCCATCTTGCTCTCTTCACCTGGGCGATGGTCCTGCTGGTTCGGCGTGGGAGCCCGGCGACGGTTCCGCTGCTCATCGTCACCTTCGGCCTCGTCTACGACAATGCCCTGCTCGCCGCCGGAGGGTCGATCGGTCATGGCGACCTGCTCGAACGGCTCAGCGTCCCGCGCTACTTCATGCATGCGTTCGGAACACCGCTGCTGATGCTTTCGGCGCTCGGCCTAATGAGGAGGGTCGGAAGGGACTGGACCCGGACGTCCCTGCTCGCTGCCCTGGTCGCATCGCTGACGATCGCGATGATCGCTGTCGGGGTGGACGCCGACCTGGTCAGGCTCCAGCTCCAGGCCAAGGCGGAGGCCGGTGTCGTCTCCTATGGCAATGCCGGGACGAGCGGACCGCCGATCGCGCCGATCGTCACGATCCTGGTCCTGATCGCCGCCGGAATATCTGTCTGGCGAGAGGGAGGCGAGCCCTGGCTGCTGCTTGGCGCCGTGGCCCAGTTCATCGCGGCGGCCCTGGCCGATCTCTTCGTCCTTGCCGGCAATCTCGGGGAGCTTGCACTGCTCGCGGGGCTGGTGGTGACGGACGCCCGGCTGGGTGGGCGGGGCGCGAAGGATGGGGACTTGAGCTCCTACTCCACCCCTCCCCATCAAGGGGAGGGGCTATAGAGGCCGTGGCTCAGGCGGCGATATCGACCAGGACCGACGTCGGGCGGGGCTGGACGGGCTGGACCTTCACTTCATTCTCGTCGCCCGATCCTTCGCTGACCCGGGCGATCTTGATCGCCATCAGCGGTTCCTCGCCCGAGGGCTGTTCGATGCGCTCGAACACATAGACGCCTTCGCGGTCGACATAGAAGGTCTGGTCACCGAAAGTGGTCGCGAGGCCCGCATCCGCGGACATTTCGGCCGGGAGCGGAGCAAGGCCTGTCTGGCGGCGCACGGCGGCGATCTGACTGCGGTTGAGCTTCATGGAAATTCCTCATGCTGATGAAAGACTGTGCTGACACGGACCGCCACGTGGATCCGCAAAAATCGACGGCTCTCTCAACCCCGACCTTGGGGCAGGAAAGTTGATCGTCCTGGGGCAACATGGAGAGAAAGCCCTCCCCTGCCCTGCGAAACCAACGGTTCGTCGCCCGGGAAGTTCCAAAAAATTAAGAGAAACTGCGGATTGTTTTCGACTCGAAACGACACTCCTGACGAATGACAAGTGGAAACCGGCGGAACTTCCCGCTACGGCGCCCAATCGAGTCAGTCCCGGCGGGGCTGGCTCGGTTGATCGTAGGGTCGACTTTCGTTCGTCTGGTGGGGGCGACGAGGTTCATCGTCGGAGGATGTCGAGCGGGGTCTGCAATGACGAATTGTATCTTGATCGTTGAGGATGATCCCGCCTTGCGCGCGATTCTCGAGGCGGCGATGGAATTTGGCGGCTTCGATCATCGCTCGGTTGCCAAGGGGTCGGACGCGATCGAATTCGTCCGGACCAGCCGGCCCGACGCCATCCTCCTGGATCTTGGCCTCCCCGACATGGACGGGCGAAAGCTCCTGAAGCTGCTTCGGGAGATGTCGGACGTTCCGATCGTCATCTGTTCCGGCCGGGACAGCGAGCCCGACCGGATCGAGGCGCTGGACCTGGGCGCCGACGACTTCATCGGCAAGCCCTTCCTTCCCGGCGAGATGCTCGCCCGCCTTCGAGCCATTCTCAGACGTCATTCCGGCCCGCTCGCCGAGGAACAGGAGCCGTTCGAGCCCACCCGCGAAGCCTCCGATCCACGCACCCTAACCCTCGACCCGGATTTTCCGGTCGTTCGCTTCGAGAATCGCGAGGTCAGCCTGAGCGAGTCCGAATATAAGGTGCTCCAGCGGCTGATCGAGGATCGAAGCGGACCGGTTCCACGATCGGCGATCCTCCACGTCCTTTATGGCGAAAGCGAGGACCGGCATACGAAGATCGTCGAAATCTACATCATGCGCCTCCGCCGCAAGCTGAAGGAGCTGACCGGGCGAAACGACCTCATCCAGAATTTCCGCGGCCGGGGATGGGCGCTTAGATCGGAATAGATCGTCCGCCGGGTGCGATGCACCGGTGTCGAATCGTTCCTGCCGACCCAGCGTCAGTTCAAGATGTAGGGAAGGATCCGCCGGAAGAGCGCTTCGCGCGAGGCGACGTCGAGCTTTCCGTAGATGTAGCGGATCTTGGAGCGGACGGTGTCGATCGAAA
>CAYOJN010000163.1:0-4747 GCA_964404245.1 uncultured Sphingosinicella sp. | reverse complement strand
ACGAGATCATCCTGTTCCACCGGCTTGCGCCTGAACATATGGGCCCGATCGTCGATATTCAGCTCGGTCGGGTCCGGTCACTGCTCAAGGATCGAAAGATCGGAATCGATCTCAGCGAAGGAGCTCGCGCCTGGCTCGGGCGAGTGGGCTATGATCCCGTCTACGGAGCCCGTCCGCTCAAGCGGGCCGTCCAGAAATATCTCCAGGACCCGCTCGCCGACGCCATACTTCGCGGAGAAGTTCTGGATGGGCAGACGGTGACGGTTGAGGAAGGCGACGGTGCGCTCACGCTCACCGCGAGCTGAGGCGCCCGGGTGACCGAGCCGTACTGCCGCTACTGATCATTCCGCGACGCCCGTGCGCGCGTTGAAGCCGCTTCCGTCGGCAACGGTCACGAACGTCTGAATGAGCCTCCGCTCGGCTTCGGTCAAATGCGGATTCCAGACGTCGAGAATCATGATCGCTCGAAGCTGGTCGCTGTCGTTCCAGGCTTCATGTTCGATCGTGTCGTCAAAGGCAAAGCCCTCCCCGACCCGCCATTCGCGGGTTTCACCGCCGACCCGGAAACCGCAGCCCGGCGGGATGATGAGCGGGAGATGGACGATCGCCCGGGTGTTGCTGACGCCGGTATGGGCCGGCAATCTGGAACGGGGTCGCAGGATTGAGAACAGGACTGTCGGAGCACGATTGGCCATCTGCACCAGCGGGATTGACTCGAGCAGCTCGGCCGTTCTCGGACAGCGCGCGCAGGCGTCCTCGTCCTTGCGGCCAAAATGCCAGAGGAAGTAGGCGCTCCAGTCCGGGGAATGGTCGAGCGCGGACCATTTGTTGGTTGGCGTACCCGGCTCCATCTTCACATAAGGCGAGAATTGCTCGAGACCTTCGGTAAGCAGATTTTCCAGTTCGCCCCGGATGACGTCTGTGTGCGATTCGAGCTCGGCCAGCCATGGAAAATGGTCACGCTCGAAAAACTCGTCGGCCGGAAGGAAGGGGACATGAATGCCCGAACATTCATTATGGTAGATCCGGCGGCGACCGAGCAAGGCGTCAACGCAGGCGTCGAAACGACGGCGCTCGCGCCGGTCCAGGCCGGAGCGAGCCTCGGACAATCCACGGTCGACAATATCGCCGAATTCGTGACTTTGAAGGGCAACGAACGTCTCGGCATGGCTGACGATATCGGCAAAGCCGGGAGGGAGCTCGGGCAGCGCGTTCACCAAGGCGATAACCGCCGCCCAGCGATGAAGGGCCGGTGCCGTTTCACCGAGCCGCTCGTGGAGTTCGGCGAGCCGGATATTCGCCATCAGGTGACGCTGGTCGATTTCCAGGATCCGGGACAGCGCGGCCCGCTCGCCTTCATCGTTACCGCAGCGTCTTCGGGCTGTGGCGAGATTGACCCATAAGGCCGGTGCGCTCGGATCGGCCTCGGCGGCCCTTGCGAAATAAGTCTCGGCCAGCTTCGAATCATTGCGGGCAAGAGCCTGCATCCCGAGCGAGTTCAGGGCCGCGGGGTGGTCCGGCTGAAGCCTGAGCACGCTTTCCAGATCGGCTGAGGCCCGGCCGGAATCGCCTCGCCTCTGCGCTTCGGCCGCAGAAGCCAGCAACTGCGTGATCCGGCGATCGTCAGACGCCATCTTCGCCAAATCTACGCTCCAGGTTCAGCTGCTCCCGCCTGGGGGAGCAATACCATCTTAATTGCTCACCTCTCCGGCGCTGGTATGGCCGGTAGCAAGCCGTTCGCCACGCACTCGGGCGGCCTCGGCAATTCGATCCCACTGCGCCTTTGTGAAGCACTGGGTACGCCTCCTGGCCAGGGAACCCGTCTCCTGAACACGGTGGCAGATCAGCTTTTCACCCTTCGCGTTGGTTCGGGTCTGGTTGCGATCCGACGAGGATTGTTCGGCAAGACTGCCCTCGGCGGCAAACAGGGCAACAAAGGCTGCACCGGCCAGACTGATGACGAAACGCATAGACAATTCTCCTTCACGAAGGCCGGAAGTTTCCTCGAACGCAAGCCGGCTGCCCACCTTACCGTAAAGCTAGCACATTCAGAAAGTGGGCGGAAGTTGGTGCAATGTCTACAGCAGTTCGGCGGTCGAACGGGCTCGGAAGGCGGCTGATTGAACCGCCGGCTTTTCCTGTGCAGAAGGCGGCCATGGCCAGTGTTGACCAGAACCTTCTCGCCCGAGCCCGGGACCCAGCATGGCTTGCGCACCGTTTCGATCCTCTCCGGGACGCCGTCCATTTCATCCGGGCGACCCGGGAAGAACATCGCGCCGCAACCTTCCTCACCGACGAATTCCTCGACGGACATTCAAACCCGGTCGGTTTGCCGAGGACCGAGGCGGTCAAGGAAGCCGGAAAGGGCGCTCCGGTCCATTTCATCTTCCACTCGGCTTATTGCTGCTCGACTCTGCTTGCCCGGGCGCTCGATCTTCCGGGGACCGCCTTCGCGCTGAAGGAACCGGTCATCCTGAACGACCTTTGCGGGTGGCGCAGCCGGGGTGGCGAGGCGGCCGATGTTGCCCGGGCCCTGGATTCGGCGATGTTGCTACTGGCGCGGCCGTTTGAGAGCGGCGAGGCGGTGGTTATCAAGCCTTCCAACCTCGTCAATCCTTTCATTCCCGTCATGCTCGCGATGCGATCGGAGGCCAGGGCGCTGCTGCTTCATGCCCCGCTTCGCGCCTATCTCGGTTCGATCGCCCGCAAGGGCATGTGGGGCCGGCTTTGGGTCCGCGAACTGTTCGTGAAGCTGGGCCGGTTCGGACTTCTCGACTTCGGCTTTTCGAGCGAAGAGATCATGGGCCAGACCGACCTGCAGATCGCGGCGATCGGCTGGCTTGGACAGCATCGGCTGTTTGCCCAGGTCGCGGAGCGCTTTCCGGACCACGTTCGAACTCTGGACAGCGAAGTCATGCTTGCCAATCTGGAGCCGGCACTGGCTCGGCTTGGCAACCTTTTCTCGCTCGTGCTCGACCCCGCGGCTCTCGCCTCGAGCGAGGCGTTCGCCCGTCATTCCAAGGATGGCGAAGCCTTCGGCGCCGAAGCCCGGCGGGCAGCCCAGCGCGACGCGGAGCAGGTTCATTCCGAAGAGATTGATAAGGTCGAAGCCTGGGCCCGAGCCGTCGCGGAAAGTGCCGGCATCGGCCTGGAGCTGCCGCGGCCACTGCTCACCTGCTGAGTCTTTTTCGAAAGTCTTTTCCGGAACCCACGCCGGTTTCAGGGCGTCCAGCGATGCTCCCGTATCCAGCGAGTGGCAAGAAGCTTCACCCCCCGCTCGACCGGGAGGCCGGCATGTTCGGCCATTGGATCGATCCCGCCATCGGGAAGGGAATTGCGAAAGACCAGTACGTCGCCTTTCTTTCCCTTCACCTTCAGCCCTGTCTTGACGAACAGGGTTTCTCCGGCCGCGTAATTTTCGTTCAGATAGACCAGGGCCGTCAGGAATCGTTGGTTTTCCGTTCGCTTCACGAAGTCGAAATGGCTCCGATATTGCTGCCCCGGCAGATAGCGAAGAACCTGGAGCGCCTCTCCCTGTTCGACCTTGGTACCGGTCGCGGCTGCAAGCCGGCGGTTGAGGGCGTGAACCGCCGGATCCTCGATCTGCCAATGAAGGGTGGAACCGTCCGAAGTGCGGATCGGATCGCGAACCAGTTTGCGCTCGGCATTGTAGACCATTGAAGGCATGTAACCAGGCTCCGCAAGGCGGACGAGATAATCGCACTCCGTCGCCTTGAGGAGGCCGGGAACAAGCATGGCGACAGGCGATTCGCAGAGCGGCTCGGATTCCGGCACGGAGAGCGGATTGCCTTCGTCATCCAGATCCATCCCCTCGACGAGCTTCAAGGCGTTCCGTCGGTTGGGATCCTCGCGCCCCTCCTTGTTCAACCGACTGAGTGCCAGTCGCCAGTCACGTTCACCGGCGACGCCATTTGCGAGCAGGTTGGTATGGATGTGCCCCGAACGGACATGACCCAGTTCGTCTGCTCGTCGAAAGAGGGTGCGGCCCTGGACGGGATCCTGGGGCACCATTCCTCCCCGCCACTTCATCTCGGCGAGCGTGTAGACCGCCTCGGGATCATTGTCGGCGACCGCCTGGTTGACGAGCAGAACCGCCTCGGCATTGCGACCCGCTTTTGACAAGGCGAAGGCCTGGGCCAGGGATGGATGTCGATTCTGCATCGCCGTCTTATGCCAGCAATGCCGGCTTCGAACCAGTTTTCAGCAGTTGGCAATAGGATCTGGCCCAGACTGAATCGCTCCAGTGCGCGCATGCAAAAGAAAAGGGGCGGGCCCGAAGGCCCGCCCCTGATCTGGTCCGCTTCGGATCCGCTTAGAAGCGGAGCCGGGCCGCGGCAACGTAGCGGCGACCAAGCGCGTCGTAGGTCGACGGGAAGGTGTTGCCACTGTTGAAGGTGGTCGAGCCTGCCTCGCCACCGACCAGCGGCGGAGCTTCGTTGAGCAGGTTCTGAACCGACAGGGTGATGCTCAGGTTATCGTCAACCGCGAACCGGGTCGTCAGATCGAAATAATCCATCGACGGGATGCGGTTGAAGTCGACCTGCTGACCGGCAACCGGTCCGGCGCTCGGAAGCAGCGGGCCAGAATAGAGGCTGCCGAGGCCGGGTTCGTACTCGACTCCAGCGATATGCCTCCAGAGCAGCGACACATCGACATCACCAAAGGTCAGGGTCGTACGCTGCGACCACATCCACTCGGGGTTCGGCTGGCCGCAATTGGCGCTGTA
>CAYOJN010000162.1:0-4760 GCA_964404245.1 uncultured Sphingosinicella sp. | reverse complement strand
AAACAGAAAGGGCGGCCCTCGGGCCGCCCTTTTCGTTTGCGGGTCAGAAGGACCTTTTCATTTTCCCAGCGCCACAGGCTTTCGACTTGCTGAAAATCACTTCAGCGGATCGAGAGCGCCTGGCGAAGGAACTGGTCGCTTCGCCGGAGAATCTGTTCACGCGCTGCGCTATCATCCAGCTGGTGGTCGAGCCGGTCAAATTCGAGCAGTTCGACCGCCTTTCCCGCCTTTTGGAGCTGATCGCGCATCACTCGCGACTGCTCGAGCTTGACGTTGCGATCGAGCGTTCCGTGGAAAAGCAGTACCGGAGCCCGGATCGCAGCGGCATTGCGCGCCGGCGAGCCCTGCTCGATATGCGGCCCGGTCCCGTAGAAATCGCGAATATTGGCGGAATTGGCCCAAAGGCGGGATTCGGACCGGGCAAGCTGGAGATCGGTCACCGGTGCAATCGCGACGATCGCCTTGAACAGGTCGGGATCCACGACCCCGGACTGGAGCGCGGCATAGCCGCCATAGGACCAGCCAAGGATCGCCAATCGGGCGGGATCGGCAATGCCTTCGCTGACCAGCCAGCGGCCACCGTCATTGACGTCGCCGATCGCCGTCGCCCAGGACTGGAAGCCGTTGATCTGGAACCACTCGCGACCATAGCCGGCCGAACCGCGGAAATTGGGCTGGAGAACGGCAAAGCCGCGATTGGCATAATATTGGGCAAGCCAGTCGAAGCCCCATTCGTCGCGCGCGCCAGGCCCGCCATGGGGCATGACGATGGTCGGCAGGTTGCGTCCGTCGCTCCCGGCAGGAAGGGTGAGATAGGCCGGAATCTCGGTTCCGTCCGCGGCCCGGTAGCTGACCGGTTTCACGCTCGCCAGCTTCACTGCGTCAAGTTCGGGGCGGCTTCGCATCAGCTGGGTCAGCTTTCGCTGGTCGCGGTCGAAGAGATAATAGGTTCCAGGATCGACGTCGCTTCCAGCCCAGACCAGCAATTTGCGCTCGTCGTCCGAAGCGCTGACGAAATTGATCAGTGGCGTGTCGGGCAGCGACCGAGACAGCTGCGAAGCGACCGTCTGGAGCTCGGGATCGAAATAGACGGACTGGCGCTTTTCGGTGGCATAGGTTGCACCGACGGGCCGATTGCGGCGCCCGATCCTGATCAGCCGGTCGACGTCGACATGG
Organism: uncultured Sphingosinicella sp.; assembly: GCA_964404245.1. Classification (GTDB taxonomy): domain Bacteria; phylum Pseudomonadota; class Alphaproteobacteria; order Sphingomonadales; family Sphingomonadaceae; genus Allosphingosinicella. The sequence continues at coordinate 3,584 of CAYOJN010000162.1, read as the reverse complement.
GGATGGGCGACGACGAGATCGGACCGGTTGGAGCCATCGAGAGCAACGCGCTGGATCCGCTCGCGGCCATCGGCCTCTTCGAGAAGATAGACCGAGTCACCTTCGACCGCGAGCGGCCAGCGGCCTGTTCCGGTGAGGACGTTATAGGTTCCAAGGTCGTGCCACTCGTTCGAATCCGCGGTGCGGTAGAAATGAGTGACCAGCTGGCCCGACGCACCGGTCGCTCCGCGGACCTGCCGAACGCCCATGATCCGGATCCGGCCGTTCCCGTCCGACAGGTAGCGGATCGCATTCGGATGGGCGGCTTCAACCCGCTTCGTTCGACCATTGGCAGTGTCGACCTGGACCACTCCGACGCCATCCGCTTCGCGCTTGATCAACGTGTCTGATCGACCCTCGGGGATGAACATCTGCTCCATCAGGACCTGGTTTTCCTGCCCCGGGAGCCAGTCGACGATACTTCCCCCCCACAAGCGGTAACCAAGCTGGGCAAAGGAATCGCGCTGGCCGAGAACCTTCTGATTCGAGCCGTCGACATCGAAGGAAACCAGGCGCGAGGCGGTGACGATTTCGCCAAAGCCCTCGCCGACCGCGAAGACGGTGCAGACGAGACGGCGGTTGGAGACCCAGTTGCAGCCGGCAAGCCGGTCGGGCCCGTTGATGGTGAGCACCTGAAGCGGCTCGGTAGAGCCGATGTCGAGGGTCAGAAGCCGCGACCCCTGGCCTTCGCGCGGAACCGCATAGACGACCCGCTCGCCATCGGGAGACAAGGCAATGAACTCGATATTCTCGCGAGCTCCGAAAGCGAGCGCCGGATCAGGCGATGGAACCGGCGGCTGAAATGCAGCAGCCGCAGCGACCAGCATAAAAGAAATCATCTTCCCCCCGAAAGCAAAAGGTTACGCAAACTGTACCGGATCGCCTCGCAGGATTTGCCTGGCCGCGCAAGGTTGCGGACACGTCCTGTTGGTGCCAAGGCTCGCAAGGATCCGGGACTTTGAAGAGGTTGAACATGCGCCTGATCACGGGAAGTCTTTTTCTGCTCCTCGCCAGCGGATGCGCAACGCCATTCGAGACTCAGCGAGACGCCCCGCAAATCTCGGTGGACACTCTGAAGGACGTCACCGAGACCCTCTCGTCCGACCGTTTCGAAGGCCGTGCGCCGACGACGGCCGGGGAGGAACTCACGGTCAATTATCTGGCCGAGAAGTTTGAGGCGGCCGGCCTTCGCCCGGGCAATGGCGACAGCTGGTTTCAGGAAGTGCCCCTGGCGGAGAACATTGCCTCACCCTCCGCGCTCCGGGTCAGCGGCGGAAACTCGGATTTAAGCTTCAGCTTCCGAACCGATTACGTTGCCAACAGCTATCAGCTTCAGCCCAGGATCTCGCTCGACGACAGCGAGATCGTTTTCGTCGGCTATGGAATCAACGCGCCCGAGCGCGGCTGGAACGATTATGCCGGGATCGACGTGCGCGGAAAGACGGTCGTCATCCTCGTCAACGATCCCGACTGGCGCTCACAAGGACTCGAGGGTCCGTTCGGCGGCCGGGCGATGACCTATTATGGCCGCTGGACCTACAAATATGAGGAAGCCGCCCGGCAGGGCGCCGCAGCCGCCTTCATCGTCCACCAGACGGAGCCGGCCTCCTATGGCTGGAACGTCGTCCAGTCGTCCTGGACCGGGCCGCAATATGGAATGGACGATCCTTCCAATCGAATGGATCAGTCGAAGGTGATCGGCTGGCTGACCGAAGAGGCCGCCGGGCAGTTGTTCGCCAATTCCGGGCGAAACCTTCAGGCGATGATCCGCTCGGCAGCCCAGCCCGGCTTCCGGGCCGTTCCGCTTGGACAGAAGGCCTCGATCAGCCTGACCAACGAGATCAAGCGCTCAACGTCGCGCAACGTCATCGGTCTTCTTCCCGGGCGCGAGCGACCGGACGAATATGTCGTCTACACCGCTCATTGGGACCATCTGGGCCGCTGCGAGGCGGTGGATGGCGACGGCATCTGCAACGGCGCCATCGACAACGCGACCGGGACCGCCGCCTTGGTCGCTCTCGCCGAGGCACATGCCAGGGCCGGGCCGGCGGAACGATCGATCCTGTTCCTGGCCGTCACCGCCGAGGAATCGGGCCTGCTTGGATCGGCTTATTATGCCGAGAACCCGGTCTACCCGCTCGATAGGACGGTCGGCGGGGTCAATATGGACGGGCTCAACGTCGCCGGGAACACGCGCGACCTGGTCGTCATCGGATTGGGCAAGTCGCAGCTCGACGACTATCTTCGCCGCTCGGCCGACCGGCGGGGCCTGGTCGTCAAGAACGAGCCGAGCCCGGAGGCCGGCTATTATTACCGCTCGGACCATTTCAGCCTCGCGAAGGTCGGCGTTCCAATGCTTTACGCCGAAGGCGGCGAGGATCTGGTCGTCGGCGGTCTCGCCGCGGGCCGTGCCGCAGCCGAGGATTATCGGGCCAATCGCTATCACCAGCCGAGCGACGAATATGATTCCAGCTGGGACTGGACCGGGGCCGTTCGCGACCTTGAAATCTATTATGAGATCGCACGGGCGCTCGCCGACAGTTCGGACTGGCCGAACTGGGTCGAGGGTGACGAGTTCCGGGCGATCCGCGATCGCTCCCGAAGCGGCCGGTAGGGCAGCAGAATGATCGCTCGCCAGCCGCCCGAATGGGCGCCGCATGACTTCGTCTGGATCGGCTTCCCCAGCCATGGCGATCTTTGGGACGAGGATCTCGAGCCGGCTCGCGATGAAGTCCTTGCCTTTGCACGGGCAGTCCATGCCGGCGGCAAGGGCGAAGAGGTGCGGCTGGTCGCCGCCGATTCAGAAAGCGCCGCCAGGGCCAGGGACATGGCCCCGTTCGCGACCATCGTCACCGCGCCGTTTGGCGACATCTGGCTGAGGGATACGGGGCCGATCATCCTCAGGGGCAGCGGGACCAAGGCTGCCTTGTTCCGGTTCAACGGCTGGGGCGGAAAATATCAGCTGGAGAATGATGACCTGATCGGCCCTTCACTGGCCGACAGCGCCAGCCTTCCCACCGAACGCAATGACTGGATTTTCGAGGGCGGCGCAATCGACGTCGACGGAACCGGCCTTGCCGTCACCACCGAGGAATGCCTCCTCAATCCGAACCGCAATCCGGATCTTGACCGGAACGCGGTGGAGGCAAGGTTGAAGGCCGATCTCGGGCTGGAACGGATCCTCTGGCTCGGCCGGGGCCTGGTCAACGACCATACGGACGGTCATGTCGACAATCTCGCCCGTTTCGTTGCCGAGAACCGGCTCGCAATCCCGGTGCCGGCGGGGGCGGACGATCCCAATATCACCATTTTTTCCGACGCCCGCTATCGGGCCGAGAGCTTCGGAGTCGAAGTGGTTCCGGTTCCATCGGTCGGCCGGCTGGAAAGGGACGGCGAGATCGTTCCTGCCTCTTACATGAACTTCTATATCGGCAATGAAGCGGTCGTCATCCCGACCTATGGCGCGGCCAATGACGAAGCCGCGGTGGAACTGATCGGCGCCCTCTTTCCTGACCGTCGCCCGATCGGGGTTCGGGCCAATCATG
>CAYOJN010000161.1:0-4812 GCA_964404245.1 uncultured Sphingosinicella sp. | reverse complement strand
TCTCGGCCGGCAGATAGTTCAGGGTGACGACCATGTTCCATCGGTCCATCTGCGCCTGATTGATCTGCTGGGTTCCGTGATAGAGACCCGTCGTGTCCCCCAGGCCGACAGTATTGGTGGTCGCGAAAAGTCGGAAATAGGGGTTGGGCCGGATGACCCGATTCTGGTCGAGCAGGGTGAGCTTGCCTTCGGTTTCGAGCACACGCTGGATCACGAACATGACATCAGGCCGGCCGGCATCATATTCATCGAATACCAGAGCCACCGGATGCTGGAGCGCCCAGGGGAGCAGGCCTTCGCGGAACTCGGTTACCTGCTTGCCGTCACGAAGAACGATCGCATCGCGGCCGACCAGATCGATCCGGCTGATATGGGCGTCCAGATTGATCCGGATCATCGGCCAGTTGAGCCTTGCCGCGACCTGCTCGATATGGGTCGACTTGCCGGTGCCGTGATAGCCCTGGACCATCACCCGACGATTCTTCGCAAACCCGGCACAGATCGCCAAGGTCGTGTCCGGATCGAAGACATAGGTCGGATCGAGATCCGGAACCCGTTCATCGGCTTCCGAAAAGGCCGGAACCTCGAGGTCTGTATCGATTCCGAACAGTTCGCGCACCTTCAGCAGGCGGTCGGGTGCCTGGAGGACCGTGCCCGATCGGCTTTCCGGGTCGACGTTCGAAATATCTGGCATCTTGTCTCTCTCAGGCGAAAGCCGGTCGTCTCTTGAGTGCCGTATAAGCCTCGATCACCACCTGCAACGCTTTCTCATGGCTTCGGTCGCCGCCATTCTTGTCGGGATGATATCGCCTCACCAGGTCCAGGTAGCGCTGACGAAGCGCACGGCGGTCGGCATCGACCCCGAGGCCCAATATTTTCAACGCTCTTCGATCGCCTTCACTCAGCTCGCGTCCATCCGCTCGATTCTTGGGCTGGCTCGGCCGGAACCGGGCTCCGATCGCATCCAGCGGATCGACGAACTCAGCCCAGCGCGGAGGCGGTGAGCCGTTGACCGCGAAGGCCCGGGTCTGGCGTTCCCAGCCGCCATAGGGGTCCTGCGATTCGTGTATTTCTTCGGAACTCATCCCGGCAAAGAAATTGTAGCCGGCGTTGAATGCGCGCACATGATCAAGACAGAACCAGCGCCATTCACCAGGACCATCGAAGCTCGGGCGCCGGCTCCCTGGCGCCCTGTATTCACCCGCTTCGACGCAGTCCGGATGATCGCAGCGGCGGGTCGAACCCTCCACTCGTCCGTGGAAACGGGTTTGCCTTCTACCCGTAGTCGTCAAGCTTCACTCCCATAATAGAACAGCCTGTCTATATAGGCGGGATGACCAGCACTTTAACCGGCCCGGTCGCTCGGGAAATCGAGCAACGCCTTCGTCAGGCGCTCGCTCCGACGCGGCTGGAAGTGATCAACGACAGCGAACGTCACCGCGGCCATTCCGGCCATGATGGAAGCGGCGAAAGCCACTTCACCATCATCGTCGAAGCTCCCCGCTTCGTGGGAATGAGCAGGCTTCAAAGGCAGCGCTCGGTAAACGAGGCTCTGGGTGATCTGATGCGCGAGAGGATCCACGCCCTTGCGATCAGGGCCTCGGCTCCAGGAGAGTGAAAGGCGGCATGCTGGCGATCGGAGGCTATGGCTTATAGGGTCGGACCATGCCCCAGAATCTCCAGATCACCCGGATCGGACTGCCGACCGGAGTCACCCTCACCGTTCAGCTTGGCGGACCCGAAGACGCCGAGCCGATCCTCTTACTTCACGGCTTTCCAGAATCGCACCGAACCTGGCGCAAGATCGCTCCGGCATTGTCCGATCAGTACCGTGTCGTCGCTCCCGATCAGCGCGGCTTTGGGGGCTCCGACAAGCCCGAAGGCGTCGAGCATTATCGTACGGACCGGGTCCTTTCCGACCTGGTTGCTCTCGCGGATTCGCTGAAGCTCCCCCGCTTCACCCTGGTCGGCCACGACTGGGGCGGCGCCATTGCCTGGGCGGCCGCGCTTCGACATCCGGACCTCTTGTCGCGCCTGGTCATCGTCAATGCGCCTCATCCGCTTCTCTTCCAGAAATCGCTGGTCGATGATCGGCCGCAGCGCACCGCGTCCCAATATATCCGAGCCTTGCGCAGCCCGCTGATGGAGGCGGGAATCCGGGCGATGGGGCTGGAGGCCTTTTTCGAAAAGATGTTCTCAGCGCATGTCGACCGGGCGCAGATTACCGCTACCGAGAAGGAGGCCTACCTCGAGGAGTGGAGCCAGGAGGGCGCCCTGACCTCGATGCTCAACTGGTATCGAGCCAGCGACATCGAGGTGCCTGAGATCGACGAAGAGGCTTCGCCGCCCTTGTGGACAAGGATGCCCTTTCCGAAGGTAAAGGTGCCCACATTGGTGATCTGGGCGCTCCAGGATCGAGCCCTGCTTCCGGTCCAGCTGGAAGGGCTGGACGGGCTGGTCGAGGATCTGAGGGTCCTGACCATTAGGGATTGTGGCCATTTCGTGCCCTGGGAACGGCCTGGTGACGTGATCGAGGGCATACGGAATTTCATCGCCGCGACTCCCTTGCGTGACGAGGGCATGAGGGGTCGGTGACACTAAATGGCTTGGGCTCGCCGGCCCGCCTCGCTATGCCGCCGCCAATGTCGACATCGTCCGCCCGCGCCCGATCCAGATCCGCCGCCCGACTGGCTGCAGTCCAGGCCCTCTATCAGCAGGAGATGGAGGCCATTCCGGTCGCGAGACTGCTTCACGAATTCCATCAGCATCGGCTTGGAGCAACGATCGACGGAATCGAATATGAAGATGCCGAAGTCGCGTTTTTCGACGACCTGGTGAAAGGGGTGGATGCCCGTCACGAAGAACTGGACTCGTTGATCGCGGCTCATCTTGCGAAGGGCTGGTCGCTCGGTCGACTGGACAAGCCGATGAAGGCCATTCTTCGCGCCGGCGCCTATGAGCTTGCAGCCCGCGCCGACGTCCCCACTGGCAGCGTCATTTCGGAATATGTCGACGTCGCCAAGGCCTTTTACGAGCAGCGGGAGACCGGCTTCGTCAATGGTCTTCTCGACTCGGTCGCGAAGGAGGTCAGGAAGTAAGCGGCGAATCCGCCTTTATCGACACCTTGCGCGTGCTCGCGACAGATCCGGCCGCGCGCGGACTGATCGACGATGCGGCCGTGCTCGAGATGGGGGACGGCTCGCTCGTCCTTACCCACGACATGATCGTCGAGGAGGTCCATTATCTCTCGGGCGATCCGCCCGAGGATGTCGCCTGGAAGCTGCTTGCAGTCAATCTTTCCGACCTCGCCGCCAAGGGCGCTCGACCGATCGGAATCCTGCTTGGCTACATGCTCGGCGACGAGGAGTGGGACCGGCGCTTTGCAAGCGGCCTTCGGACCGCCTTGTCGGCCTTTGGAATCCCGCTACTGGGCGGCGACACGGTCTCGGCGCCGCCCGCTTCGCCGCGCGCCCTCGGACTGACGGCGATCGGAAGGACGGAAGGCCCTGCACCATCGCGGGCGGGCGCTGAAGCGGAGGACCATCTGTGGGTGACGGGCGCGATCGGGGACGCCGGCGCCGGCCTCGCTTCGCTTCGGGGCGAGTTGGAGGAGAGCGCCGACCTGATTGAGTCCTATCGCACTCCGAGGCCGCGGCTCGAGGCCGGGCAGCGCCTGGCGCCCCTAGTCAATGCGATGATGGACATTTCCGACGGCCTTCTGATCGATTCCGAACGAATGGCTGAAGCAAGCGGCTGCGCCGTCATCATCGAACTGGAAACCGTCCCCCTTTCCGAAGCCTTCCTGGCCATGATGGGCGACGAGCGGAAGGCCCGGCTCACCGCTGCGACTTCAGGCGACGACTATGAATTGCTGTTCGCGGCCTCACCGGACCGGGCGCCGGCGCTGCTTGCGTTGGCAGAGGAGATCGGCCTTCCCTTTTCGAGGATCGGCCACTTCACCGCCGGCGCCGGGCTTTCGCTGGTCGATCGCGGCGAGGCGGTCCCGCTCCCACTGTCGCGCGGCTTTGAACATCGCCGATGAGGTCCGGGCAGGCAGTTGAATAGTTTTGCTTTCCCTTCTAGAGGGAGCGCCGCGCTTGGGCGCGCCTGTTCGGGGCGCCTGCCCTGCCTTGCGTGAAATTCAGGGGAAGGACGAAATTTCATGACCGTCGTGCTCATTGCCATCGCCTGCGGGGCGATTGCCGTGCTCTATGGCGCCATCACGAGCAGCCAGGTGCTCAAATCCTCCGCCGGCAACGAGCGGATGATCGGGGTGGCTTCGGCCATTCAGGAGGGCGCCAAGGCCTATCTGTACCGTCAGTACAGCACGATCGCCGTCGTCGGCGTCGTCGTCGCGGCGCTTGTCTTCTTCTTCCTCGGGCCGATCCAGGCAATCGGCTTCATCATCGGCGCAGTGCTTTCAGGAGCTGCCGGGTTCATCGGAATGAACATTTCCGTTCGTGCCAATGTGCGCACCGCCGAAGCGGCCCGGACGAGCCTTCAGCGCGGTCTCACTGTCGCGTTTCGCGCCGGCGCCATCACCGGAATGCTGGTCGCTGGCCTCGCCTTGCTGGCCATTTCGGTCTTCTTCTATGCACTGGTCCAGCTCCAGGGTTTCGCGCCCAATGACCGGATCGTCATCGACGCCCTGGTCTCGCTGGCCTTCGGCGCTTCGCTCATCTCCATCTTCGCCCGTCTAGGCGGCGGAATCTTCACCAAGGCCGCCGATGTCGGCGCCGACCTGGTCGGCAAGGTCGAGGCAGGAATTCCTGAAGACGATCCGCGCAATCCGGCCGTGATTGCCGACAATGT
>CAYOJN010000160.1:0-4920 GCA_964404245.1 uncultured Sphingosinicella sp. | reverse complement strand
CCGACGATCGTAAGCCCATAGCCCGAAAGCGCCACCGGCGTGTGGTGACTGTTGGTCAGAAGGATCATGTCGTGGACCCCCAGGTCGGCGAGGATCTGGGCCCCGACACCATAGTCGCGAAGCTGTTCCGATTGCTGAGCCTGGCCCGACCGGACCTTGAGCGCCCGGCTGAGCGAATCCGGCATTGGTCGATTGATTGCCACGATCACTCCTGCTCCCTCTTCGGCGATCGCGTCCATGGCGCCCTGGAGGAGGGCACCGCGCTCTCCGGCTTCGGCAAAAGCGTCGGCGAACAGGCTGAGGGCATGCATCCGGACCAGGGTCGGCTTGTCCGGGTCGATCCGGCCCTTGACGAGCGCGATCTGCTCGACGCCCGATGCCTTGTTGACGAAGGTTTTCGCGGTCCATTGGCCGCCCCAGCGGCTTTCGAACTGAGCCTCCGCCGTCTGCTCGACCAGCCGGTCCTTCTTCAGACGGTAGGCGATCAGGTCGCGAATGGTGCCGATACGAAGATTGTGAAGCTGGGCGAAAGTGATCAGGTCGTCCATCCTCGCCATGCTTCCATCGTCGCACATGATTTCACAGATCACCCCGGAAGGGTTGAGACCCGCGAGCCGGGCAACGTCCACCGCCGCTTCGGTATGGCCCGCGCGAACCAGGACTCCGCCGTCGCGCGCAGCCAGCGGGAAGACGTGCCCCGGCGTAACCAGATGCTCCCGCCCTTTCGACGAATCGATGGCGACCGAGATGGTCCTGGCCCGATCGGCAGCGGAGATTCCAGTCGTCACCCCCTCCTTTGCCTCTATCGAGATGGTGAAGGCGGTTTCGAGACGACTGTCATTGCGCCTCGGCATGAGCGGCAGGTCGAGCTGGTCGATCCGCTCCCCGGTCAAGGCCAGGCAGATGAGTCCGCGGCCGTGGCGGGCCATGAAATTGATCGCGTCGGGTGTCGCCATCTGGGCCGGGATGACGAGGTCGCCTTCATTCTCCCGATCCTCGTCATCGACGAGGATGAACATCCGGCCATTGCGCGCTTCATCAATGATCTGCTCAGCGCTTGCCATGACGTTTCGCGACCCGTTGGCGAGAAACTTCTCCAGCTTCAGAAGGGTCTCCGCAGTGGGGTTCCAGTCGGAATCGCCGAGCTTGCGCAAGGAGTTGGGGTGGAGGCCTGCGGCCCTGGCGAGGCCGGCCCGGCTGAAGTCGCCGGCTTCGACCATTTCGCAGATGCGATCGATCAGGATTGTGCTCATGGCAAGCCGCTATCACACTACAATGTGAAACGGCAAGGCTAAAAATCACACTGCGGTGGCGCGAGCGTCCATCATTCTGCCGATGTAGCGGGCGAGAATGTCGATTTCGACGTTGAGTCGCCGCCCGGTCTCGATTCCGGCAAGGTTGGTATGGGCAATCGTATGCGGAATGAGATTGATCTCGAATTCCACTGTGCCTTCCGAAGGCTGATCCACGACCCGGTTCACAGTCAGCGAAACGCCGTCCAGGGCCACCGAGCCTTTCGAAGCGAGGAATGGCGCCAGGGTCAGCGGTGCGGCCAGGGTCAATGAAAGTGAGTCACCGACCGGCTCCAGGGCGACCACTTCGGCGACGTCGTCGACATGTCCGGTTACGATGTGACCACCAAGCTCATCGCCAAGCTTCAGTGCGCGCTCGAGATTGAGAGCGCGTCCCGGCTCCCACATCCCGGCCGCTGTCCGAGCCAGAGTTTCGGCCGAAACGTTGACGGCGAACCACTGCTCTCCCTTGTCGACAACGGTCAGGCAGACTCCCGAGCAGGCGATCGACGCACCGAGTTCAACGTTCGCAAGGTCATGCCCGCAGGCGATTCGAAGGCGCGGATCGCCGCCTCGTTCGACCGTTTCGATCCGGCCGATATCGGTTATGATTCCAGTGAACATCAGCGAAGCCGCTCGTAGACTTCAAGCCGGTCGATGCCAAGCCGCCTGCTTTCGACCAGGTCCCAGCGGCCATGGGCATCGTTGATCGCATCCAGGCCGACATAACCGACCGAAGACTTGCCGTCGCCGATCAGGATCGGCGCACGATAGACCAGCATCCGGTCCACCAGGTCGGCGGTGAGAAAGGCGGTCGCGGTGGAGGACCCCCCTTCGACGAGGAGATCGTTGACGTCATGAAGGTCGAAAATGGCTGCCGGGCCGTCGAGACGGGTCCATCCGTCAACCGCTTCGCCGCGGGTCAGCAAGGCGCGCCTGGGGGACTGGTCCTCCAGCCCCGGAAGGCGGACATCCAGCCTGGGAAGATCGGCTTCATAGGTTCCCCGCCCGACCAGGATCATGTCGGCCCGAGCCCGTTCCAGGTGAACATGGGCGCGAGCATCCTCGCCCGTGATCCACCGGCTCTCGCCGGAAGGCAGTGCGATCTTGCCGTCGATGGACATTGCAAGTTTCAAGGTCACATACGGGCGGCGGCGTCGAATCCGGCTGAGGAAACCGGCCAGGCTCCGCTCCGCCGAAGCTGCTTCGGTGCCGACCTCCACTTCGATCCCGGCCTCCATGAGCCGGCTTATGCCGGCGCCATCGGTTCGCGGATCGGGATCAGCGAGCGCAATGACGATCCTCGCCGGCCGCGCCTCGACCAGCAGGTCGGCACAGGATCGGCCGCGCCCGTCGCGATGGGCACAGGGTTCCAGGGTGACATGGATGGTTGCGCCTTGCGCCTCGGGTCCGGCCTGATCGAGCGCCACGGCTTCCGCATGCGGGCGACCGCCAGGCTGGGTCCAGCCGCGGCCGACGACCCGGTCGTCCTTGACGATGACGCAGCCGACGTTGGGGTTGGGCGAAGTCTGACCTCGGCCGCGCTCGCCAAGCGCGATCGCCGCCTCCATCCAGCGCCGGTCGATCAAAGGCCGATCCGGTCCAGCTGGTTGTCCAGCCGCTGGAACTGCTGGCGCCGCTCCTCTTCGAAGGCCTTCCGGGCCTCGATATCGGCCTCCTGCTTGGCCCTTATCTCGTCGTCGGTCCGATCGGCAGGCCAGCTGTCGACATAATAGATGATCCGTCGCGGATAGATGTTGGTCTGGGCATCCAGGTAGAAAGCGAACAGGATTCCGACCGGAATGACGAGCGCCATCAGGGCGGCGATCCATCGATAGCGGGATCGCTGCGCCGTAAAGGCGCGCAAATCATTCCAGAGCGTTCTGGGCGAGGCGGGACGCGGAAGCGGCATTGCCTGAAGATAATGAGTCACCTTCCTCTTCGCCACCCCGGGCCGATCGGACCTTCCGGTTGGCGAATCCAGCCGTCGCTCCTGTGCGACCCGCTCAGTCCTCGAGCCTGAACTGGAGCGTCATCACCTTCTGGCTTTCGACCGGCCTGCCATCCACGGTCGCCGGCTGGAACCGCCAGCGGGCGCGGGCGTGGCGTTCGGCCGTCGACCAGAAGGCATCGGTGGTCGCGCTCAGCCGCTCGACCGCCTTGACCCGGCCATCGGCGCCGATCGTCACCCGGATTCGGACTTCGCCCTCACGCTGGGCCCTTTGCTCCGAAGCCGGATAGGGTGGCTGAAGGGCGTGCGCATATTTCGGGTCGATCCGCGCTTCGATTCGAACCGGTTCCACGACTGGATCGGGCAGGGGTGTTGCGGTGGTTCCGGTTCCCGGCGGCAAAGTCCGCGGCCTCAGCGGCGGCAGCGGATCGGCCGTGACGACAGGCCCTCGGACGATCGGATCAATGATCGGCTCGATGCGATCGATTCGCGTGGGCTGCTGGGGGAGTTGCTCCATCTTTCGGACCGGTTCCGGCTCTGGCGGCGGAGGCTCGGCGGGCGGAGTTGGAAGGACATTGTGGATGAGCGTCGGCCTGAACGGGCTGGGAATGATCTCCGGTCCCTTAATCATGACCAGGGCAGAAAGGGCGGCGGCATGGCCGGCAACAACAAGGGCGAAACCGACTGGGCTTGCCCGCTTTCGATCGAGAAAATTGCCATTGTCCATGTCCCTCTCCCTTGCTTCTGCTGGATGTTATAACGTCTCTATGATATATTGTCACAAACGTTGTACAAGACAAAAAGCTCCGCTCGAAATCCGTGTCGAAATCGGATGAGCGGATTTTCCGTGGTTCGGGTTTTCAGCCTGCAGCCGAGCGTAGTCTCGACACCGTCTCCTCCCGTCCGATCAAAGGCAGCAAGGCGGCCATTTCCGGACCGCTGTCGCGGCCCGTCAGGGCCCGGCGGAGCGGAAGGAAGAGCGCCTTTCCGGAACGCCCGCTGGTCTGTTTGAGTCGGGCAATCAGTTGCGGCCAGGGCGGGCTCGACCAGTCGATCGCTTCGGCCGCATCCGCAGCTTCGGTGAGGAACGCCTTGTCTTCCGCGCTTGCCGACCGCTCCACATGGCCGTGGAGGATTTCCCACCAATTGGCCGCTTCGGCGACCGTCGAGAGGTTGGGCCTGATCGCCTCCCAGTCCGCCTCGCTCATGCCGTCGGGAAGCCGGTCGCGGACGGCCTCGAACGAAAGCTGGTGCACGATCCGACCATTGAGGGCGGACAGCTCGTCCAGGTCGAAACGGGCGGGCGCCCGACCGAAGGTCGAGAAGTCGAAGCTCTCGATCAGCGGCTCGCGATCCACGAGTGGCTCGACCGGGAGACTGGTTCCAATCCGTGCGAGCTTGGCGATCAGCGCCTGCGGTTCGATCCCCGCCTCCCGCATCGCCTCGACGCCGAGCGATCCGAGCCGTTTTGATAATTTGCCTTCCGATCCCACCAGCAGCGCTTCATGGGCGAAGACCGGCGCCTCCGCGCCGAGCGCCTCGAACATCTGGAGCTGAAGCCCGGTATTGGTGACATGATCCTCGCCGCGAACGACATGACTGATTCCCATCTCGATATCGTCGACCGTGCTCGGGAGCATGTAGAGCCAGCTGCCATCCTCGCGCCGGATCACGGGG
>CAYOJN010000159.1:0-4921 GCA_964404245.1 uncultured Sphingosinicella sp. | reverse complement strand
CACAGGACCAGGGTCGGCTGGCGGCCGAACTGCCTCCAGATCGCTTCGGCCGCCCACTGGCCGGCCCGCTCCATCAGGGTCTCGACCGATATCCCGCTGGCGATCGCCTTCGCTTCGGCGGCCCGCATTTCGTCGGCCGTGAGGACGATCATGATCGGGTCCGGGCCGGAAGCCGGAAGCGATCGCCACCTATTGAAACCTCTATCAGGCCGTCGTCGGTCCGGGTGACGAGCGCCTTTTCGGCGCCGTCGGCGGCAACGACCCCACGCCCGTCGGTCGTAACCAGGAGGCGCCGGAAGCCACCATCGGGCTTTCGGATCGTCAGCGTCCTACCCCTCGAGGCCTGAAACTGCTCGACCGTGCAGACCGGTTCGAAAGCAGCGGCGCCGGCGACCTGGCAGTCAATCCGACTATCCACTTCGGCCGAACCCTTACCGCCCTTGGACACCTCGCCGCAGGCAGAAGGAACAAGAAGGATCAAGGGGAGCAGGGATCGCATCGAACCCCTTTATCATTGCCCGGCGCTTCCAGTCGGCAAAAAAATAGCCGGGCCACTTGCACGAAGCGGCCCGGCTGAGCTGTCCGCGGCGCCCGTCCGGTGGGGGGCGGGGACCGCGGCGCGGATGTCGACGCCTACCCTGCGCCTCGACCCGTCGCCAGCAATGCAGCAAGAGCCGTGCCATAACGGCAATCTGCCTGTTTCAATGGTTAACGCCCGCTTTGGCCTGTTCCCTTATGGGACCAATGGGTCAGAAGGGACGGAAAAACCCGGTCAGCGAAGGCGGCTGGACAAGGTCCACCATCGGGGCCTCAAGGCCCGGATCCTTGAAGCCGATTGGTCCCGTTCAGCCTCGGAATCGAACAGTCCGAAGCAGGTGGCGCCGGAACCGGACATTCGCGAGAAGCGGGCGGCGCCAAGGGCGTCGAGAACGTCGCCGATTTCGGGGGCCAGCCTTCGTGCCGGGGCTTCGAGATCGTTGCGACCTTTCTCCCAGTCGCCGAGCGGACCTCGATCGATCCCGTCCCAGGCCGAGTAAGCCGCTGCGGTGGAAAGCGGTACGCCCGGATTGACGAGAAGCACCGGAGTTCCGCTCAGCCCCGGAAGATCGATCGGCTCGAGCCTGTCCCCGATCCCTTCCCCGCGGGCAGTGCGGCTCAGTAGGCAGGCCGGGACGTCGGCGCCAAGCGAGGCCGCCTCGAGCCGCTGCTCGCCGCCGAACAGCCGGATCAGGGCCGCCGCATCGGCCGATCCCCCGCCAAGCCCGGCGGCAACCGGAAGCCTCTTGTCGAGCCGCAGCTCGGCCGTCACTCCGATGGCCCGGGCCGCCTTGAGGACGCTATTGCCCTCCTCGGGCGAAAGCTGGGAAGCGAACGGCCCGGTCACTTCCAGCGACAATTGCTCGCCGGCCCTGGCGGTCAGAACGTCGCCATCCTCGCAGAAGGCGAAGACGGTCTCGATCTCGTGATAGCCGTCCGGCCGGCGCGAGCGCAGGTGGAGCGCGAGGTTGATCTTCGCGAACGCGGTCTCGGCCTTTGGACCGGCCATGACCGGTCAGCGAGCGGCGAGCTGGGGCGTGAGGCCGGAGCGGATCTTCGCTTCGAGCCGCTTGGAATCCTCGCCTTCGGCATAGACGGCAGCAGCCTTCCAGGCGAAACGGGCCTCGATCCGGCGGCCGGCGGTGAAATAGGCATCGCCAAGATGCTCGTTGATCTCGACATCGCCCGGTTCGCCGCGGCTGGCCTGTTCAAGAAGCGGGATCGCTCCGTCCACATCGCCCTTGAGGAACAGTGCCCAGCCGAGGGAATCGGTGATTGCGGCATTGTCCGGCGCACGCCGGTGTGCCTCGCGGATCAGCCGTTCGGCCTCGTCCAGATTCTGCCTCTGCTCGAGCTGCGAATAGCCGAGATAGTTGAGGACCAGGGGCTGGTCGGGCGCAAGCCGGTACGCCTCCTCGAGCGCGGCGAGCGCTTCCGGCCATTGCCCCGCTTCGTCATGCGCGCTTCCACGAAGGAGCCAGAGCGCCCAGGGCTGAAGCGAGGCCGGAGCCTCCTTCGACGCCAGGATTGCCTGTTCGAAAGCCTTGGCAGCCTCGGCGTGGAGACCGGCTTCCATCCGTACCTCGCCAAGCCTGACCCAGTCCGCCGCCGACGCTTCGGGCGCTTCGGCCGCAGCGGTTGCCCTTGCAAGCGCTACGTCGGTCTCGTCGGCCGAGACCAGCATCCGGACCTTCTGGTTTCGGGCCTGGACGGCGAACGGATCCGATGCCTGCACCTGGTCGAGCAGAACCACCGCTTCGGAATAGCGGCCGATTTCGCCCATCAGTTCGGCCGCGACCAGCCAGCTCTCGCTCTTCTCCGGGGCAAGCCAGGTCGCGATCCGGGCGAAGTTGAGGGCAAGCGGGGTGAGATCCTGGGAGTGAAGATCGATCGACAACCGGACCAGCAGCTCCGCCATTCCGGCCGCCGGGCTGTCGATCGCCGATCGAAGCCGATTGCGCTCGAGGAGGGCGCGAGCGGCAACGAAAACGGGATCATCGCCCTGGAGCAGGGCAAGAGCGGTGTCCCGCTTTCGGTTTTCTGCAAGCGCTGCTGCAGCTGCAACCCGAAGCCTGGCTGCACGGGGACCGGCCGATGCAAGGCCGGTCAGGATCTGCTGGACGTCGAGGTTTCGGCCCTTGGCGAGGTCCACGAGCACCCGGTGCTGGGCGGCATAGGAAGACGCGACTCCATCCAGCCCCTCGACCGGAAGGAACGTCAACGGATCGCCGCGCCGTGTCCCGAAGGCAAGCCAGGAGCGAAGGACCGGGACCGAAAAGCCGAACAGTCTTTCCTGTTCAATGAGGTCGATCTGCTGGCGGGCGCGCTTCCAGTCCTTGCCCCGAAAGGCGTCCGCGACGAGGAGGAAGCGATGTTCGGGCCTCATCTCGCCAAGCCGCTCGAGCTGGCGGACGGCGGCCAAAGCGAGGCTCCAGTCGCCCGCCGGGACGGCATGGCCGAGCGCCTGCGAGGCCACCAGTTCGTTGTCGGGCTCGGCGGCCAGGGCAGCGGCGAAGCCGGCGCTTGCCTGTTCGACGGCGCCCGACGAGGACGCCGCCCGGGCCTGGGCATAGGTGGTAAGCGGATTGGCCTCGGCCGCCTTCGAAGCGGCCGGCGAAGTGAAAGCCAAAGCGAAGACAAGAGCCGCCAGAGGCAAGGATCTACATGTTTGGATAATTGGGGCCTCCTCCCCCTTCCGGAACCACCCAGTTGATGTTCTGGGTCGGATCCTTGATGTCGCACGTCTTGCAATGGACGCAATTCTGGGCGTTGATCTGGAGCCGGGTCAGGCCAGCTTCCTCGACAAACTCATAAACGCCTGCCGGGCAATATCTTTGCTCGGGCCCGGCATAAAGAGGGAGATTGACTGCGGTCGGGATCGACTCGTCCTTCAGCGTGAGGTGGATCGGCTGGTCCTCCTCGTGATTGGTGTTGGACAGGAAGACCGAAGACAGGCGGTCGAAGCTGATCACTCCGTCGGGCTTGGGATAGTCGATCCTCGGCATCATGTCCTGCCGCCACAGGCTTTCATGGTCCGGATGGTGCCGCATCGTGAACGGAAGGCCGATCCCGATCTGGCGCATCCACATGTCGGCGCCGGCAAGAACGGTGCCGATCGTCCCGCCGAATTTGGCGACCATCGGCTCGACGTTGCGAACCTTCTTCAATTCATCCGCCACCCAGCTGGAATGGAGTGCGCTCTCATAGGAATCGAGCCTGTCGGCGCTTCGCTCGGCGACAATGGCCTCGAAGGCGGCTTCGGCCGCGAGCATTCCCGATTTCATCGCTGTATGGCTGCCCTTGATCCGGGGCACGTTCACGAAACCCGCCGAGCAGCCGATCAGTGCGCCGCCGGGGAAAACCAGCTTCGGGATGGACTGATAGCCGCCTTCGTTGATTGCCCTCGATCCATAGGCGACCCGGCGACCGCCTTCCAGGAACTGGCGGATCGACGGGTGCTGCTTCCAGCGCTGGAATTCCTCGAACGGCGAAAGCCAGGGATTGCGATAATTGAGGGCAACGACGAAGCCCAGGGCGACCTGGCCATTATCCTGGTGATAGAGAAAGCCGCCACCCCAGGTGCCTTCGGACAGCGGCCAGCCCTGAGTGTGGATGACCCGGCCCGGTTCATGCTTTTCGGGATCGACGTCCCACAATTCCTTGAGCCCGATCCCATAGACCTGCGGCTGGCTTTCGGAAGCCAACTCGAAGATCCGGGTCAGCTCCTTGGTGAGATGGCCCCGGACCCCTTCGGCAAAGAAAGTGTAGCGGCCATGAAGCTCCATTCCGGGCTGGTGGTCGGGGCGGTGGGTCCCGTCCCGGGCGACGCCCATGTCCCCGGTTGCGACCCCCTTCACGGATCCGTCGTCGTTGAACAGGACTTCGGCGGCCGCAAAGCCTGGAAAGATCTCGACTCCAAGGGCTTCGGCCTGGCCTGCAAGCCAGCGGCATAGATTGCCGAGGCTGACCGTGTAGGTGCCCTTGTTGTTCATGAAGGGCGGCATCAGGATATGAGGGAAGCCGTATCTCTTCTTCGCCGTCAGCACCCAATGCTCGTTTCGGGTTACCGGGACCGTCAGCGGGCTGTCCAGCGACTCCCAGTCTGGAAGGAGCTCGTCGAGTGCCCGCGGGTCGACGACCGCGCCGGAAAGGATGTGGGCACCGACCTCCGATCCCTTTTCGAGGATGCACACGGAAAGCTCGCGGCCGGCTTCGGCGGCCAGCTGCTTGAGGCGGATCGAGGCCGCCAGACCCGCCGGCCCGGCCCCCACGATCACCACGTCGTAGGGCATCGACTCCCGATCAGCCATGTATAGGACTCCCCTCGTCGCAAAGCGCCAACGCCTGGCAGATAAACAGCGATTCCGGGATTGACCAGCCCGGC
>CAYOJN010000158.1:0-4953 GCA_964404245.1 uncultured Sphingosinicella sp. | reverse complement strand
GCTGAAGGAAGCCGGCTTCGAAACGGTGATGATCAATTGCAACCCGGAGACGGTGAGCACCGACTACGACACGTCCGACCGCCTCTATTTCGAGCCGCTGACAGTCGAGGACGTCCTCGAGATCCTCCATGTCGAGGCCTCGAGCGGCGAACTGGTCGGGGTGATCGTGCAGTTCGGCGGCCAGACTCCGCTGAAGATCGCTGCGGCTCTGGAAAAGGAAGGGATCCCGATCCTCGGAACCTCGCCCGACGCGATCGACCTTGCCGAGGATCGCGAGCGCTTTGCCGCGCTGGTCGACCGGCTCGGACTGAGGCAGCCGCTCAACGGCATTGCCCGAAGCCGGGACGAGGCGCTCCAGGTCGCTTCGAGGATCGGCTATCCGGTTCTCACCCGGCCATCCTATGTGCTCGGCGGCAGGGCGATGGAGATTGTCGACGGGCCGGCCCAGCTTGAAGATTATATCCATACGGCGGTGCAGGTGTCCGGAGACAGCCCGGTTCTGATCGACCAGTATCTGCGCGACGCGATCGAGGTCGATGTCGACGCCATTTCGGATGGCCGTGACGTCGTCATCGCCGGAGTGATGCAGCATATCGAGGAGGCCGGGGTCCATTCCGGCGACAGCGCCTGCTCGCTGCCGCCCTACAGCCTCGACCCCGCAATCATTGCCGAAATCGAGCGCCAGGCCCGCGAACTTGCCCTCGCGCTCGGAGTCCGGGGCCTGATGAACGGCCAGTTCGCGGTCAAGGACGGGACCGTCTACCTGATCGAGGTCAATCCTCGCGCCAGCCGGACCGTTCCGTTCGTCGCCAAGACGATCGGTGCACCGATTGCCAAGATCGCCGCCCGGGTGATGGCCGGCGAGCCGCTGATGGATTTCCTGCCGATCCGGCGCGACGTCGCGCATATTGCGGTCAAGGAAGCCGTTTTTCCCTTTGCGCGCTTCCCCGGCACCGATCCCGTCCTCTCACCGGAAATGAAGTCAACCGGAGAAGTGATGGGAATCGCGGACGATTTCGCTACTGCTTTCCTGAAATCTCAGCAGGGAAGCGGAGTCGCCTTGCCCCTTTCCGGGACCCTGTTCGTCTCGGTCAAGGACAGCGACAAGCCCATCATCCTCCCTCCGGTGCGGGCGCTGATCGAATTCGGATTCCGGGTCGTCGCCACCGGCGGAACGGCCGACTATCTCGCCCGCGAAGGGCTCGAGGTGGAGCGGGTCAACAAGGTGGCCCAGGGACGCCCGCACATCGTCGACAAGATCAAGGATGGCGAGATCTACCTGATCTTCAACACCTCCGAAGGCTGTCAGAGCCACAAGGATTCATCGTCGATCCGCGGCTCCGCCGTTGCCCAGAAGCTGCCTTACTTCACGACTGCAGCGTCGAGCGTCGCTGTGGTAAGGGCGATTGCGTCGCTGAAGGACCACAGCCTTGAAGTGCGCTCGCTGCAGGACTATTATTCAGCGTCCAACACGAATTCCTGAACAATCCAGTCCTTTATCCCTGCGGTTCCTGCGGTCGGGCCGCTTCAGAAAAGTTTTGACGAAAGGCGAAGTGAATGGCGACGGTCGACAAGCTGCCCATATTGGCAGAGGGCTATGAGAAGCTCCAGAACGACGTTCGTCATCTGAAGACCGTGGAGCGTCCGGCAATCATCGACGCGATCGAGGAAGCCCGCGGTCATGGCGATCTGTCGGAAAATGCGGAATATCATGCCGCCAAGGAACGGCAGGGTCAGGTCGAGGCGCAGATTGCCGACCTCGAGGACCGGATCAGCCGGGCAATGGTGATCGATCCGACGACCCTGTCAGGCGACAAGGTCGTTTTCGGCGCCACCGTCCATCTGCTCGACGAGAATGACAAGCCGATCAAATATCAGATCGTCGGCGAGACCGAGGCCGATGCCCGGATCGGCCGGATCAGCTATAATTCGCCGCTTGGCCGCGCGCTCATCGGCCGAACCGTCGGCGACGAAGTGGAATTTTCGGCGCCTTCGGGCGACAAATATTTCGAGATCGCCAAGATCGAGTTCCTTTGAGCCTCCATGCGCCTTCCAGCTAGCTGGAGCCGCGCTCGGCTGACGCTCTTCATCCTCGCCGGGACCGTCGCGGCCTGGCTGCTTGCCTGGACTCTCCAGCGCGAAGTCTGGGTCGCGATCTGGGGCGGCTTCCTTCCGGCCCGCCTGGCTTTCGGCGATCAGGGGCTTCCATTCGCGCCTTTCTGGCTGACTCCGCTGACGGCGACCCTGATCCACGCTGGCTTCGTGCACCTGTTGTTCAACATGCTGATCCTGGTCGTCTGCGGACGGCCGGTGGAATCGGTGCTCGGTGCGCCCGGGCTTCTCATCCTCTATGTCGTCGGCGCCTATGCAGCGGCGGGCGCCGAATATGTGACGGATCCGACCTCGGCCGTGCCGATGGTCGGAGCGAGCGGTGCCATTTCGGCCGTTCTCGGCGCTTATGCCCTTCTGTTCGGCCGCAACAAGGTGAAGCTGGCCAATCCGCGGCTCGCCTTGTGGATCAATGCCCTTTGGCTTCTGGTCGCCTGGGTCATCCTCAACCTCATCATCCGGATCATCGCCGCCGGCGGCGGCATTCCCGGGACGGGAAGCGGAATCCAGGTCGCGATCGCTGCCCATATCGGGGGATTCCTGGTCGGGATTGGTCTTGCCTACCCGCTTCTGCGCTTCCGCTACCGCAACGCCTGAGCCGGTTTGACCAGCCTCCGGCGCCCGAAACGGGCGCCGGAGAGTCTTTTCAGGCTCAGGCCTGAGGCTCGCCGTCTTCCTCTTCCTGGGAGTCAGGAAGGGTGTCCGGTCCGGTGCCGTCGTCGAGCTGGACCTGGTCCGTACCGCTGTCCAGAGGCGCTTCGGCCAGATCTTCGGCGACCAGTTCCTCGGCCTCGTTTTCCGGCTCTTCCTCCTCGTCGATCTTCGCCGCCGAGACGACCTTCTCGCCGCCGGCCACCCGGAAGATCGTCACGCCCTGGGTGTTGCGACCGGCAATCCGAATGTCGCCGACGCTGGTCCGGATCAACTTCGCCTGGTCGGTGACGAGCATCAGCTGCTCGCCATTATGGGCCGGGAAACTGGCGACGACATGGCCGTTGCGGGTCGAGGTCTCGATATTGGTGATCCCCTGGCCGCCGCGATTGGTGCGCCGATATTCGAAGGCCGAAGTCCGCTTTCCATAGCCATTGGCGGTGACTGTGAGGATGAACTCCTCTGCCTCGGCGAACGCGTTCATCCGCTCGGGCGAAAGCGTCGGCTGGTTCTCATTTTCCTTCCAGGGCGCTGCTCGAAGATAGGAATCGCGCTCCTCAGTCGTTGCGGCGAAGCCCTTCAGGATCGACAGGGAGATGACTTCATCGTCCTTCTGGAGGCTGATCCCGCGAACCCCGGTCGAGGTCCGGCTCTGGAATTCGCGGACTGCGGTGGCCTCGAACCGGATCGCCTTCCCGTTCCGGGTGGCGAGCAGGACATCGTCGTCCTCGCTGAGCAGGGCGACCCCGATCAGCCGGTCGGTCGCATCTTCCTCGAAGCGCATCGCGAACTTGCCGTTGGAGGGCACGTTGGCAAAGGCATCCATGCTGTTGCGACGGACGCCCCCCTTCGCAGTCGCGAAGATGACATGGAGGTTCCTCCACTCCTCTTCGTCCTCCGGAAGCGGAAGGACGGTCGAGATCGTCTCGCCCTGGGCAAGCGGAAGCAGGTTCACCATCGGCCGGCCGCGCGCCTGGGGTGCGCCTTCCGGAAGGCGCCAGACCTTCAGCCGATAGACCTTGCCATGGCTTGAGAAGAACAGGACCGGCGTGTGGGTCGAGGTCACGAACAGGTTGGTGATCGCATCCTCGTCCTTGGTCGCCATCCCGGCCCGGCCCTTGCCGCCGCGGCGCTGGGCCCGGAACGTGTCGAGCGGGGTGCGCTTGATATAGCCGCCCAGGGTGACGGTAACGACCATCTCCTCGCGCTCGATCAGGTCCTCGTCATCGATCCCGTCGGCCGCAGGGGCGATATCGGTCACCCTTGGGGTCGCGAAGGCATCGGCAATCTCGTCAAATTCCTGGCGCATCACCGAATAGAGCTTCACCCGGTCGCCAAGTATCTCGAGCAGCTGGGCGATCGAGATCGCAAGCTCGCGAAGCTCGCCGGCAATCTCGTCCCGGCCAAGGGCCGTGAGTCGGTGGAGCCGAAGCTCCAATATCGCTCTTACCTGGGCATCGGAGAGGCGATAGCTGTCGCCTTCGACCTCCTGTTCGACCGCTTCGACGAGGGCGATATAGGAAGCGATCTCGGCGATCGGCCAGTCGCGGGAGAGAAGGGCGGCCCGGGCTTCGGCCGGGGAGGCCGATCCGCGGATGATCCGTACGACTTCGTCGAGATTGGTGACCGCAATGACCAGACCGAGCAAGAGATGGGCCCGGTCCCTTGCCTTGGCGAGCTCATACTTCGCTCTTCGTGTGATCACTTCCTCGCGGAAGCGGACGAAGCTTTCGATAATGTCCCGAAGCGACAGGGTCTCCGGCCGGCCGCCGCGGATTGCAAGCATGTTGGCCGGGAAGGAGGACTGGGCCGGAGTGTGCCTCCAGAGCTGGTTCAGGACGACGTCGGGCGTCGCGTCGCGCTTGAGGTCGATGACGACACGGACGCCTTCCCGGTTGGATTCGTCGCGGATGTCGGCGACGCCCTCGATCCTCTTGTCCTTGGCGGCTTCGGCGATCTTTTCGACCAGGTTCGATTTTCCGACCTGGTAGGGAATGGCGGTAAGGACGACCGATCGGCGATCGCCGCGGCTCTCCTCGACCTTGTGCCTGGCCCGCATGATGATCGATCCGCGCCCGCCATGATAGGCGGCCCGGATCCCGGCCTGGCCCAGGATCAGCGGCCCAGTCGGGAAATCGGGTCCCGGAATATGCTCCATCAGCTGCTCGATGCTGATCGCCGGGTCGTCCATAT
>CAYOJN010000157.1:0-5007 GCA_964404245.1 uncultured Sphingosinicella sp. | reverse complement strand
ATCCTCACCCACGGCCCTTATTCCTGGACCAAGCATCCCGCTTATGTGTCCAAGAACATCTTCTGGTGGTTCGGAGTGATGCCGTTCCTCGCAACGACCGGAAATCCCGTCGACATGATCCGGAACACGGCCGTGCTCGCAATGGTGACCGGAGTCTATTACTGGCGCGCCCGAACCGAGGAGAAGCACCTGATGGCCGATCCGGCCTATCGGGACTATGCCGAGTGGATGGACCGCAACGCGCCGATCCCGAGGCTGATCAACAGGCTGAAGCCGGCGCCCAGGCCTTCGCAACCCCTGCCGGCGGAGTGATCCGGTCCCGGCTCTTCCCGGCGCGCAGGGAGAAGCTCTATCTGGCTATGCGCAATCGATAGGGGCCGGTACCGTCGGTCGAATAGGCGCTGACCCGGACGATATAGGTGCCGCTTCGATCCGGGTTGAACAGAAGGAAGGCGTTGAGCCCGCCGCCGCTATCGTCGTCGGAAGCCAGTTCCTGGATCCCCCTCTGATCGGCAGCATAGACCTTGGCGACCGGATCGAAGCCTTCCGAATCTAGCCGAATGATCGCGCTCTGCCCGGCTTCCAGGTCGATCGCATAATCGTCGAACCGCATTCCGCCTTCGACCGGGTCGCTTCCTTCCAGCGCACCTTCATAGACCTGCCAGCTCAAGGTCTCGCTCGCCGTGGCTCTGGTGATCGGCGCAGGAAGGGCCTCGAGCGCATTGATCTGGAGATCATAGGGGCCGGCGCCTTCGGCGCCGAAGCTCGTCACCCTGACCAGATAGTCGCCGCTCTCCGGCGCAGTGAACACAAGGCGCGGATTGCGATCGCCGCCGCTGTCATCGTCCTCGGCCAGCGGATCACTGCCTTGGTTCCGGTAGACCCGGAGCATGGCATCGAAGGCGGCGGTGGTTGCAGCGATTTCGTAACGTCTCCCCGCTTCCAGCGGGACGACATGATCGCCAAACCGGCACTCGCAAATCTCGAGCGCGCCGCTCGCCGAAAAGGGGCGGTTCTCCGCCGGCTGAGCGGAAGCAGGCGCTGACGAGATGGCCAATGCGGCCGCCAAGGACGTTCCGACGGATCTGATCATTCTTCCCCCCTCCCCGATATCGTTACGGCACCGAGTCGCCGGCACGGTAGTCCTTAACCGGGACCTTCACCAGAAGGCGGATGAACGATCAGTCGGCGAAGGCGTCGCTGGCGCGGACCAGGCCGTCCAATATTCCAGGCTCGTTGAACAAGTGACTGGCGTCGGGAACGATCTCCAGCTGCGAGTCCGGCCAGGCCTGGTGAAGTGCCCAGGCGGTGGACGGAGGCGTGCAGCAATCATAGCGCCCCTGGACGATGATCCCCCTGATCCCCTTCAGGCGGTGGGCCTCGCGAAGCAGCTGGCCCTCTTCGAGCCAGCCTTTCTCATGCATGTAATGGTTTTCGATCCTCGCCACCGCCACCGCGAAATCATCGTCGGTGAAATCCTCGATCACTTTCGGATCGGGAAGCAAAGTCACCGTCTCCGCTTCCCACCGGCTCCAGGCCTTGGCGGCGCGAAGCTGCGCTTCGGAGTCGCTCCCGGTCAGAAGGCGGCGATAGGCGGCAACGACGTCGCCGCGTTCCGCCTCCGGGATCGGCTCAAGAAAGGCCTGCCACTTGTCCGGAAAGATTTCCGAGGCACCATAACCATAGAGCCAATCGAGCTCGGTCTGGCGGAAGGTGAAGATTCCGCGGAGCACCAGCTCGGTCACGCGCTCCGGATATTTTTGCGCATAAGCGAGGGCCAGCGTCGACCCCCAGGAGCCGCCGAACAGCATCCAGCGGTTGACTCCCCATTGAACGCGAAGCCGCTCCATATCCTCGACCAGGTGCCAGGTGGTATTCGCCTCGAGTGACGCATGGGGCGTGGATCGGCCGCAGCCGCGCTGGTCGAACAGGAGGATGTCATAGCGCTCGGGGTCGAACTGGCGGCGATGATCCGGGCTGCAGCCCGCTCCAGGGCCGCCGTGGAGGAAGATGACCGGCTTCGCGCCCGGCGTTCCGCAGCGTTCCCAATAGAGCGTGTGACCATTGCCGACATCGAGAAAGCCGTTCTCATAGGGCTCGATCCCGGGATAGAGCGTTCGGCGCTGATCATGCCGCATCAGAAGCTCTCCTCCTCATAGACATGGCTGACCTCGCCTCCCCAGGCGCCGTGATATTTCTGAAGCAGCCTTTCGGCCGGTGTGACCCCGCTGGCGAGCACCTCCCGAAGCGGGTCCAGGAAGCCCGATTCATTGTCGCCGGACGCATTCAGCCGGCCACGCGCCTTGAGCCCGGCTTCGGAGATTGCGAGGATTCTCCGTCCGAGCGCCTGAAGGCTCTCGCCGTCGGGCGTGATCGCCTTCAGCCCGTCCCGAGGGACGCTGTCGCGAAGCGCCTGGCGGGCATCAAGGCTCCAATCCTTCACTTCGTCCCAGGCGGCGTCGAGCGCGGAATCGTCATAGAGCAACCCGACCCAGAAAGCGGGGAGGGCGCAGATCCGGCCCCAGGGCCCGCCATCGGCGCCGCGCATTTCAAGGAAGCTCTTGAGTCTCACTTCGGGGAAGATGGTCGAAAGATGATCGATAAAGTCCGAGACAAGGGGCTGTTCGCCGGGAAGTGCCGGTAGTCGGCCGTTCAGGAAATCGCGGAAGGACTGGCCGGAAGCGTCCAGATATTCACCGTCCCGGAACACGAAATACATCGGCACGTCGAGCGCATAATCCAGATAGCGTTCATAGCCGAAGCCATCTTCGAATACGAAGGGAAGCATACCCGTCCGGTCGGGATCGGTGTCTGACCAGATATGGCTTCGGAAGGACAGGAAGCCGTTGGGTCGTCCCTCGGTGAAGGGCGAATTGGCGAACAAGGCGGTGGCAAGCGGCTGAAGGGCAAGCCCGACCCGGAACTTTCGGACCATGTCGGCTTCGGAGGAATAATCGAGATTGACCTGGATGGTGCAGGTCCGGAGCATCATGTCGAGGCCGAGATCGCCCTTCGTCGGCATATAGGCGCGCATGATGTCGTAGCGCCCCTTGGGCATGACCGGCAGGTCCGACCGGGCCTTGTCGGGCCACATTCCCAGACCGAGGAAACCGAGCCCGAGTTTCTCGCCGACCGCCTTGGCCTGGGAGAGGTGCCGCTCCGCCTCGGCGCAGGTCTGGTGGAGATGTTCGCGCTGGGTGCCCGAAAGTTCCAGCTGGCCGGCCGGTTCGAGGCTCACGGTCCCGTCGGGGCCGGCCAGGGCGATGACCTTTCCCTTCTCCTCGACCGGGCTCCAGCCGAACTCGGTCATCGCCAGAAGCAGGTCCCTGATCCCGCCGTCTTCCTCCCAGGAAGGCGCGCGGTGATCGGCCACCCGGTAGACGAATTTCTCATGTTCGGTCCCGATCGACCATCGATCGGCCGGCTTCTCGCCTTTGGCAAAGGTAGCGAGCAGGTCGTCCCGACCCTCGATGAGATGGTCGCCTGCTGCGGTTTCGGTCCGGGTCGTCATGGCCGCCCTCTAGGTCCAGATCGGCAACCCCGCAATGGGATCGCCGCCCGCTAACGCGTCGGCGGGGTCGACCAGTCACCGGCCAGGCTCATCCAGACAGCCATGGCGGCGATTGCTGCGGTATCGGCACGAAGGATCCGCGGCCCAAGGCTGATCGCGCGCGCCTTCGGGACTGTGCCGATCACCTCTCGCTCCTCCGAAGTAAACCCGCCTTCAGGGCCGATCAGGATGGCGGCCGGTCCAGTGCCGACAGCCGCCTTCATCGCTTCGCCCCCTGACTCGTCGGCGAAATAGAGAGTCCGGTCCGCCGGCCAGTCGGAGAGCAGGGTTTCGAGCTTGCAGAGCTTCGCAAGCGCGGGAAGCGCCGTTCGTTCGCATTGCTCGGCTGCCTCGATCATATGGGCCCGGAGCCGATCGGGATTGAGCCGGTCGACGATCGTTCGCCGGGTGAGGACAGGCACGAGCCGGCGGGCGCCAAGTTCCGTCGCCTTTTCTACCAGCCAGTCAATCCGCCCGCGCTTGATCGGAGCGAAAAGGAGCCAGAGGTCCGGCGCCTCCTCGCGTGGCCGAAGCTTTTGCGCCAGGAGGACCGTCACACTCTTGCGGCGTGCCTCGACGATCTCGGCAAGCCATTCACCGCTCCGATCGTCGAACAGTTTCACCTTCGCGCCCGGCTGGAGCCGAAGCACGCCGGCAAGATAATGGGCCGGCGGACCTTCCAGAGTGAGCGACCGGGCCAATTCGAGCGTCTCCTCCACGAAGAGGCGCGGAAGGCTGGAAGGGGGCCAGGCGGGTGTTGCAGGCATCGCTCCCACTAACGCCGTCGGGCTGCCCGCGTCGAGTGCAAGGGAAGCAGGCAGAGGTCAAACAGAACGGCAGTCGAGGATCATCACTGGTGTCGCTCTTGGCGTGGACTCGACTTCCCCGAAGGCGGCGGGCATCAGCGCCGGGTGCAGACCGACCAGGCCCTGAGCGACGTGGTTCCCGACAGCGAGCGGCGCGGGCTCATCGGTGCATTGCCACGCGCAATCCGGCCCCATGCCTCGCTGATTCGGCTTGATCGGCCGATCGGCGCCTGGCTGCTCTTCTGGCCCGGCGCCTGGAGCGTCGCGCTTGCCGGCCTTGGCGAGAGCGGATGGCTGCTGATCGCCTGGCTCGCTCTGGGGGCCTTCGCCATGCGTAGCGCCGGCTGCGTCTATAATGACATCGTCGACCGCGACCTCGATCGGAAGGTCGAACGTACCCGGCTTCGGCCGCTCGCGAGCGGGCGGGCGTCGCTTCGCTCGGCCTGGGCCTTGCTGGTCGGCCTCAGCCTGATCGGCCTCTTCGTCCTCCTTCAGCTCCGGCCGGCCGCCCAGGTCATCGCCCTGGTGAGCCTGGCGCCAGTGGCTCTCTATCCGTTCATGAAGAGGATCACCTGGTGGCCCCAGGCCTGGCTTGGCCTGGTCTTCTCGTGGGGCGCGCTGGTCGGCTGGCCCGCAGTCACCGGCGAGATT
>CAYOJN010000156.1:0-5083 GCA_964404245.1 uncultured Sphingosinicella sp. | reverse complement strand
ATGGCGCGAGTGACGGGGCTCGAACCCGCGACCTCCGGCGTGACAGGCCGGCGCTCTAACCAACTGAGCTACACCCGCATGGTGTGGCCGGCGAAGTAGTGAAGGCGCCAGAGGGTGTCAAGCAAACGCAAAGCCCCGGCAAAAGAAATAGGAAAAGCCTCGTCAGGCCGGGGGATCGAGGCCGATCCTCGATGGCAATCGCCCCTCTTCATGGGGCTCATGGAGCAATGTGCCTTCCTCGAACAGGAAGCCCGCAATGTCGGGCTTGCCGGCCGCATCGAGGACGGTTCGCATGATGATCAGGAGCGGCACTGCAAGAAGGGCTCCGGTCGTTCCCCAGACCCAGGCCCAGAAGCTCAGCGCGATCAGGATCAGGAGCGGGTTGATGGTCAGTCGGCGGCCGACCACCGTCGGAGTGACGATATTCGCCTCGATCATGTGGATGACGACGAAGCTGAGCGCCGGAAGAAGCGCATACCAGGGATCGGTGAATGTCATCAGCCCGCCCAGCGCAAGCAGGGCCGTTGAAGCGATCGGCCCGAGATAGGGAATGTAATTGAGGACGGTGACGATCCCTCCCCACATCAGCGGGGTCGGCATCTCCAGCTGCCAAAGGACAAAGGAGACGACGAGGCCCATTCCGACATTCACGATCGTGATCGTGCCGAGATAGGTCGAGGTGGCATCGACCACCTGCTGGATGACGCGGGCCGTCGTCATCGCGCCATCGAAGCTCGTCCTGGTCGTGATCGTCCGCTTGCGCATCCGGGTCCAGCCGGCGAGGAAGAAGAAGATGACGAGCACTGCGAAAAACATCTGGATCGCTGCGAAAGGCGCCGAACTGGCGATGATCGAGAGCATGGAATTGGGAGTCTCGACGGTGACCGTCTGAGGGGCCCCGCTCGCCGACCGGCCGAACTGGCGGACGACGTCATCGATGAACGCCTCCAGATTGGCATAGATGTCGAAAACCGGCTCGAGCGTTTCGCGAAGCCGCCCGATCCGCTCCGGAAGAAGGCGAAACCATTCGCTTGCCGGGATCACGATGGCCGCGACGGCCGCATTGGCGGCGGAGAGAAACAAGGCGACGCACAGAAAGGCCGCAAGGGCCGACGGAAGGCGCCGACGTTCGAGCCATTCGAGCACAGGCACGAGGGCGATCGCGATCACCAGCGCCGCAGTCACCGGGAGGAAGAATTCGGCCCCGGCTCGAAGAGCGAAGGGCAAGGCCAGGACGAGACCGATCCCGAACATCAAGGTAAGCGCGGCAAGAAGCCGGTCGCGGCGATGGGCATCGCTCTCATGCTCCGCCTCCAGTGGCGGATCCAGCGGTCGTTCCTCGTCGCCCAGCGGTTTCATCGCCTCACCATGCCCTTCCGGGCAGCCGCTGAGAAGAGGGTGACTGAAGGCTGCCCGGACCCAATGCCGGCGCCCGCTGCTGTTCCGATCCCTGCCCGGGAGCCAGCCGCTTCGATCCGGCTGAAATTCGGATCAGTTCTGGCGCGGCGGCCGGCCGAAGGTCCGGCGAAAGGCGTGGCTGAAACTGCTGGCATCGGAAAAGCCGTAGCGAAAGGCCGCTTCCGAACAGGTGAGCCCATGACGGTCCATCTCCGCCTTGGCCTGTTCGAGCCTCAGCCGGCGATGATAGGTGGCCGGCGGGGTCCCGTAGCAATCCCGGAAATAGCGAAGCAGCTGAAAGCGGGACATTCCCGCAACCGAGGCCAGCTCGGGAAGATCGACCCGCCGATCGACGACCGAGTGGAGATAGCCGCGGGCGCGGTTCAGGCGCCGAAGGCTCTCGTAGCGAGTGCTCGCCTTCGTTCCCTCGAGCGAATCAAGACCCCGGCTCGTTTCTTCCAGGAGCGGCTCGAGATGGGTTCGAAGATGGCCGAGAAGCAGCGAGGCCGAGCGCGGCCGGTCGGCCTCCGGCTTCACCAGCCCTTTCATCGTCCCTTCGAGAAGACGGCCGAGGGAGGTGCAATTGGCCGGGAAGACAATGGGCTCGTCGAGATTTCCCTCATCGCCCGTCACCGGAGCATAAGGTCCGTCGGAGCGAACGAAAATGCAAAGTCCAAGGGTCGAATCCCCCGTTCGCCTCACCTCGACCTCGCTGTATACTTCCTGCGGCATGCACATGAATTCGCCTTCGCCGACCGCGAAAGTCCGTCCACCGACACTATAATATTCGGTCCCGCGGGCGACATATTTGAGGCCCAGGCCCGGTGCCCGCGTTCCGACATGACCACCGACGGTGATGTCCGAAAACACCACCTTGTCCTTCATCTCGGGCCCTGCTCCGACGAAATTGAGCTTGCCGACCAGTTCGGCATAATGTTCATGCTTCATGGCCGACATGGCCGATCCCTCCCCAAATCCCTGTCATTTCACAGGAAATTCACTCCCGCGGTGCTTGTCGCCGCTTTTGCAGGAGATTTGGGCCCGCGCAAGTGAATGCCGGGTGAATCCGGTTTGATGGAATGAGCGGCGCGAGGCTTGTTCCAGCCGGGCCGGGACGGTAAGTGGCACTCGCTTTCATCGAGGCACCTCTTTTCCCATGACCCTCCTGTTCACCTACGTCGCGATCGCGCTGGCGGTCTCTTTCCTGTGCTCGCTTCTTGAAGCGTCGCTTCTGACCATCACGCCGGCGGCCATACAGACCGCGAAGAACGGGGGTTCGGCCTGGGCCCCGAAGCTGGAGCAGCTGAAGGGAGATATCGATCGTCCGCTTGCTGCGATCCTCACCCTCAACACGGTTGCGCACACCATGGGGGCCGCCGGCGCTGGCGCCGAATATGCACGGGTGTTCGGGAACGGCACCGAGGCGCTCTTTGCGGCCGCGCTCACGGTCGCGGTCCTGATCTTCACGGAAATCATCCCGAAGACCATTGGTGCCCGCTACGCGGTCGGGCTGGCGCCCTTCACCGCGCGGGTACTTCCGGTGATGATCGTTGCCCTTAAGCCCCTGGTCTGGTTCTCGCAGCAGCTCACCAGGCTGATAACCTTCGGCAAGGCCCAACATCCGCCGCGTCATAGAGAGGAGCTGATGGCCGTGGCTCATCTTGGCCAGGAATCGGGCCAGCTGCACGCGCGCGAAAGCCAGTTTCTCCACAACATGCTGCAGCTCGACCAGGTGAAGACGTTCGACATCATGACTCCCCGCAAGGTCGTCTTCATGCTTCCCGGGGACATGATGTCGGACGAGTTCATCCGTCATGTCGACGGCAAGCCCCACACTCGAATTCCCGTCTGGGGGGCGAATGCGGACGACATTCAGGGCTTCGTCATCAAGGGCGAAGTCCTGATGGAGCATGTGAAACGCGCGCCCGACGTCCTGGCCCTGAACGCGCTGTCGAGGCCGATTCAGAGCACCTTGGGAGAGCTGACCGTTGACCAGCTCTTCCAGCGATTTGTCGCGGAACGCCACCAGATCATGCTCGTGGTCGACGAATATGGCTCGGTGGCCGGAATCGTCACTCTTGAGGATGTGCTGGAGACGGTCTTCGGGTTCGAGATCGTCGACGAACTCGACAAGGTGGCCGATCTCCAGGCCTACGCCCGCGACCTGTGGAAAGTGCGGGCCGACCGGCTGGGAATCGACGCGGAAGAGGCGATGAAGTCGAGAAACTGACTTCGAAAGTCACGCTCTTTCGGCGATTCCACGACTTGGCTGATCGCTCGCGAGCTTCCTTGTCGACGGAGCCTCATCGCGAAAGATTAGGGGCTTCGGCCAGTCGGCAAGCCAGAGCACGGATCGAGCCCGTGATCGCACAGGTACGAATCGACGGCTCGCGGGCCGGCCCGCGGTGATAGTCCCCATTTATGCCGCAATAATCGTGGTTCACGCCGCATCTGATCTAGCCCCAACGACCGAACCGAAGGATCATTGCTGCACAGTGATGGATCTTCGGAAGAGGTGAGACAGCATGAACATCTTGAAGCTTGCTGGCGTAATGACAGCCGCTGCCGCGCTTGCCGCGTCGCCTGCCCATGTTGCCGCCCAGGCGTCGGCTTCCGTCAACATGGGCATCGACTTGAGGCAGCACCCGGAAGGGGCCGAGGTGACTGGTCTGCTTCCGGAGGGAACCGGATCCGCGATGGGCGTTAAAGTCGGAGATATCATCGTCGAGGTGAACGGCAGACCGATCAGCGCTCAGGTCGTTCAGGAACATACGGAGAAGACCGTGGTCGGCGACGAGGTCCGCTTCAGGGTGAAACGCGCGGACAGCCTGATCGACCTGACCGGAAAGGCCCTGGCGGAGCAGGACGATGCCCAGTCATCGCCGTCGTCCTAGCTTCACTGGTTCCGGCGCGAAACCCATTTCCCCACCGGCTTTCCCTCCCGTCAGGGAAAGGACCAGCCATCGTGCTCGACTCGAAAGATGCGCAGTGGCGAACCGGGCTGAGTGGTATCGGCGCGCAGGAAATAGGAGGCGCGTTGCGGCTGGCCGAAATTGATGAAATCGACACGGACGGTCACCATTCCGCGCAGAACGGGTTGTTCAGGATCGGCGGCGACTCTGGTGACCCGGCCGTCGAAATCCTGAGCCCCGTAAAGCGGATGGGCACCCACCTGGCCCGAGCGAAGCAGAGCGAGGATCTCGGTCGTGAAATAGTCGCTCGCATTTCGCCCGCTCAATGGATCTGGCCCCTGACCCTGGTCGGCACGGGCGTGGGCGTCATACAGCTTTCGGACCAGCGAGACCGCGGTCACCGCCGGGTCACCGGTCGAAGCGGGCGTGGCCGAATTGGCCCGGGGGGTCGCACTCGCCTTCGGCGGCTGTGCGGCGACGCCATGGTCGGGTGTAATGAACCGCTGTGCGACCCATCCGGCCGTGGTCATCGCCGAATTACGCATCAGGCACCAGCGCGGCGGCAGCGCCCTGACCTGGTCGGGCGTGAGCGAACTGAATCGCGCCAGTGTGATCAGCGGGACGCAGGTGATCTGCTGAAGCCCGCGCTCGTTCGGGGCAAAGCTGCCACTGACCTCATACTGGGTGCCGGGCCCGGTGCGAACGTTCAGCACGTCATTGCCCGCCACCCCCGTCACCCGCCAGGCATCAGGACCATGTCCGTCGATTTCGGC
>CAYOJN010000155.1:0-5142 GCA_964404245.1 uncultured Sphingosinicella sp. | reverse complement strand
GGGCGGCCGAAGCGATCTGGAGGCAGTTCGGCCGCCAGCCGACCCTGGTCCTGTGCGGGCCCGGCAATAATGGTGGCGACGGCTATGTGATTGCGAGGATTCTTCGCAACCTCGGTGCCCCGGTCAGGGTCGCTTCGGCGAGGGAGCCCGAAAGCGCTGCGGCTCGCTCGGCCTTCGAACGCTGGGGTGGGCCCGTCGAAGCGATTGCGAAGGCCGAGCCGGCGCCGCTGCTGGTCGACGCCCTGTTCGGAACCGGCCTTGCGCGCCCGCTTGACCCTGAACTTGCCGACAGGCTGATGGAACTGGCCGCGATGGCGCGTTTCAGGATCGCGATCGACCAGCCGAGCGGGGTTTCGTCCGACGACGGAAAGCTGCTGTCGCCAGTCGCGGACTATGACCTGACGATCAGCTTCCAGACCCTGAAGCCTGCCCATCTTCTCCAGCCCGCGGCCCGCCATATGGGCCGCCTCGTCGTCGCCGATATCGGGATCGAGGCAGAAGGGAGCCTGAGTGCCATCGACCGCCCGGTTCTTCGCCCGCCCGGGCCCGATGACCATAAATATCGCCGGGGCTATGTGGCGGTCATCGCCGGAGAGATGCCGGGCGCCGCCGTTTTGGCTGCATCGGCTGCGGCGAGGGCGGGGGCGGGCTACGTCCGTCTCCTTGCCGACGGCTTCGCTCCCGGCCTTCCGAGCGCAATCGTCCAGGGAGGCCAGGATCTGGACGGACTTCTCGCCGATCCCAGGGTCGATTGCGTCGCCCTGGGCCCGGGCCTTGGCCGCGGCGATTCGGAGCGGCGAGTGCTCGACCGAGTGGTTACAAGCGGCCGACCCCTGGTGCTTGACGCCGATGCCCTGTTCCTGCTCGCCGATCGGGGCCTTGAAGGCCTTGGCCCGGCCACCATCCTCACGCCCCATGAAGGGGAATTCGAACGCCTCTTTCCAGGCCTCGCCGGAAGCAAGATCGACCGAGCCCGGGCCGCAGCGGCCAGGAGCAAGTCGGTGATCCTTCTCAAGGGGCCCGATACGGTCGTTGCAGCGCCCGATGGCCGGGCCGCTATTTCGGCGTCCCCAAGCCACTGGCTCGCCTCCGCCGGCACCGGGGATGTCCTGTGCGGCATCGTCGCTGCGCTGAAGGCGGGCGGACCCCTTGCCTTCGAAGCGGCCTGTGCAGCCACCTGGCTTCACGGGCGCTCCGCCGAACGGGCCGGGCCCGCACTGATCGCCGATGACCTGGTTCTTCACCTGCCGGCTTCGGTCAGGGACTGCCTGTGAGCGGCGAGGACACGATCCTTCGTCTTGCCTCGAGGGGCGACGGAGTGACCGAAAGCGGGCGCTTCATCGCTTTTGCCGCCCCCGGCGACCGGGTCGATTCGCACGGGCGGATCGAACCCGGCCCTCATCACCAGGCGCCGCCGTGCCGCCACTTTCCCGAATGCGGAGGCTGCCAGCTCCAGCATGTCGATGACACGGCTTTTGCCCGCTTCCTGGAAGACCGGATCGGATCGGCCCTGGCCGCCCAGCAGGTTTCGGCCCCGGAAATGCGCAGTCCCCACCTTTCACCTCCGCGAGCGAGGCGGCGGGCATCGCTTCGGGCCCAGCGCCTCGGCGGCCAGGTCCAGATCGGCTTCAATGCGGAGGCGAGCCACCGGATCGTCGACATGCGCGAATGCCATGTCCTTCACCGCGACCTGTTCGCCCTGGTGGCGCCGCTTCGTTCGCTGCTGTCGAAGCGACTCGGGCCGCGGAGCACCTGTGAAGTGCGCATGACCCTTGCCGACCAGGGAGTGGATCTCCTGCTTCGAAACCTGTCGGTGGATAGCCTGGAAGCGGCGGAAGCGATTGCCGCCTTCGCCGCCGAGCATCGCCTGGCCCGGCTCAGCGTCGACGACGGCTTCGGCCCCCAGGACCAATGGGAGCCGGAGCCGGTGACGGTCACTTTGGGCGGGCTTGCAGTCCCCCTCGTCCACGATTCCTTCCTCCAGGCGACCGCCGATGGCGAGCAGGCCCTGGTCGCTTCGGTCCGCGAGGCGACGGAGGGAGCGACGATCGTCGCCGACCTGTTCGCCGGCCTTGGAACCTTCGCTCTCTCGCTTCCGGGGCGGATCCTTGCGGTCGAGGGCGCCCGCGATCCGGCAGCGGCGCTCAAGCTGGCCGCCAATCGCGGGGAGCGAAGCGTCTTCGTCGACCATCGCGACCTGTTCAGGCGGCCTCTGGACGTTGCCGACCTGAACCGCTTCGAGGCGGTGGTCCTTGACCCGCCGCGCGCAGGCGCGAAGGAGCAGGTGGCCCACCTGGCGCGCTCCACCGTCGGCCGGATCGCTTACGTATCCTGCAATCCGACGACCTTCGCTCGCGATGCCCGGACCCTGATCGACGGCGGCTACGCCCTGTCATGGATCAGGCCGGTCGGACAGTTTCGCTGGTCGGTCCATGTCGAACTTGCGGCCTGCTTCGTCCGGGCGACGGCGACTCAATAGCCGGCAAGCTCGATCGGGCCGGTCGACTGGACAAAGGCGAGGGCTTCTTCGGGATCAATGGCTGAGTCCAGGATGTGAACCCAGGCGCCGAGGCGGGTCACTTCGAACAACTGCTTCGCGAAGCCCTCGGGGAGACGAACGCAACCCGCCGAGGCCGGATAGCCCGGGATCCGACCGCCATGAAGGGCGATCCCGTCCCAGGTCAGCCTCTGCATGAACGGCATCGGCGCATTGTCATAGATGTTGGAATAATGTTCGCGCCGCTTCTGAAGGATCTCGAAGCTGCCCGTCGGCGTTTCCTTTCCTTCGCGCCCGGTCGACGCCGTGGAAAGACCGATCAGGGTCCCGCCGCGATAGACATAGACTGCCTGGAGCGGAAGGCTGACGATGACTTCCACCTCGCCCGAACGGGAAGCCTCCGGCTTCCAGATATAGTCGCCGACCTCCAGTTCGCTAAGACTTGCTGTAATCGCGCTTGCATTGCTGGCAGTCGCAGAGTAGATCGGTGAGAGGCTGACCACGAGCCCCAATGAAAGGGCGGTCGCCCACTTGCGGGTTTGATTAAGCATACTGACTCACAATCCATTTTTATTTGGACGAGTTTCAGCTTTCGCCGTTGTACAGAACGACTTCATTCACTCGTCTACCTGACCAACCAACGCGCTGGTCACGGATCGGTGCCATAAGCCACGCGGGTCAGGGCATTTTTCAGGATGAAAGGGGAGGGACGGAGCAGTGATCCACGCCCCGAAATGGCCCTTGCCGATCGGGAAAAGGCAGGGCGACGGGCATAAAAAAGGGGCAGGTCCGAGTCCCGGACCTGCCCCTTTTTCCTGTTTCGCCGATCAGGCTTCGTCGAAAAGCTTCGAGAAGCGGCGCTTGGTCCGCTCGCGCCAGTGGCCGCGATGGAAGGCATCGCTTGCAAGCAGTGGCATGACGCTGGTCGCTTCGGCGAAGACCATCTGCTCCAGGGCCGTGCTCACCTTGCCCCAGCTCGCCGCCTCCTGGAGGGTTGAGGAGGAACAGGCGCCGTCACGAACGTCGGCGACCGTGATCTGAATCGCATATTTGTGCACCTCGACATCCTCATGGCCGAGGATTTCGGCGCAAACGACGGTGTCCTGGGCGAAATTCTTCGGAACGCCGCCACCGATCATCAGGAGGCCGGTCGTTCCCGCCCTGATCTTGATATCGGTCAGTTCACGGAAGTCGGCGATCGAGTCCATCGTCAGATAGGGCTTTCCGGCCTTCATCCGCTCCACCTGATGCTTGACCAGACCGAAGCCGGCCGAGCTGTCGGTAAAGGCCGGGCAGAAGATCGGAACGTCATGCTCGTAGGCCAGCTTGACGAGGCTGTGCGCCTTCTTGCCATTGGCCTGGAGCCACTTGCCCATCTCCCGGATGAAGGCGCGCGACGAATGCGGCTTCGCTTCCAGGCTGTCGGCGATCGCGGCAATCGTGTGATCCGTCTCCTGGAGCGATTCCTCGTCGATATAGGTATCGTAGATCCGGTCGATATAGAGCGACCTGAGAGTGTCGTCGTCGGGGATCTCGAGCGCCTGATAATGTTTGTGGCCAAGGGCCTCGAAGAAATCCATGTCGACGATGGTCGCTCCGGTGGCGACGATCGCATCGACCATGTTGTGCTTTACCAGGTCGGTATAGAGATCCATGCAGCCGCCCGCGGAGGTGGAGCCGGCAATGACCAGGATCACCGAACAGTCCGGATCGGCGAGCATCTGGTTGTAGATCTCCGCGGCCCGGCCGAGGTCGCGCGAGGTGAAGCTCATCTTCTTCATCGCGTCGACGATCGGGCGCGCATCGAAGCTCTTGATGTCGATATGCTCGACCGCGTTCGACAGCAGTTCCGACTTGCGGCTGTCGTTGATCCGGGTTTCTTCGTTCATTTCGATAGTCTCCAATCGCCCGCGGCCCCGCAAATGCGGAGTATCGGGTCTTCGTTCGTCATCCTGTAGGCCGGCTGCCCGTCACCGCGGTGACGGACAGCCTCTTTCCTCGTCGTTCGTCCGCTAAAGCGTGACGACGTTCGACTCTTCGGCCTGTTCCTCGCTCCGGCCATAAAGCGTCGCCATCGGCTCGTCATCGACGATCACCCTTGCGACATCGCCGAAACCGTTGAATCCGGTCCGCATCGCGCAGCCATAGGCTCCGAGCATCCCGATCTCGATATAGTCGCCGGCGACGACATCGGCCGGAAGGTGGAACGGACCGGCCATATGGTCGAGATCATCGCAGGTCGGCCCGTAGAAGCTGAACGCCATGTCCCTCGTGTCGCTGTCCTCGTCGCGGATCAGGTTCACCGGGAAGCGCCAGCCGACATGGGCTGCATCGAACAGCGCCCCATACGCCCCGTCATTGATGTAGAGCTGGTCGCCCCGCCGCTTTTCGACCCGGACCAGGACGCTCGCATATTCCGCGCACAGCGCCCGGCCGGGCTCGCACCACAGCTCCGCCGAATAAGAGATCGGAAGGCTTTCGAAGCAACGGTGGATGAGGTCGAAATAGGCTTCGAGCGGAGGGGGCTCCATTCCGGGATAAGTGGAAGGAAAACCGCCGCCGACATCGATGATGTCGACCGTCACCGCTGCCTCGACGATCGCCGATCGAACCCGCTCCATCGCTTCGCCATAAGCGGCCGGCGA
>CAYOJN010000154.1:0-5154 GCA_964404245.1 uncultured Sphingosinicella sp. | reverse complement strand
TGTCGCCCATGTAGACGTCCTGCTCCTTGATATCGAGGACGGAGCGGGTCTCGGTATCGGGATCGACCTCGAACACGATCAGTCGAAGGGTGACCCGCATCGGCGCTGCATAGGTCATCCCGCGCTGGCGGCATTCGTCGGTATCGTATTTCGGCTCTTCCAGCTCGTAATGGACGAAGTCGAGCTCGGCGGTGCCGGCGAAGTCGCGGATCGGGAACACCGACCGAAGCGTCTTTTCAAGGCCCGAAACATAGCCGTCCTGGGGCCTGGAGCGAAGGAACTGCTCATAGCTTTCGCGCTGAACCTCGATCAGGTTCGGCATTTCGGAAACTTCGTGGATGTTACCGAAGATCTTGCGGATTCGCTTGGACGCGGTGCGGGTCTCTTGGGCCGGAGCTGCCTTGGTCGCCATGGGGGTGATTCTCGCCTTCGCCTGTGCCGGAACCGGTTATCGCCGGGCCGGCGGACTGAAAAAATGGGCGCAAACGCAAAAAGCCGCGCAATTCCAATCTGGAATCGGCAGCTCCGGCGTCGTATGAAACCTCAGCCTATCAATGCGTTGAGCGCGCTGCGCGACGGCGCGCCCTGTTCCGAAAGGCTGTGGTGAGGGGCGCTATCTAGTGACCCGGCGCGCCCTTGTAAAGGGCCTGCCCCGGGCGCCGCGGGTCGCCTTCGCGCTTTCTTTACGGCAGCGAAACTTGTTGCCCGCCGGAAGGTTCTTTGCTCCGTGAGCGACCTGTCCGGCAATCATGACGACCCGTGTCTGGAAGGGGAAGGGGGCCTCCTGGCGCCCGGCCGCAATTGCTGGCGGATCGCCACTGCAGGCCAGGCGGCCCTGATCGTCGATGCCGCCGATTATTTCCGCCTCGCCCGCGATTCCATGCTCGCCGCCCGCTCGCAGATCCTCCTGATCGGCTGGGACCTCGACACCAGGATCAAGCTGGTCGGCGAAAATCAGGGGAAGTCGGACAAGGACGGAGTCCCGGCGCATCTCGGCCCCTTCCTGAGCTGGCTCGGCAAGAGGCGGCGCGGCCTCGACATCCATATCCTGCCCTGGAACGGGGAGCTGTTGAGCCTGATCGGGCGCGGGACCGCGCTCCTTCGGATTGCGCGCTGGCGATTGTTCAGCCGCTCCATCCACCTTCGCTTCGATCACACGCCCCCTTTGCTCGCCAGCCACCATCACAAGATCCTCGTCGTCGACGACAGCGTCGCCTTTTGCGGCGGGATCGACATGACCGGTTCGCGCTGGGACACGAGGGCGCATCTGGACGACGAGCCCGGACGGCAGCGGCCGACCACCCACCGTTCCTACGGCCCCTGGCATGACGCAACCATGGCCCTTGACGGGGAGGCGGCGAAAGCGCTCGGAGAGCTGGGTCGGGAGCGCTGGGAACGGGCCTGCAGTGAAAGGCTGCCTCCACCGGCCGAAACCGGGCCGCGCTGGCCCGAGGGGCTTGCCCCCGATTTCCGGGACGTCGAAATCGCCATCGCCAGGACCCGGGGCGCCGACGAAGAGGGCGAGGAGATCAGGGAGATCGAAGCCCTCTTCGTCGACCTGATCGCGTCGGCGAAAAGGCATCTTTATGTCGAACAGCAATATTTCGCTTCGCGGGTCGTCGCCGAGGCGATCGCGAAGCGGCTCGCCGAGCCCGACCCGCCCGAATTCGTCATCCTCAACCCCTGTACCGCCGACGGCTGGCTTGAAGAGGCGGTGATGGGCGCCGCCCGGGCCGAACTGTATCGCCAGCTGCGCGAGGTGGACCACAAGGATCGCTTCCGGATCTATCACCCGGTGACCGAGAAGGGCGAGGACATCTATGTCCACGCCAAGATCATGATCGTCGACGATCTCGTCCTCAAGGTGGGCTCGGCCAACATGAACAATCGCTCGATGGGCTTGGACAGCGAATGCGACGTGACCATCGATTCCGGCCGGCCGGCCAACCGGGGCAGCGGGCCGGCGATCGAAGCGATCCGAAACGACCTGATGGCCGAGCATCTGGGGGTCGAGCCGGCCGACATTGCCCGGACCTTCGATCAAACCGGTTCACTGATCGCGACCATTGAGCAGCTTCGAGGACCGGGCCGCGGTCTGAAGCCCTATGTCCCCCCTGAGGTCAGCGACACGGCGAAGGCGGTTGCAAAGACGGAAGTAGCCGACCCCGAAAGCGCTCTCGAATCCTTCGAACCCTATGGGCACAGGCGATTGTTTCGGGGGCGCTTCTCCCGCCGCTGAAAATTTGGCCTCGAAGCGACAGGAACAGGGTTAACCGAAGACTAAAGGCTCGAAAGGAGCCCCCGTTTTGCGACATCGTTTCCGGACCAGTGCAATCGTAGGTCCCTGGCGCCAGTCCGCGGCCGAAGCCTCCAGGGACGCCGTGAAGGCGCGCCAGGCCCGGTGGGCCGAAAATGGCGAAAGCCTGTCCTGGATCGTTCCCGGCTGCATCGAACATTCGGCCAGCGAATCGCGGGAGCGTCACGCGGCCTGAAAAAAAGGGCTCCGGGAAAGGGATTCCGGAGCCCCCGAGTGGCTGGGCCCGTCCTGTATCCGGAAGCGAGGCCATGTCAGCCACCACCTCCTAGCAGTTCGCGAGCCGAAGGTCAGCGCCTGGCTTTGACCGCTTCCAGGGCAGCGGCGACGGCGCTCTCCGAATCCATCCCGCTGGTATCGATGGCAAGGGCATCGGCTGCGGCCACAAGCGGTGCGGCCGATCGGCCGGTATCGCGTTCGTCGCGGGCGAGGATGTCGGCAAGAACGTCTTCATAATGGACGTCGAGGCCCAGTCCGGTCAGCTCCCGGTGCCGCCTTTGCGCCCGTATTTCCGGACTGGCGGTGATGAACAGTTTCACTTCGGCGTGCGGGGCGATGACGGTTCCGATGTCCCGACCGTCGAGGACGGCTCCGCCGGGCTGGGCCGCGAAGCGCCTCTGCCTTTCGATCAGGGCTTCGCGAACCAGGGGGTAGGTCGAAATTCGCGAGGCAATGCCTCCGACCGTTTCGCTTCGCAATTCGGGATCGTCGAAGCCGATCTGGGACAGGTCGCAGGCCCGGGCGGCGGCGAACTCGCTTTCGGGGTCTCCGCCCATGTTCAGCAGGTTGAGCGCCGCAGCCCGGTACAAAAGCCCGGTATCCAGGTGGGGAAGTCCGAAATGGCTGGCGAGCGCCCGGGCGATGGTGCCCTTGCCGCTGGCCGCGGGTCCGTCGACGGCAATGATCATGACGGGCTCAACGCCTCAAGGGCTGGAAGGAAGCCTGGAAAAGAGGTCTGGACCGGGTTCATGTCGTCAACGAATAAGGGCTTGGCGCTGTTGAGGCCAGCAATGGCGAAGCTCATCGCCACCCGGTGATCGCTTTTGCTCTGGACGGCCGCTCCCCCCTTCAGGCTCTCGCCGGCACTTCCTTCCACCTCGAGGCCGTCCGCATTTTCCGTCACCTGGACTCCGATCGATCGAAGACCGGTGGCCATCGCCTCCAGCCGGTCGCTTTCCTTCACTCTCAGCTCGGCAAGGCCGCTGGTCCTCGTCATCCCGTCGGCAAAGGCGGCGGCGACGAACAGGATCGGGAATTCGTCGACCATCCGCGGCGCCAGCTCCGGCGGAACCTCGATTCCTTTCAGCGGCGAATGGCGGACCACAAGGTCGGCCACCGGTTCGGCGCCGAGCGTCCTTCGTTTCTCGATCTCGATATCCGCACCCATGGCTTTCAATATCTCGAACAGGCCGGCCCGGCCGGGATTGATCCCGACCCCCTCGATCCGGATCTCGCTTCCCGGAACGATCAGGGCCGCAACGACCAGGAAAGCGGCTGCCGAGGGGTCGCCCGGAATCGAAAGATTGCAGGGCCGAAGCTCGGCCGGTCCGCGAAGGCTGATGGACGTGCCGTCCTGTTCCGCTTCCGCCCCGAACAGGCCCAGCATCCGTTCGAGGTGATCACGCGTCGGCTGGGCTTCGATCACTTCCGTCACGCCCGCAATATTGAGTCCGGCAAGGAGCAGGGCCGATTTGATCTGGGCCGAGGGCAATCGAAGCTGGTGACGGCGCGGGATTGCGGGATGGGCACCCTGAAGGACGATCGGGAGATGCCCGGAAGGCGAGGAATAGATCCGGGCGCCGATCGCTCGAAGCGGGGCAGCGAGCCGCTCCATCGGCCGCCTCGACAGCGATCGATCGCCGGTCAATATGGCCCGGATGGGATGGCTTGCGATCAGCCCCATCAGCAGCCGGGCCGAAGTCCCGCTATTGCCGAGGTCGAGCGGCGCTTCGGGCTGGAGCAGGGTCCCGGTGCCGACGCCCGAAACCGACCAGCTGTCCGGTCCGCCA
The DNA here is from genome assembly GCA_964404245.1 of uncultured Sphingosinicella sp. Classification (GTDB taxonomy): domain Bacteria; phylum Pseudomonadota; class Alphaproteobacteria; order Sphingomonadales; family Sphingomonadaceae; genus Allosphingosinicella. Next base: position 831 of record CAYOJN010000154.1, on the reverse strand, counting down.
GGGTCGAAACGGGCGCCCATCGCGGCCAAGGCGGCCATGGTCGATCGAAGGTCGGCGCCGTCGCAAAGGCCTTCCAGCCGGCTTTCGCCGACCGCGAGCGATGCGAGGATCAGCGCTCGGTGGGAAATGCTCTTGTCGCCGGGGATGCGCGCGGTGCCGCGAAGCGGGCCGCGCGGCGCGAACGCCATCATGGCCTGGCTCTTTGACAGCGCCATTGCCATGTGGCAAGGCGCGCGCCGACCCGGGACCAGACCAGTCGTGGCGGCTCCCTATCATCTTTTCGAACGGAGATTTTCACCCATGGTGAAGCCGGAATGGGGCACCAAGCGGACCTGCCCCAAATGCGCGACCCGCTTTTATGATCTTGGCAAGGACGATCCGGTCACCTGCATCGAATGCGGGATCAACTGGAATCCCGAGCCCGTACTGAAGTCGAAGCAGCCCTTGCCGTTCGAATCGGCGAAGCCTGAGGCGGAGACGGAAAAGGCCGACGAGGATCTGTCGGGACCTGATCTCGACATCGACGTCGACGAGGAAGCCGAGCGCAATCCCGACGACGAGGTCGACCTGGGCGGCGACGACGATATCGGCGTTGCGAAGAAGAGCGGCGACGACGAGGAAAGCTGAGCGGCTTTTCCGCCCCTGAAGGACAGGAGGGGCGGGAATGCGAATGATCCACTTGCGGAGGCGCCGCGCCTTGCCTAAAGGCGGCGCCTTCAGGACTGAACCGGCGCGGTCGCCCAGACCGCCAGCCCCCAAGGGCAGCCGGAAAAATGGGTTCGGGGCCGTAGCTCAGCTGGGAGAGCGTCGCAATGGCATTGCGAAGGTCAG
>CAYOJN010000153.1:0-5182 GCA_964404245.1 uncultured Sphingosinicella sp. | reverse complement strand
GAAAACCGTTGTGCCTTTACGGGTACCGTGGGTTCGAATCCCACCCTCTCCGCCATTTGCTCTTGACCCGGCCGTCCCTAGGGCACCTCGTCATGGACCATCAGCACGTCGCAGGTCAGCGATTCGAGTAGGGCCTTGGCATCGCTTCCGATCGTCGCGGCGACGAAGCCGCTCCGTCCATGAGTGCCGATCACTGCAAGGTCGGTCGCGGTCGATCGAACGAGCCCGCCGATGACCGGCACCGTGTCGCCATAATCGAGATGGAAATCGAGCCGCTCGCGGGCTTCGGGGGCGATGTGGACATGATCGAGAAACTCGGCGAGCTGGATGGCGATTTGGGCCTGGAGCGCCGGAGCATGGGCATCGCGGCTCCGGATTGAATCGAAGGACACCTGATAGGCATGCGCGAGGTTGAGCGCGGAGTCGGGGAAGAAGCCTGCCGCCACTTCGAGGGCGGTTGCCGAACAATCCGAAAAATCGGTCGCTACCAGAAGGGTGGAATAGTCGCTGGTTGCCCGCTGTTTCACGACCAAAACCGGCACGTGGGTTCGCCGAATGAGGCGGTCCACCGTGGTTCCGAGCAGAAAGTCGCCCAGTTCGTCATATCGGGCGACCCCGGTCACGATCAGTTCTGCATCAAGCTCCTCCGCCTTGTCGGCAATGGTGGGCGCCACCGGACCGGTCGCAATGATCGTTTCGATCGCAACCTGGCTGTCCTTCGCCTCGGCACGCAGTTTCTCGCTGATCCTCGCTTCCTCGGAATGCCGCTCTTCGTCCGTCAGCTTCCTGTCCTTGGCGTCGAGGACGTGAAGGAGGATCAGGGTGGACTGCCAACGGCTGGCCAGGCGAAGGGAGCGTTCCAGCGGCCGATCGCAGCGGCCGCTGAAGTCGGTTGCGAAGAGGATTCGATGTGGAGGGCTGATCATCTGAGGGCTGTTCGTTCCTTGCGGGTCCAGTGAGGTCGTTGAAACCTATTCGTCCCCGGTCTCCTGATCATTCTCGATCCGGATCGTATAGTCATGGGTGAAGGGCCGGCTTGCAACCAGGACCAGCAGCAGAGCGAAGGTGAGTAGCCCGGCTAGCCACAGGAAACCAAAACCGCAGGCAATCCCCACCGCACCGGCCGCCCAGATCGATGCCGCCGAACCGGCGCCGAGCACGACATGCTTTTCCCGGAACAGGGCGCCCGCGCCGATGAACCCGATTCCGCTCATGATCCCGCTCAGCACTCTGGTCGGATCGATCGAGTAGAGCTCGTTCTCCGCTCGATAGGCGAATTCGGTGATCGAGAGGACCAGGACGCAGGAAGCGACCGAAATAATGACGAAGGGACGAAAGTCGATCGGCTTGTCGCGGACGAAGCGCTCCACACCAAGCCCGAGCGCAAGAACGAAGGCGGCTCCGATCCGGGCAAAGGCGTCGAACCATTCGATCTGCAGTGGAGCAAAGGCACCGGCTTCCATCCCTCGCTAACGCCCGCAGAAGGTCCGGGTTGCCATTAGCCATCAGGGTCCGACTTCGCAGTCAGAGCAGCCACTCGATGGGAAGCCAGGACAGGAAGCGAATCGCTGCCCGTCCGAAGAAACTTGTTCCGGGCTCGACATGGTGCCGAATTTCGCGGCCGTCGCGGCGCTCGATCCAGACCAGTTTTCCCTTATCGTCGATCCGGACTTCATAGGCCTGGAGCGGGACCAGCCGATCGAAAGCTTCCTCCACCTTCCGGGCAAGCCGCGGACTCTCGATGACAAAGCCGAGTTCGGTGTTCAACCGCGCGGAGCGCGGATCGAAGTTGAACGAGCCGACGAAGATCCGTTCCCCGTCCACGGTAAAGGTCTTGGCATGTAGCGCGGTTTGCGACCCTCTTGCCTGGCTGCCGGTACTTCCGACGCCGGTCATTCCGCGGCGCCCTGGCCCGCTCCCGGCCTCGGAACGAAGCTCCCACAATCGGATTCCGGATTCGAGCAGTTTCCTTCGATAGGGGATGTAGCCGGAATGGACGATCGGAACGTCGGTCGACTCGAAGGCATTGGTGAGGATGTCGACCTCGACCCCGCGCCGGGCCATGGCCGAAAATCTAGCCTCCCCCGAAGCCGTGGGGACGAAATAGCCGGAAACGAGGCCAACCCTTCGCAAGGGCTGTTCGAGTACCGCCTCGAGCCGGGCGGGGAACAATTCGCCCGGCGCCGCCGTGCCGAGCCCCTTGGCCGGATCGTCACTGATCATCCGGACCGGAGCCCATTCCAGTTCCAGCCTGCCGTCGGAAAGCCCGGCCACGATCGGGAGGCTTCGAACCGCCTCGACATAGGAGCGGGCCTCGGGACGCTGCTCGATCGCCTTGGCCTCGGCCTCGACCTCGCGAAGCCGCCCGGGAACGACCGTCGGGAGAATTTGGCCTGCCGGGTAGGAAGAGCCGCTCGCCCAATAGCGGTCGAAATCCTCGGAGACGTCCCGGACCGCCTGGCCCACTGCAAGCAAATCGAGGTCGACGAACAGGGCGCCGTCGCCGGCCGCGAAATATTCATCGCCGATGTTACGACCGCCGATGATCGTTGCCTGATTGTCGACGGTGAAGGACTTGTTATGCATCCGCCGGTTGAGCCGCGCGAAATCGGTCAGAAAGCCGACGAAGCGAGGCTTGCGGGTCACGAACGGATTGAACAGCCGGACTTCGATATTGGGGTGGGCATCCAGCGCCGCGAGAAGGGAATCGAGCCCGGAAGTCGTATTGTCATCCTGGAGCAGGCGGACCCGGACCCCGCGATCGGCCGCGGCCCGAAGCTCGTTGAACAGCAAGGTGCCGGTGAGGTCGCTGTGCCAGATATAATATTGCGTATCGATGCTTCGCTCAGCCGAGCGAGCAAGAAGGATCCTGGCCGCAAAAGCCTCTCGGGCATCGGTGAGCATGTAGAGACCTGAAAGACCTGGATTTGCGGCGGCTTGCGGGGCGATCGCTCGTCCAAGTCGGCTGTCATCGGTGTCCGTAAAGGCGCTCGACCGGCTGCGAGGGTGAAGCGGTGGCAGGTCATTCATGGCGCACACTGCCCAACCGGCGCCGGCAAGAAGAATCAGCAACAGCCCGAGCGCCCTGAGCCATTTCATCGCTCCTCCTCTCCTCCGTGTGAAGCTCTACAGGCCTGGAGCGCCAAGGCCAGCCCGTAGGATGAGTCTTGCCGCGGGGAACCTGTGTGCGCCTTCGGCTTTGCTTGATAACCTTGATTGCGGGACAATGATGTTCGAAATCACCCTTCCTTTGTGGGAAATCGCCATCAGGGCGACCCTGGTCTATCTGGCGCTGATCCTGCTGGTGCGGGTGATACCAAAGCGCAATGCCGGCCATATCTCACCAAACGACCTCCTGACCCTGATCGTCGTTGGTACGCTGAGCACCGACGCGATCATCGGAGGTTCGACCTCGGTCCTCGACATTCTCCTGATGGTCACCATCGTCCTCGCCTGGTCCTGGGTCGTCGATCGGGTCGAATATCGAATCCCGGCGTTTCGACGACTGCTCAGGCACGAGTCCTCGATCCTCATCGAAGGCGGCCGTTTGAACCGTCGCAACATGCGCCGGGAAATGGTCACCGAGGAAGAATTGATGGCCGCCCTGCGCAAGGCGGGCGTGGAATCGCCGGCGGGCGTTCGATCCGCCTGGCTCGAAGCGGATGGAGAGATCAGCGTTATCCGTGCCGATCCCACCGAGCAGGAAGAAGGGCGAACGAACGAAACCTTGTCGGTCGGAGCCGGTTCTTCCCTCATCGCCGCCAGGAGGATCGAGGATCATGACCAGCAAATCGGATCGGACCGACACTGACACCCACACCGACAGTGGCCGGGCAGACCAGATGGCGGCCGACCGTTCCAAGGATTGCGTGAAGCACCGGGAGGACCTTCTGGATGAAGCCCTGACCGAGACCTTTCCGGCCAGCGACCCCCCATCCATCGCCCGGCCTGTCACAAAGGGCTGTTGACCAGCTGAACCGCCTGTCCGCAGACAAAAACCGCATGCCGACCGGCCTAGTGGCTTCTGAAATGAACATGGCGGGTTGCCGAGCCGCTTATCGTCCTTATTGGATGAATCGAGTGGCCGGGGATCCGGCAATGGTTTTCTGGAGCCCGGGTGTCGGACGCAGCCTTCTTGTGGATCATGCTCGCGCTTCCCTTCCTGGGAAGCCTCGCCTCGGCCTTTCTTCCGGCCCATGCGCGAAACGCGGCCGGACTTCTTGCAGGCCTCGTCGCTCTGGCCGGCACCCTCATTGCCATCTATCTTTATTCGCGGATTTCCGAAGGCGGAGTGATCCGGGCCGAGATCGAATGGCTGCCCTCGCTCGGACTGAACCTGCTTTTGCGTCTCGATGGCATATCCTGGGTCTTCGCCTTCCTCGTCCTGGCGGTCGGTTTCCTCGTCGTCCTCTATGCCCGCTACTATATGTCCCCCGAGGACCCGGTCCCGCGCTTCTTCGCCTTCCTGCTCGCCTTCATGGGCTCGATGCTTGGCCTCGTCATTTCGGGAAACATCATTCAGCTTTCCTTCTTCTGGGAGCTGACGAGCCTCTTCTCCTTCCTCCTGATCGGCTATTGGCACCACAACCAGACCGCCCGCGACGGAGCGAGAATGTCGCTCATCGTCACTGCAAGCGGCGGCCTGTGCCTGCTGGTCGGGATGCTTCTGATCGGTCGGATCGTCGGAAGCTATGACCTCGACATCGTGCTCGCCTCGGGAGAGCTGATCAAGTCGAGCAATCTCTACGTTCCCGCACTGATCCTGATCCTCCTCGGCGCATTCACGAAAAGCGCCCAGTTCCCGTTCCACTTCTGGCTCCCGCACGCCATGGCGGCCCCGACACCAGTGTCGGCCTATCTCCATTCGGCGACCATGGTGAAGGCGGGGATCTTCATCATGATCCGGCTCTGGCCGGTGCTCTCAGGAACAGAGATCTGGTATCACCTGGTCTCGGCGACCGGGCTTGCGACCCTCCTGTTCGGAGCCTGGGCGGCCATGTTCCAGCAGGATCTCAAGGGCCTTCTCGCTTATTCGACGATCAGCCATCTCGGCCTGATCACCCTGCTCCTCGGTCTCGGCAGCGAACTGGCGCTTGTGGCCGCAATCTTCCACACGCTCAATCACGCGACCTTCAAGGCCTCCCTGTTCATGGCGGCCGGGATCGTCGACCACGAAACCGGC
>CAYOJN010000152.1:0-5197 GCA_964404245.1 uncultured Sphingosinicella sp. | reverse complement strand
GATTCGAGGAAATGAAGTATTCCGAGATTGCGCGGCGGCTGAATATTTCGGTCAGCGGCGTTGAAAAACATATGATGGACGCGATCCGCCATGTGGCGGCTCGGTTGAAGCGGGGCGACAAGTCTTGAAGGGCACGGGGGAATCGACCGAAGCGGCGGCAGCCTTCTGGTTCGCCCGATTGCGCTCGGATTCGGCCGGCCGTTCCGACCGGGCCCGTTTCGTTCGCTGGTTGAACGAGGACGAGGCCCATCGCGAGGCCTATGCCGAATATGAATCCTTCTGGATCGCAATCGGCTGTGCAGCCGCTGACCCGGCCATCGTCGCCATGCGGCGCGAAGCGCTTTCGGCTGCGCCCGACCGAAGCGGTCTTCACTGGACAGCGATCGGTTCGATCGCTGCAACCCTTCTGCTCGCCTTTCTCGCTGCAAGCTTCCTTCTGAGAAGCCCGGTCGTCACGCCCTCGCCGGTCGAGCCGGACGTGCAGCTGGCGTCCCGTTCCTCCGACCTCAACCGGATCCAGACGGCGGTGGGCCAGCGATCCGCAGTCACGCTCGACGACGGATCGGTCGTCGAACTCAACACCGACAGTCTGATCGACGTGAACTATGGCGAGCGCCTGCGCCAGGTCAGGCTGGTTCGCGGGCAGGCCCTGTTCGAAGTCGCCCATGATTCCACCCGGCCCTTCGTCGTCGAGGCGGCGGGCCAGAGGATCATCGCCATCGGCACCGCCTTCGACGTCCGGGTCGGGCCCGAAGGAATGCAGGTCACCCTGGTCGAAGGCAAGGTAGCCGTCGAGCCGGTTGCGAAGGCCGAGACACCGGCCAAGCGACGGATGCTTGCCCCCGGCGAGCAGCTGGTCGCCCGAGCCGATCGGCCGGTCGTCGTCCTGGCCGCCAATGTCGGCGAAACGGTGAGCTGGCGGACCGGCCGGCTGATCTTCACCGACGATCCGCTCGGCCAGGTGGTCGACGAGATCAACCGCTATTCCACGCGCAAGGTCGTCCTTTCCGATCCGACCCTTGCCGATCTTCGGGTGAGCGGTGTCTTCCGGGCCGGATCGATCGACAATTTCGCGACGGCGATGGAAGCGGCCTTTCCGGTTGCCGCGAAACCCGGCGAAGGCGGGATCCAGCTGAGCTGGAAATAGACGCACGAAAGGTGCTTCGTCCCGGACGGGCTCGAACTTTTTTTGAGGGATTCGCGGAACCGCGCGTCCTACCATTCAGTGACGGGATTGTGGCGCCCTTGCGCCAATGGGGAGGTAGAATGAATTTTTCGCTGAAGTCCGCGATGCTCGCGGGTGTCGCTTATGCCGTGGTCGCTCCGGCACCGGCTCTCGCCCAGTCGATCGCATTCGACATTCCAGCCCGCGACCTGGGCGGTGCGCTTCAGCAATTCGCTCTCACCAGCAACCAGGAAATCCTCTATTCGCCGGCTCTGGTCGCTGATCGCAGGACCCAGGGCGTCAGCGGCAGCTATACGCCCGAAGATGCGCTTCGCCGGCTCCTCAACGGCACCGACCTTCACTATCGGCGAACATCGCCGGGCTCGTTCGTCGTCGAGCGAAACGGCGGTTCGGCGATTGCCCGGACCACGCCAGTAGCGCTCCAGGCCAGCGGCACCGTCGCCCAGCCGGTGAACTCGGCCCCGGCAGCGACCGGACAGGGATCGCTGAGCGGCACCTTCTACGACCAGGCCACCGGAACTCCGATCGCCGGCGCAAGGGTTGCCATCGAAGGCACCGGCCTGACCGCGAACACCGACGAGCGCGGAATCTACCGTTTCCCGGCCATTGCGTCGGGTAACTATGTCGTCACCCTCGAATATCTGGGCGACGCGCCGCTTCGCGAGTCCGTCGCCGTGACTCCAGGCTCGCCGAGCCGTTTCGATTTCGTCCGTCCGAGCGGAGACGGGTCGATCGTCGTCCTTGGCTATACCAGCGCCATCCAGCAGGCCCTGAACCAGCAGCGAACGGCCTCCAACAATTCGACCGTGGTCTCCGAGGACCTGCTCGGCGGCTTCCCGGCCGAGACGGTTTCGGAAGCGCTTCGCCGGGTTCCTGGAGTCGCTTTCGGCCGCGATGCCGACACCGGCGAGGGATCGAGGATCACCGTTCGCGGATTCAGCTCGGAAGCGATCAACGTCCAGGTCAACGGCCTCGATCTCCAGGGCACCAATTTCGAGCGGACCATCGACCTGTCCGGCTATCTTGCCGAGAACATCTCGACCATCACCATCCACAAGTCGCTTCTGCCAAGCCACGAGGCGACCGGTTCGGGCGGTCTCGTCGAGATCGAGACCCGCTCCGGCCTCGATTATGGCGACTTCCACTTCAGCGCCAATGTCGAAGGCGAGCGCGCCTGGGACAGCGGCTTCGGCAATGAATGGCAGGCCGGCGGGACGATCGGTGCCAAGCTTACCGACAATCTCGGGATCGTCGGAACGATTTCCTATCGTGACACCAACCGGAGCAATTATGATGTCGGCGTGCTGGGTTACACGCCCGCGGTTCTGCCTGCCGGTTTCACGAGCATAACCCTGGTTCCGGCCAGCTATCAGTTTCCGTTCGACGATGAGTTCAACAATCGGCTGATCAACACCGGCAATTACGGAGTCCGCGACCGCGACGAAACGACTCTTGCGGCATCGGTGAACCTGGCCTGGGACATTGGCGACCATACCCGGCTCCGCTTCGACGTTCAGCGCAACGAGCGCGACGCGGTCACTTTCCTCACTCGAAGCTCGGTCACCTTCCTTCCGCTGACGACTCTCAACGTGCCGATTCCCGAGCTTGGCGGGGAAGTGAGGCGGCGGATGCTTCTCAACAGCTTCCGTCCGAGCCTCACCCTGACCTCCAACGACCTCAACCTGACGACGAACACGGTCAGCCTTCGCGGCGACACCGATGTCGGCCGCTGGCAGTTCCGCTACAAGGGCGGCTATACCGGGGCCCGCTCGCGCTCGCAGAACAGCTCGATCAACCTGCTCGGCAATACCTATACCAACATCACCGACCTCATCGACCCGTCGACGATCGTGACCGCTCCGGATTCGGCGAATACGCCCCGGGTGATCGACGGGGCCTTCATCCTCCTGCCCAACGGCGTTCCGGTTCCCTCGATGTCGCAGCTCGGGATCGATACCCTGCTCGATCCGGCGACCTACCGGGTCAATACCGCGATCCGGACGATGACCGACAGCCCGACCGATGCCTGGGTCCTTGAAGGCAGCGCCCGCTATTCGCCGGACACCTGGCTCGATTATGTCGAGCTGGGCGGCAAATATGATCGGAGCAAGCGTACGGCGGTGGACGATCTGTTCGCGACCACCAGCACCGGGACCCTCGCAAGCACCGAAAGCTATATCTCGATCGCCAGTGCGCCGACCTACATGAGCGACCTCACGTCCGTGCTGTTCGGGAACCGCTCGCTCGCCGATATCGGCGTCAACTTCGCCATTCCGAGCATGAATGCGGCCGGTCGCGACGCCCTGTTCGACGTGCTCGCCGGCCTCACCGCGGATGATCCGTCGACCGCCTATAACGAGCGTCGGTTCAACTATAACGACTTCCGGGATCGCGATCCGATCCTCGATTCGAGCGCCATGTCCCCGGCCGGTTCGACCGAAGAGCGGCTCGCCACCTATCTCGAAACCCATGTCGAGTTCGGCAAGTTCGACGCCATTGCAGGCGCCCGGATGGAAAGGGTGAAGAGGACCGGAAACGCGATCATCCTGCCTTCGGTCACTCTTCCGGTCGGGACCGAACCTCGCGAGACCTTCATCGCCGCCGGCCTGATCGATTTCGTCGATACGGTCGCGACCGATACGACGATCACTCCGAGCTTCCTTCTCAACTATCGGCCGCAGAGCAATATCGTCGCCCGGTTCGGCTATTTCCGCTCGACCGTCGCTCCGAACCTCCAGCAGCTTCGCCGGCAGACCCAGTATATCCTGAACTTCCGCACCAACCGGATGATCCTTCGTGAGGGCAATCCCGACCTCAAGCCGACGACCACCGACAATTTCGACTTCGACGTCGCTTATTATTTCCGCGACGCTCCGGGGCTCGTTCGTGCCGGTCTCTTCTACAAGAAGACCAGCAACAATTTCACGAACCTGCTGATCCAGGACCAGCCGGGAGACACCCGCCAGCGCCTCCTCGATTACCTGGCACCGCTTGCCGGCTCGAGGCCTGACCTGGTCGATTTCAACGACGACACCGAATTCCTGCTCAGCCGGCCGGTCAATGGCGAAGGCGGCAAGATCTGGGGTTTCGAGCTCGAACTCATCCGGCAGTTCGATTTCCTTCCGGGAATCCTCGGCGGCTTCGGGGTGATCGGCAATCTCACCTATACGAGCGGCGACTTCCCGACCCTGGTGTCGGGCCGCCTCGACGACGGCACCCTCACCAGCTTCTCGCTCGACCGGCCGCTCGAGGACCAGGCCGCGTGGGTCTATAATGCCGCCCTCACTTATTCGCGCGGTGGCCTCGAAGGCCGGCTGATCTATACTCGTCAGTCGCAGACGGTGACGACCTATGAAATCCACGATCTCAACTCGGTCATCCCGGCTTATTCCACCCTCGACCTGAGGCTGAGCTACAGCTTCGACGGGCCGTGGGGCGGGCTGGTGACCCTGTTCCTGGAAGGCGACGATCTGCTTCACGATGGCAAGGATCCGGACATCCGCTCGGCAACGGCGAACACGCCGGGCCGCGAGGATGCGCGATTCTTCTTCCCGAACACCTTCCAGTTCAACGGTGGCAGGACCTTCACTGCGGGCGCCCGAGTCCGCTTCTGATCTCTGTCGCTCCAGCCTTTCAGGAGTTGCTTTTGCTTCGTCATCACGTCTCGGTCCTCGCGCTTGCGATGGGCCTGTCGGCCTGCAGCACCGGCCTGGCCCCCCAGCCCGTCGCTCTTGCCTCCGCGCCGGTCGCGCCCGTCCAGGGCTCGAACTGGTTCAATTCTGAAAGCGATCTGGAGGCCGATCCGGCCGTCCGTTTCGGCGTTCTTCCCAACGGCATGCGCTATGCAATCCGGCGCAATGCAACCCCGCGCGGGGAAGGGTCGCTTCGCTTGAGGATCGACGCGGGTTCGCTTCATGAGCAGGAGGATCAGCGCGGGATCGCCCATTTCCTCGAGCATATGGTCCTCAACGGGACGACCAACGTTCCGGAAGGCGAGTTCGTCCGCAGGCT
>CAYOJN010000151.1:0-5218 GCA_964404245.1 uncultured Sphingosinicella sp. | reverse complement strand
CCAGATCGAGGCCGCCCGCAAGTGGATTTCGGGCATCGTCGAGGAACCTGAAGTCGGCAAGGTCTACGAAGGCAAGGTCGTCAATATTGTCGATTTCGGCGCCTTCGTGAACTTCATGGGCGGCCGCGACGGCCTCGTTCACGTTTCCGAAATCCGTAACGAACGGGTGGAGAACGTCCGCGATGCCCTGTCCGAGGGACAGGAAGTCAAGGTCAAGGTCCTCGAAGTGGATCCGCGCGGCAAGGTACGCCTGTCGATGCGTGTGGTCGACCAGGAAACCGGCACCGAGCTCGAGGATACGAGGCCGCCTCGCGAACCGCGTGAGCGCAGTGAGCGGGGGCCGCGTCGTGAGGGCGAAGGCCGCGGCGGCGATCGGGGCAGGGGCCCGCGCCGCGATGGACGCGGACCACGCCGTGAGGGTGGCGAACGGAGTGAACGCGACGACCGCGGTGGTGATCGCGATCGCGGTCGCTCTGGAAATGGCGGTGGAGATGAGGGGCCGGACCCGGAATTCGCCCCCGCTTTCCTCACCCGCGACGACGACTGAGTCGTCTCCAGGACATGACGAATGTGGCCCCGCAAGCGATTGCGGGGCCATTTTCATTGGGCTGGCCGATCGGGACCGGCGCGTATAGATCGTGGGTGGCAGCGTTGGAAAAAGGATCGCCATGGGCAAGAAGGGCAAGTCGGGCAGCAAGGCCAAGCTCAAGCTTCCGAAGAAGGTGGCAGGGGTCAAGGTCCCGAAGGAGCTGCGTAGGCAGGCCAAGACCCTGGTCGAGTTCATCGATAGTCCCGTCGGGCGCGAGCTCGCCGCTGCCGGGCTGACCCTCGCTGCCGCGAAGCTTGCCGCTTCCTCGGCTCAAGGAGGGCGCCGGACGCGGGAGGCTGACTCGGCCGGGGAGGGCGAGCCAGAGCGCGATGTCGCCAGCGACCCGGAAGAAGATCTCGGCGAAATCCTCCGGGCAACCGTTGCCGAAGGGGCGAGGCGATTTCTCGCTGGCTTCGAGGAAGGCCGCAAGCCGGGTCGGGGTGAAGGCCGCGGTAAGCCGGCTATCGGCAAGACGCCTGAACCCACGGCTGGCGATTGAAGCCGGCCCGGATCCCGTTCCATGCGTTCATCCACGATGACCGACTATCGAGCCAATGGCCATGACCGCGACTGATCGTCTGTCCGACGAGGCGCCCCAGGGGACTGAGGAGGCTGAGGGGATCGATCTCGAAGCAGGGGTGCCGCCGCGTTCGGCCGGGCCCGATCCGTCCCAGCTTTACTTCAACCGCGAGCTGTCCTGGCTCTCCTTCAACCGGCGCGTGCTCGAGGAAGCCTGCAACCCGGCCCATCCCCTGCTCGAACGGCTTCGCTTCCTGTCGATCTCGGCCAGCAATCTGGATGAATTCTTCATGGTCCGGGTCGCGGGGCTCAAGGGACAGCAATTGCTGGGGGTCGAGGAGCCGTCGCCCGACGGCCTCAATCCGGCCCAGCAGGTTGCGGCCATCACTGTCCAGGTCGATTCACTGACGGCGGCTCAGGAGGAAGTCTGGTCCGATCTGAGCTCCCTGCTTCGCGAAACGGGTGTCGCCGTGATCGGCAATGACGAGATCGAGCCCGACGAAGCGGAATGGCTGGACCGCCACTTTCACGACCATATTTTTCCGGTTCTCACGCCTCAGGCGCTCGATCCGGCGCACCCCTTTCCGTTCATCCGGAATATCGGTTTCTCGCTGATCTTCGACCTTAGGCGGCCGGCCGATGGCGGCTCCATCCGCGAACTGGTCATGGCTCCGGCAACGCTCCCGCGCTTCGTTCGGCTGCCGGGAGAGCATGCGCGCTATGTCGCGATAGAAACCCTGATCCGGCGCAAGATCGGGACCCTCTTTCCGGGTTATGAGCTGATCGGCGGTGGGGCGTTCCGGATCATCCGCGACAGCGATATCGAGATCGAGGAGGAAGCGGAGGATCTCGTCCTCTATTTCCGCAACGCGATCAAACGCCGCCGCCGAGGTCGGGTGATCCGGGTCGAGCGCGAATCCGGAATGTCCGACGAGCTTGTCGCTCTCGTCCGAACCGGCCTCGACGCCGACGCGGCCTTGTGGTCGGTATCGCCCGGCATCCTCGGGATTGCCGATCTCGATCAACTGACCCGGGAAGAGAGGCCTGATCTCAAATTCCCGCCTTACTCGCCCCGCTTCCCGGAGCGGATCCGCGAATATGATGGCGACTGTTTCGCGGCGATCCGGGCCAAGGACATTCTGGTCCACCACCCCTACGAGACTTTCGACGTCGTCCTGAGCTTCCTTCGCCAGGCGGCGGCCGATCCCGACGTCGTCGCGATCAAGCAGACGCTTTACCGCGCGGGCAAGCAATCGGCCGTGGTCCGGGCCCTGATCGAAGCGGCGGAGGCCGGCAAGTCAGTCACCGCAATCGTCGAGCTTCGGGCCCGCTTCGATGAAGAGCAGAATCTCATGTGGGCAAGCGCGCTCGAACGGGCCGGCGTCCAGGTCGTCTACGGCTTCATCGACTGGAAGACACACGCCAAGATGTCGATGGTCGTTCGCCGGGAAGGTCCGGGCTACCGCACCTACTGCCATCTCGGTACCGGAAATTATCATCCGGTCACCGCCCGGATCTATACCGATATCAGCTATTTCACCGCCGATCCCTCGATCGGCCGGGATGTCGCTCAACTTTTCAACTATGTGACCGGCTATATCGAACCGACCGGAATCGACCGGTTGATCCTGTCACCGGCAACGATGCGCGAGCAACTTGGACGCCTGATCGCCGCCGAGATCGAGCAGGTCCGAAAGGGGCGACCAGGTTCGATCTGGGTGAAGCTGAATTCCCTGGTCGACCCCGACATCATCGACTGTCTCTACGAAGCCAGTCGCGAAGGCGTCGAAATCGACCTTGTCGTACGTGGCATCTGCTGCCTCAGGCCGGGGGTTCCGGGTCTTTCCGAGAATATCCGGGTCAAGTCCATCGTCGGCCGCTTCCTCGAACACAGCCGGATCTGGTGCTTCGGCAATGGCGATGCCCTGCCCAACCGGGATTCACTCGTCTTTCTCAGTTCGGCCGACTGGATGCCTCGTAATTTTGATCGAAGGATCGAAGTTGCGGTTCCGATTTCCAACTCGACCGTGAAGGCACAGTTGCTTGACCAGGTCATGGCTGCAAACCTCCTCGACAACCAGCAGAGCTGGAGGCTTCAGCCGGATGGAGAATATCGGCGGATCGCCCCCGGCGAAGGCGAAAAGCCGTTCAATCTCCACCATTATTTCATGACCAATCCCTCGCTCTCCGGTCGCGGTGCTGCACGGCAGACGGGCAAGGTGCCGCGCAAGCTGCCGGTCGCCCGCGGCCAGGATTGAACTTGATGTACGCCAGGGCCCCGGTCGCTATCGTCGACATCGGATCCAACTCGGTACGGCTCGTCGTCTATTCGGGGGCCCAACGTGTGGCCTCGGTGATCTTCAACGAAAAGGTCGCAGCAGGCCTTGGCCGAGGACTTTATTCGACGGGATCGCTCAGCGAGGAGTCGCAGGAACGGGCACTCAGAGCACTTGGGCGATTCTCGTTGCTGACCCAGCAGATGGGAGTCGTTCGAACCCGAACCGTCGCGACTGCGGCCGTCCGCGAGGCAAGCAACGGCGAAGCCTTCATGGCCAAGGTTCGGTCGCTGGGCTTCGAACCCGAGGTCATTTCCGGCCGGGAAGAAGGCCGGCTGGCGGGATTGGGAGTCCTGGCCGCAATGCCCGATGCCGACGGCATCGCCGGTGATCTTGGCGGCGGAAGCCTCGAACTGGTCGAGATCAGGGACGGTCGGGCTGTCCGAAGCGAGTCCCTGCCCCTGGGGGTGCTTCGCCTCGACTCACTGATCGCCGAGGGCAAGGCCGCCTTCAAGCGGAGGATCGCAGAAATGGTCGAGGCCGCAGGCTTTGCAGGCGCCTGCGAGGGGCGACCTTTCTACCTTGTCGGAGGAAGCTGGCGAAATCTGGCTCGGTTCGAAATGGCCATGTCCGCTCACCCCTTGCCGATCACCCATCAGCACAGCATGCTTCCGGACCGACCGAAGGCGCTGGTCAAACCTCTCGACGGGATCAGTGAGGATCATCCCGCGCTTGCGACGATTGCTTCCGGGCGCCGACCGACCTTGCCTCGTGCCAACCAGCTGCTCGAGGCCCTGGTCCCGGTTCTCAAGCCGCCCTTGCTCATCGTATCGGCGTTCGGGATCCGGGAGGGCCTGCTGTTCGACGATCTCGATCCGGCGATCCGGCAGGCTGACCCCTTGCTGGAACAGGCGCGCGAGGTCGGAGCCGGGCTCGGCCGTTTCGAACAGCGCGGGACCGAGCTCGATCGCTGGATCGCGCCGGTTTGCGAGGATACGCCGCGAAGCGCCCGTCTGAGGCATGCCGCCTGTCTCCTGAGCGACGTCGCCTGGAGTGCCCATCCCGACTATCGCGCCGAACGGGGCGTCGGTTTTGCCCTTCACGGCAATTGGGTCGCCATCGATTCCGGCGAAAGGGTGATGCTTGCCCTTGCCTTGTTCACTCGCCTCGCAGGCGTCGGTCCATTTCCGCGGCCGGAGGTGCTTTGCCTGTGCTCCGATCAGGACCTGGCCCGGGCCCGTCGCTGGGGCCTTGCAATGGCGCTCGGACATCGGCTGACGGGCGGCATTGCCGACGGTCTCGAATATAGCGCACTCGAGACCAGTGCAGGGACCTTGAGGCTGAAGCTCGATCCCTCGATCGCGCCTTTGGCTGGAAAGTCAGTCGACGGGCGTCTGAAAGCGCTCGCTGCCGATCTTGGGCTGAAACCGGAAATCCTGGTCGGCTGACGGCCCTTATTCAGCGCCTGCGCCGGCGGCCTGCGTCCCATTGCCGGCTTCGATCCGATTGCCGGGGGCCTGCGCCTGGTTCTCCAGAGCCTGTTCGGCCTTGCTGACTGCCTGCTCGGTCTCGGCCTCGAGCGCCCTGGCCGTATTCTCGATCGCCGCCTCGGTCCGCTGGAACCTCTCCTCGACCGATTCCTCCTCCTGAGGCGAGCAGGCAGCGAGAAATGCCAGCAGGGGCAGAAAGGGAGCGAAACGATAGGTTGTGGTCATGGTCTCGATGTCCCGCGAAAAAGCATTCGCAAGCAAAGCCCAGCCACGCTTCGAGCGCAACCGGCTGGTCCGAAAAAACAGGGACTTGAAAGGAAGTGGGGAGCTTCTGTTGCCCGGTG
>CAYOJN010000150.1:0-5253 GCA_964404245.1 uncultured Sphingosinicella sp. | reverse complement strand
CGAGGAATATCTCGATTATGTCCTGACCAGGGTGACCGTGGTCGGTGCCGCCTATCTGACCTTGACCTGCCTGATTCCCGAGTGGCTGATCGCCCGGGCCGGCATTCCATTCTATCTCGGCGGAACCAGCCTGATCATTGTCGTCAACGTGACGATGGATACCGTGACCCAGATCCAGAGCCACTTGCTGGCGCACCAATATGGTGATCTCATCAAGAAGGCGAAGCTGAAGGGCGGCGGGATCCGGCGCTGATGGCTGGAGCCGCCTCGGGGGATCAGGCGATGAACATCATCCTTCTTGGCCCGCCCGGCGCTGGAAAGGGCACCCAGGCGGCTCGGCTCGTTCACGAACGGGGCATGGTCCAGGTATCGACCGGTGACATGCTTCGGGCTGCGGTGAAGGCCGGCACGGAAATCGGCCGGCTGGCCGACGAGATCATGAAGGCCGGCAAATTGTTTCCCGATGACCTGATGTCGCAGATTCTCGGTGCCCGCCTCGACCAGCCGGACACTGAAAACGGGGTGATCTTCGACGGCTATCCCCGAACCCATGCCCAGGCGGAAGCTCTCGACCGGCTGCTTGAGGAGCGGGGCCGAATTCTCGACTTCGTGATCGAACTGGACGTGGACGAGGATGCCCTGGTCGACCGGATCACCGGCAGGTTCACCTGCGGCCGCTGCGGCGAGGGTTATCACGACCGCTACAAGCAGCCGCGCGTTCCGAACCTGTGCGATGCTTGCGGTGCCGAGGACATGTTCAGGCGCCGTGCCGACGACAATGAGGAAGCCGTCCGGACACGGATGGCGGAATATCGCGCCAAGACGGCGCCCATCCTGCCTTTCTACGAAGAGCGCGGCCTTGTCCGCCGGGTCGATGGAATGGCGCCGATCGACAAGGTCAGCGCGTCGATCGAAGCCATTCTGGATCGGAGCGCCAGCGGGAGCGATCGGCTTCCGGCCTGATCAGCTGGCCTCGGCTGCCGCCGCTCGCCGGACTGGTCAGGGCGACAGTCTGCGACAATTCCCTTCACCACCGACATAGTTGAGCGACAGGGGCGGATCATAATCGACCCACGCCTGTTCAGGGCTCGTGCAGCCGCCGGCTGTCTTTGAAGACTTGTTCATTTGGGATGTGTTGCGTGAAAGCCAGCTTGTTATCGGGCATTGCCGTTGGAGTCCTCTGTACGCCTGCGATGGCCCAGGAAGTCGCCACCATCGCTGGTGAACCGGTCGCCGCGGCAGCTCAGCCGGAAGAGGTGTATGAGGAAGCGGATGATGGCGAGGCGATCGTCATCACCGGCCAGCGCGAGGTCGGCGCGGTCATCGGCGACATCGAACCGGAACTCCAGCTCGACAGTCGCGACATCCAGGCGCTCGGCGCCGGTTCGATCTCCGAACTGCTCGAATATCTGACTCCCCAGACTCGCAGCGGCCGGGGCCGCGACGGCGGCCGACCCATCATCCTCCTCAACGGCCGGCGCATCTCCGGCTATTCCGAGATCCGCAACCTGCCACCGGAAGCGATCCTTCGGATCGACGTGCTGCCCGAGGAAGCGGCGCTCAACTATGGCTACCGCCCGGATCAGAGGGTCGTGAACTTCGTCCTTCGGCCGCGCTTCAGAGCTGTCACGGCTGAAGTCGACGGGGGCATCGCAACCGCCGGAGGCCGCGCGAGCTATGGTGCAAAGGTCAACGTCCTTGGGTTGAGTAATGCGGGCCGGTCGAGCCTCGACGTCCAGTATCGCCATTCCGATCCGCTTTTCGAGAGCCAGCGCGATATCGTCCAGACTGAGCCGGTTGTCGCCGACCTTGGCGACTATCGATCCTTGCTGTCGCAAACGGATCAGTTCACCCTCGGCGGAACTTTGAACCGGACCGTCTTCGGCGACGTCAGCGGAACGGTGAATGCGAATTTCGAGTCCAGTTCCAGCCTCAGCTATCTTGGTCTCCGGCCGGACCGTGACGAGGCCCTCCTGCGCGAATCCGATACCCTGACGGGGCGGCTGGGGGTCATCCTGAATGGCGATATTTCGCGCTGGCGCTGGTCGGCGACCGGCAGCTACGACCTCAGCGCCACCGAGTCCCGAACGGATCGGGAAAGCAGCCGAGACCGCGCCGAATCTCGGTCGGAGACCGGTTCGCTGGAAGCGACTGCAAGCGGCCCGATCGCGGATCTTCCGGCCGGGCGGCTCAATCTCGGCCTTCGCGGCGGGTTCGACACGCGCAGCATCAGCAGTGAGGTCTTCAGGGCCGGCGCCGAGCAGAGCAGGGACCTGTCGCGCCAGAGGGGCCATGTCCAGGCCAACCTCAATATTCCCGTCGCCAGCCGGAGCCGTGCAGTCCTTTCTGTGCTCGGTGACCTTTCGGTCAGCGTGAATGCCGAGCTCGAACAGCTTTCCGATTTCGGTACTCTTCGGACTTTCGGCGGCGGGATGAACTGGAGCCCGATCCGCCAGGTTCAGTTCAACCTCTCCTATACGGACGAGGACGGGGCGCCGAGCATGCAGCAGCTGGGCGATCCGATGCTTCTCACGCCCGCGGTCAGGGTGTTCGACTTCCTGCGCGGCGAGACGGTCGACATCACGAGGATCGAAGGCGGAAATCCCGACCTGCGTGCCGATAGCCGGCGAGTGCTGAAGCTGGGCGCGACGGTTCGCCCGCTAAGCGAAGAGAATCTGTCACTTGTTGCCAATTACACAAGCAATCGGATCGATGGTCTGATCGCCACCTTCCCGACCGCTACCCCAGAGATCGAGGCGGCTTTCCCGGAGCGCTTCATCCGCGATTCCGATGGCCGGCTCCTCCAGATCGACAGTCGTCCCGTCAATTTCCTGCGTTCGGCCCGCGACGAGGTCCGCTGGGGTGTGAATTTCTCGAAGCGACTTGGGGCCGAACCGCCCGAACGAGGCGCCGGCGGCGAGGGCGGTCGAGGCCGGCAGGGGGCTGCAGACGGGCCCGGCGATCGCTCGGGCGGCCAGGCCCGGCCGCGCGGGCCAAGGAGCGGCGCCGGCGGCGGCGGGCGCGGCTTTGGTGGCCGCGGTGGAGGCGGCGGCGCGGGCCGGCTCCAGCTCGGATTGTACCATAATTGGGTTCTTCGCGACGAAATTCAGATCCGCGACGGACTACCGCCGATCGATCGCCTGAACGGCTCCGCCGCAGGTGGCGGCGGCGGGCGGCCGGAGCATGAAGTGGAGTTCCAGGCGAATGTCGCCCGCAACGGTCTCGGAGCCCGACTTTCCGGCACCTGGCAGAGCGCTACCGTCGTTCGTGGCGGGCCTTTGGCCGGTGGTGGCACCAGGAGCGATCTCTATTTCTCGGACCTTGTGAAGGTGAACCTCCGGCTCTTCGCGGACCTTGGCGCTCAGCCTTCGCTGGTGAGGGGCAATCGCTGGCTTCAGGGAACCCGGATCAGTCTGGCGATCGACAATCTGTTCGACAGCCGCCAGGACGTCCGGGATTCATCGGGGGCAACTCCCCTTGGCTATCAGTCGGCCTATCAGGATCCCCTCGGGCGGTCAGTCAGGCTCTCAATCCGAAAGCTGTTCTTTTGAGCTGGCGGCCAGGGGGTGGCGGTTGACACCGCCGGGCTTGCCTCCTATCTGGCCCCTATCCCGCTAACCGGTCACCCGGCGGCGCATTCGTGCGCTCGTCGGCCGTCGTTGTTTCGGGCCACCAAAGCGCTGAGATGGAGCGGTCAGCCAGCCGCCCCGTGGAGCAGGAGAAAGAAAAGAATGGCACGTATTGCGGGCGTCAATATCCCGACGAACAAGCGCGTCGAAATCGCGCTGACCTATATCCACGGCATCGGCCGTACCAAGGCGAAGGAAATCGCTGCGAAGCTTGGCATTCCGGCCGAGCGTCGGGTCCAGGACCTGACCGACCAGGAGGTTCTTCACCTTCGCGAGGCGATCGACAGCGACCATATGGTCGAAGGCGATCTTCGTCGCGAGACGGCGATGAACATCAAGCGGCTGATGGACCTGGCCTGCTATCGCGGCCTTCGCCACCGCAAGGGGCTTCCGGTCCGCGGCCAGCGCACGCACACCAATGCGCGCACTCGCAAGGGCAAGGCCAAGCCGATTGCCGGCAAGAAGAAGTAAGCTGACGCTGACTTCTCCGCCGGAGGCTCGCATCAGCGGTTCCGGCGTCACTTCGGATTTAGGAACGGATTTTTATGGCACGTGAACCGCAGCGTCTTCGCCGTCGCGAGCGCAAGAACATCACCGCCGGTGTCGCCCATGTGAACGCCAGCTTCAACAATACCATGATCACCATCACGGATGCCCAGGGCAATGCGATCGCCTGGAGCTCGGCAGGAATGATGGGCTTCAAGGGCTCGCGCAAGTCGACTCCTTATGCCGCCCAGGTCGCCGCCGAGGACGCCGGAAAGAAGGCTGCCGAACATGGTGTTCGGACGCTCGAGGTCGAGGTCAAGGGCCCGGGATCGGGTCGCGAGAGCGCCCTTCGCGCCCTTCAGGCGGTCGGCTTCACGATCACCTCGATCCGCGACGTGACCCCGATCCCGCACAATGGTGTCCGTCCGTCCAAGCGTCGCCGCGTGTGATTTTCGGCATGCCGGTCGGCGCCGTGTCGGCGCTGCCGGTGTCGAGCCGATTTGAAAGTCAAAATCGGGAGCCCCGCTCCCCAACCGCCCGAGGAACCACATGGCCGTCAACGCAAAGAACTGGCAGGAAATGAAGAAGCCCAACGCGCTCGAGAAGAAGGCGACCGGAGGCGACAGCCGCCGCCGCGCAACCTTCGTCGCCGAGCCGCTTGAGCGCGGCTTCGGCCTGACGCTGGGCAATTCGCTGCGCCGGGTATTGCTGTCGTCGCTCCAGGGCGCCGCCGTCACTTCGATCAAGATCGAAGGCGTGCTTCACGAGTTCAGCAGCCTTGCCGGCGTTCGTGAGGATGTCACCGACATCGTCCTCAACGTCAAGCAGATCGCACTGAAGATGGAAGGTGAGGGGCCGAAGCGCCTCCAGCTGTCCGCGACCGGACCTGGCGAAGTCACTGCCGGCCAGATCGCGACCACCGGCGACATCGAGGTGATGAACCCGAACCTGATCCTCTGTCATCTTGACGAAGGCGCGACCCTCAACATGGAGCTGATCGCCGACACCGGTAAGGGCTATGTCGCCGCTTCGGCGAACCGGCCGGCCGACGCGCCGATCGGCCTCATCCCCGTCGATGCGCTCTACAGCCCGGTGAAGCAGGTCAGCTACAAGGTCGAGAATACCCGCGTCGGCCAGG
>CAYOJN010000149.1:2894-5319 GCA_964404245.1 uncultured Sphingosinicella sp. | reverse complement strand
ACCTCCGGCCCCCAGATTCGTAGTCTGGTGCTCTATCCAGCTGAGCTACGGGCGCGCGGAAGTCGCGGACATAGGGGCTGGCTTGCGCCTGCGCAAGCCCCGTTGCCGGCCTGCCGCCAGGGGAATAGGAAGCCCGGATGAGACGCCTTTTCCTGCTCGTTCCCGCTGCTTCGGCGGCACTCATGCTGACCGGTTGCATGGCTCAGGGCCCCTTCCCTTCGCTCGCCCAGCGCCCGGCGGAACGGGAGCCCATCCGCGAGCCGGTTCGGATCGCTCCGGAAGTCGCGAGCGATCCGGCGCTTTTGAGCCGGATCGCCGCCCTGGTCGGGCAGGCTCGTGAAGGCGAGAGGGCGTTCGAGGCCGCATCGGCGGCCGCTCAGTCCGCCGCTCGGTCCGCAGGGCCGAACGGATCGGACGGCTGGGTCGCGGCCCAGGAGCAGCTGTCCCGGCTGGAAGCGTCCCGAGCGCCGACCACCCAAGCGCTGGGCGATCTCGACTCCCTTAGGCTCGAACGTGCCGACATGCCGGTCAACGATGACGACTGGTCGACTTTGGAAACGGCATTGGCGCAGGTTCAGGACCTCGCTTCGGCCCAGCACAGCCGGATCGATGCCCTGAGGGGCCTTATCGGCCGCTGAGTTCCGCCCGGTGACGCCTGGCGAGGTCGACATAATGGGCCACCCCTGCCCTCATCCCGGCGAGATCGGATTCGCTCAGTTCCCGGACTGGCCTGGCGGGCCGGCCGGCCCATAATTGTCCGGACGGGATCGTCTTGCCCGGGGTGAGCATTGCACCGGCAGCGAGCATCGCATCGCTTTCGATCGTGCAACCGTCCATGACGATCGACCCAAGGCCGACAAAGGCCCGGTCGTGAAGGGTGCAACCATGGACCATGGCGAGATGGCCGATCAGGACATCCTCGCCGATCAGGCAGGGATAGCCCTGTTCGGGCCCGCCGGGCCGCGGCGGATCGACATGGATGATCGTTCCATCCTGGATGTTGCTTCGGGCACCGACCCGGATCAGGTTCATGTCGCCGCGAAGGACGACATTGTACCAGGCGCTGGATTCGGCCCCCATCCGGACATCGCCGATCAGCTGCGCCCCGGGGGCGACGAAGGCGGTCGGATCGATGGTGGGTTCCTTGCCCTCGAAATGGATCAGGTTCATCGTCGCCAGTCCTCCCGCTCGATTGCGTAGACGATGGTCGGGCTCAGATCAGGATAACGATCGTCCTCATAATCGAGGTCGGGTCGCCTCCGCATTCCAAGCCGTTCCATGAGGCGCCAGCTGGGCTCGTTCTGCTGGAAGGTGATCGCGACCACCCTTTCGGCGCCGAGGGGATCGAAAGCGAAATCGAGGCAGGCGGTGGCGGCTTCCCGTGCATAGCCCCGCCCCCAGCTGTCCTCGCGAAAGCGCCAGCCAATTTCGTGACGACCCTTGAACGACGCGTTCGGATCGTCCGAGAGCTTGAGCCCGCAAAAACCGAGCAGGGCCCGGTCAGACTTTCGCTCGGCGATCCAGAAGGTGAAGCCACGCTCGTCCTGCCAGCGAATGATCCGGTCGCGAATGACTTTCCGGGCTTCGGCCTCTGGCTTTACCCCGCCCAGCCAGCGCATGACCGCAGGGGTATTGGTATGCTCGAGAAAGGGTTCGATATCCTTCTCGCGCCAGTTGCGCAGGTACAGTCGATCCGTCTCGATCATTTCGCCCAGCCCGGAAGGATCGCATCGAACTTCAGGATTGGAAGGATCGAGGCATAATCGTCCGACCAGCCCGGAAAACCGGGCGTGACCGGGACAATCTCCCAATAGGGACTGTCCTCTCCACTGAGCGCAAGCAGCCGGTCGAGACTTTCCCCGTTTCGCGACATTGCGACCCACACCGATACCGTGCTGTTCAACACCGATTCCTCGGCGGTCGGGACATATTGAAGCATCTGGGAGTCCCACCCTCCCCGTTCGGCAATTTCGGCGATGACGGGCCTCAGGTCCAGATAACGATTGGAGATGTGGAAGAGCAGGATCCCATCCGACTGAATGGCCTTGCCGTAAACTCCGAGCGCCTCGCGGGTGAGCAGGTGCATCGGGACCGAATCGGAGGAAAAGGCGTCGATGACGAGCACGTCGAGCGATTGCGACGGTGAACGAGCGAGGCTCAGGCGCGCATCGCCGAGAACGATCCGGGCGGTTGGGGCGCACTGGCTGATGAAGGTGAATCGATTTCTGGCAACGTCGACCATCGCCGGATCGATCTCGAAAAAGGTCCACTCCTGGCCAGGCCGCGCATAGCAGGAAAGCGTTCCGGTGCCGAGCCCGACCACCCCGATACGGGCTTCGGGTCCGAACAGGGCTTCGGCATTGGCCAGGGTAAGCCCGACCCCGGAGCGGCGCGCATAATAGCTGGTCGGAAGGGTTTCGAGGCC
>CAYOJN010000149.1:0-2794 GCA_964404245.1 uncultured Sphingosinicella sp. | reverse complement strand
AGGAGACCGAAATAGCCGCGATAGGCGGCGTAGGAGAGAATGAAGGCGAGTATCGGAAGAAGGAAAAGGAGGGGCCCGTGAAGGCGCTTCGGCCACGGCAGAAGAACATATTGCGGGACCAGGAGCGCAGCGGCCAGAATCAGCAGCGGATGTTCGTAGGACCAGTCGAACAGCAAGGGTGCGACGATCGCGCAGAACAGTCCGCCGAGCATGCCCCCGAACGACATCAGGAGATAGAAACGGGTGAGATGGCCGACGGCCGGACGAATCCGGAACATCTCCCCATGAAGAGCGACGGCCACCGCAAGCAGGAGAAGGAGGCCGAGAGTCGCCGAAAAGAAGGGATTTCGGCTGCCATCGCTGAAAGCGAGGCCGCCGGCGATGAGGATGATCATCGGGGCTGCAGTGGTGACGATCGCGGCCGTGCCGCGCCTTGCCGCAAAGGCGATGACGAAGCTGAGCAGATAGAGGCCCAGCGGGAGCGCCCACAGAAGCGGCATTGCAACGATATCGGTAGTGAGGTGGGTCGTCGTCGACAGCATCAGGCCCGAGGGCACGGCGGCAAGGACGACCCAGTAGAGCATTTCCCTGACCGTCGGCGGCGGGCTCTTTTCCTCCGGAACGACCTCGACGGCATCGGCCGGAACGGTGAAGGCGCATATCGCGACCAGAAGGACCAGGGTGAAATAGGCGCCGGTCCAGAGCCAGCTTTGCTGCTGGACCGTCAGCATCGGCTCGACGATCAGGGGATAGGAGACGAGGCCTGCAAAGCTTCCGAAATTGGAGGCTGCATAAAGCGGATAGGGATCCCCGCGGCTCGTCTCGAGCGCATACCAGCGCTGCATGAGCGGCGCCTGGGCCGAAACGATGAAGAAGAGCGGCCCGATCGAACTCAGAAGGAACCAGGGCACCCAGAAAGCGGGCTCGCCATCGACCGGCGGAAGAGCTCCGCTGAGGCCGATCGGAAGCCACAGGGCCGCAAGAGCGAACATGGCGAGATGGAGCCCGATCTGCTTTCGAGGCCGGAGCCGCGACAGCCAGTGCGCATAGGCATAGCCGCCGAGCAGGAGCAGCTGGTAGACCAGCATCGCGCTGTTCCAGACGGCGGGCGCGCCGCCGATCCTTGGAAGCGCCATCCGCGCAATCATCGGTTGAGTCAGGAAAAGGAGGAACGAGCCGAGGACGATCGTCAGCAGGAAGAGTGGCCGAGCATAGCGCTCGTCCACGCGTCCGCGCAGTCTGGCCGACTGGCCATCGTTCATGCGCCGATCAGCCTTGCAGCGACCGGAGCGTGATAAGTGAGGATTCCCGAGCAGCCCGCTCGCTTGAACGCCATCAGGGTTTCGAGCAGCATCGAATCGCGGTCCCCGGCCCCGGCCGCTGCCGAAGCCTCGATCATCGCATATTCGCCCGAGACCTGGTACGCGAAAACAGGGACTTCGAAGCGGTCTTTCACACGCCGGATGATGTCCAGATAGGGCAGGCCGGGCTTGACCATGACATGATCGGCGCCTTCCTTTATGTCGAGCTCGACCTCGCGGAGCGCCTCGACTGCATTGGCGGGGTCCATCTGATAGCGCCGCTTGCCGCCTTTCAGCAGCCCGCTCGAGCCCACCGCGTCCCGAAAGGGTCCGTAGAAGGCGCTCGCATATTTGGCGGCATAGGCCATGATCTGGACGTTGCAGTGGCCCGATTGTTCGAGGGCCGAGCGGATGATTCCGACGCGCCCATCCATCATGTCCGACGGAGCGACGATGTCGGCGCCGGCCTCGGCCTGGACCAGGGCCTGCTGGGCAAGGATCTCGACCGTCGGATCATTGAGGACATAGCCCGAGCCATCGGTCACGCCGTCATGGGCATCGGCCGTATAGGGATCGAGGGCGATGTCGGTCAGCACCCCGACCTCGGGCGAAGCCGCCTTCGCCGCCTTCACCGCCCGGCAGATGAGATTGTCAGGGTTCAGCGCTTCGCGTGCATCCTCCGTCCGCAGCTCCCGCGGCGTGTTCGGAAACAAGGCGATGCAGGGAATGCCGAGATCGCGCGCCTCGCGCACCCGGTCGCCGATCCGATCGACGGACCAGCGGGAAACTCCGGGCAGGGTCGGGATCTTTTCCTCGACCCCTTCCCCCGACGTCACGAAGATCGGCCAGATCAGATCGCTCGGCGATATCCGGTTTTCGGCCACCATGGCCCGGGACCAGCCTGCGACACGAGTGCGGCGAAGACGAGTGGAAGGAAAAAGAGCGCCGCTCATGGACAGGCTAGTAGCCCGGCCGGTCGCGCCTGCAAAGTGGTGGCGGCCGGGACCGAACGCGATGCCATCGGGACCCTTGGGTGCGTTTCCGGGGTTTGTCGCGCGTGAACCGTCTCGAACCCGTCCCGCGCCAGGCGATCCTGATCGTCAACGCCCATTCCAGGAAGGGTCGCGCCCTGTACCGCGAGTCCGTGGAAAAACTTCGCGAGGCGGGGATCACCCTCGTCGAGGCCCACGCCCTCCGCGATCCGCGCAAACTGGTCGAAACCGTCCGGGCGGCGGTTCGAAGCGGGGCGCCGATGGTGATTGTCGGCGGCGGCGACGGCTCGCTTTCCTGCGCCGTTGACGAACTGGTCGATCGCCAGTGCGTCTTCGCCCTGCTTCCGCTCGGGACCGCGAACAGCTTTGCGCGAACCCTGGGAATCCCGCTCGAACTGGACCAGGCGATCGAGGTGATCGCTACCGGCCGGAGGCGCCGGATCGATCTTGGAATGATCGACGATGATTATTTCGCCAATTGCGCGGCCATGGGCCTCTCGC
>CAYOJN010000148.1:0-5359 GCA_964404245.1 uncultured Sphingosinicella sp. | reverse complement strand
GGCGGCTGGACCGTATTGCCCCCAACCTTGTGGTCATATTGCTCCCAGATCCAGCGGCGGCTCGCCAGGTCAGGCGAACCCATCAGCTTCAGCAGGTCGCCGGCAATGTCGTGGCATTTCGGAACATCACCGAGGGGCTCGGGCGGTTCCGTTGCAACCCAGGGTCGCTCGTAACAGGGAGCGTCGTCGGCGAGCGGCGCCAGAGGGATGTCGGCAGCGGTCTCGCCATTCCATTTCAGGACCAGTCGACCGGTTTCCGTCACCCTGCCGATCACCGCGAAATCCAGCTCCCATTTGCGGAATATCGCTTCAGCCTCGCTTTCGCGCCCGGGCTTCAGGATCATCAGCATCCGTTCCTGGGATTCCGACAGCATCATTTCATAGGGAGTCATGCCGGTTTCGCGGCAGGGCACTGAATTCATGTCGAGCTCGAGGCCTACGCCTCCCTTGGACGCCATCTCGACGGAAGACGAGGTCAGTCCGGCGGCGCCCATGTCCTGAATGGCGACGATGGCGTCCGAACCCATCAGTTCGAGGCAGGCTTCGATCAACAGCTTTTCGGTGAAGGGGTCGCCGACCTGGACAGTCGGTCTCTTCTCTTCGCTGTCTTCGGAAAAATCGGCAGAAGCCATGGTTGCGCCATGGATTCCATCCCGACCGGTCTTCGACCCGACATAGACGACCGGATTACCGATCCCGGCGGCGGCCGAATAGAAGATCTTGTCCTGCTCCGCGACCCCGATCGTCATCGCATTGACCAGGATGTTGCCATCATAAGCCGGATGAAAATCGACTTCGCCGCCGACCGTCGGCACTCCGACGCAATTGCCATAGCCGCCGATGCCATGAACGACTCCAGCGATCAGGTGGCGCATCCGGGGATGATCCGGCCTTCCGAAGCGAAGCGCGTTGAGATTGGCCATCGGCCGGGCGCCCATGGTGAAGACGTCGCGCAAGATCCCGCCGACCCCGGTCGCGGCGCCCTGATAGGGCTCGATATAGGACGGGTGGTTGTGGCTCTCCATCTTGAAGATCGCAGCCAGCTTTCGTCCGTCGGGCGCTTCACCAATGTCGATGACGCCCGCATTCTCGCCCGGTCCCTGGATCACCCAGGATGCCCTGGTCGGCAGTTTCTTCAGATGGATCCTGCTGCTCTTGTAGGAACAATGTTCCGACCACATGACCGAGAAGATGCCGAGTTCGGTCAGGTTCGGTTCGCGGCCGAGCGCCGTGAGGACGCGATCATATTCCTCGTCCGTGAAACCGTGTTCGGCAATGCGCTCGGAAGTGATCTTGGATTCGCTCATGGCGCGGCGATAGCCTCGCCGGCAACGAACGGCAATCGCGGTCCCAGGCACCGCCCGGACCGACGGATCAGGACAGGCCGGGGCTTGCCTGCGAGGCCTTGCTGCCGCCGACCTGGCGGGCAGGAGGCGACGTGCCAAGGGCCTCGAGCCGTTCTGCAATCAATGCGCGCCTGTGGATCGCATCGATCTCAGCCGGCTTGTCCGATCCTTCGCCATCCCCGCCAGGATCGGCCGGCCTGAGCGTGCTTGCCCAGACCCGCTGAAATGTCTCTTTCGGGCGCTCTTCCTCTGCCTCGATCCGCTCGCGCTGTTCGCCGGTCATGCGGAGGGAGGGATTGAGCGCTTCGGCTTCGAGATGTCGAAGCGCCTTTTCCAGCTTCGTCTTGCGCGCCCGAAGTTCGGCAAGGCAGGTCCCGAACCTGCCTGCCTGCAGTTCCGCTTCCGACTGAGTCTGTTGAAGCTGGGCCAGCCTTTCCTCGAGGTCGGGCTGGGCGGACAGAGCGGCGTGGGCGAGGTCTTCCCGTCCCTTGCCCAGGGCACAACGGGCTTTCGCCTCGAGATCCGACAGGCGGGTCCGGATCGCCTCCTGCAGCTTCGAAGCCTGTTCAGACCGACGCCATGCAGAGCGATGAACCGCTCGGACTTCGTCAATCGCGCGGTCAACCTGGCGGATGGATTCCCGGATCACGCTTGCAGCGCCCGAGCGTTCGATCCCGTCCACGGCATCGTCGCCGCTCGCGCTGAGGATTTGCCTGACTCGCATGAGGATTGGTTCGGCCATGGCCTGCTCCCGGATCACTAGACCGGCAGGAACATGCACCAGACCGCGCTAATTCACAGTTAACAGGGCGTTCGGCCCAGCGACCCAAATGAAAAGGGCCGGCGCGAAGCCGGCCCCGATGAGGGAATGAAAGCGGGCTCAGCTACGGCACGTGAGATTGTTCTTGCCGGGCGTGGTTATCTGCACATTCTCTCCGCTTCCGCTGACCGAATAACCTTCGGCAGTGAAGGGCGGATTACCGCCTTCGGCACTCAGGACGACAGGCTCCGCCTGGCGATCCGGGGTTCGCAGCCGGGCGGTGTCGTTGGTGTAGAAATCGACATAGACCAGGCTGTTGTCGCTACAGCGGTAGGTCTCGCTGTTGGCAATGGCGGGCGGCAGTTCGGTCACCTTCGGTGCCTTTTTCAGCTGCTCTGCCATCGGGTCATAATCTTCGATCTTCTCGGGCTCGCCATTGCAGGCTGCCAGGAAGATGACTGCCGCAATCGCGCCTGCGGCGAGGAATTTCTGCTTCTGCATACGCCCCCTTCGCGAGTGCAGCAATTCACGTCAAGCGGCACTTTGTCGCAAATTTTCGCCAAAGCCGAGCGGCAGGGCACGGAGGTCCGGCCTGAGATGGCGCCGCTGGCGGTTCGACAATTCAGGGCTGTTCCATTAGATTGGGCGGCAGCAATCCAGGAGACAAGACAGTCGATGCAACGCGTTCGGATCGGATTGACCGGTTTGGCCTTCGTGTTTCTCGCCGTGCTTCTGGCCGCGGTCTTCACCAATGCCGGAGTCGATGAGCCGCCGATCACTCCCAACCTCATCGAACAGCAGCTTGGCGGCAGCGCAACGAACCCGGCCGACCCGCTGATCAAGCCTGCCCCCAACGAGCCTCTCGCTGAGCTTGGAGTGGCGCCGGGCAAGGCAGATACCAATCAAGTGACAACCAACGAGACGGTTGCGCTACCTCCGCCGCCGGCGCGGCGATGACCTTCCGGCTCGATTGACGAGCGGCAAGGGATGGATTCCCGACAGGGCATGGCCCGAACCTGGTCCGATCTGGGCTGGCTGGTCCTGCGCGCCGGACTCTTCGCCCTCGCGGAACTGGGCCTCGCACTCCTGATCGGCGGCTTCTTTGCCTGGGGCAGGGCGGAGGCTTTGCTCTTCCTTGCCTTTCGCCCTCTCTTGCTTCTGATCGTGGCTTTCAGTGTCGTCAGGCTGCCCTGGTCCAGCCGATATCTGACCTACGCCCTTTGCCTGATCGTCGCTGGCCTGGCCGAAGCCCTGTTCCTGCTGGCGCTGGGCGCCCTCGATCCCTGGCCGGAGATGGTGCGTGGCTGGATCGGCGGGATCCTGCTCGTTTTCCTTGCCGATACCGTCTTGCAGGCCGGCCGCCGCCTTGCCGGGCGCCGCGGTTCGATTGCAGCGCTACTGGTTGCATTCGCGATCCTCATGGTCCCCGGCGCACTTGATCCCTACGAACGGATCGTTCTGGGATCGACGGAAAGCCGGACCGGGCCGCTTCCGGAGGTGGTGGTGATGACTTCGCTGCCGATCATCTGGGGCGAAACCGGCCCATTCGATCCGACCTCCCGACCCTCTGAATCCTGGAAAGCCCTTCAACAGGCTTTCGAGCTTCGGCCGATCGATCGGATTCGCCCGGACGATCTTGCCGGCAGCCGACTGCTTCTTCTGGCCCAGCCGCGCCAGCTTTCGCCCGCCGAACTGGTAACCGTCGATCGCTGGATCCGCAGGGGCGGCAGAGCCCTTCTCCTTGCTGACCCGCTCCTGGCCTGGCCGAGCGAGCTTCCACCGGGCGATGCCCGGCGACCCTTCACCACGAACATGCTTCTTCCCCTCCTGTCCCACTGGGGAATCCATGTTGCGCCTTCAGGGGGAACTGAGATGTTCCTTTACCGGCTGCGATCGGGCGGGGAGATCCGCCAGTTGCGGATGATGGGCAGAGCCACCTTGACCAGCCGCGGTGACCAGTGCCGAAACGAGGCGCCGTTCATGCTCGATTGCCGGATCGGCAATGGCCGAGCGATCGTTGTTGCCGATTCTGATCTCCTCCATGATTCGACCATTGCTCCGATGGGGATTGCGGATATCGACCGTCACCGCCGGATTTCCGACAATGCCGTCGTCATTTCCGACTGGCTCGACAGTCTGGCCGACCTGGACCGAAGTCGTCCGCCTGTGCAATGGGCCCAGCCGGACTCGGAAGCCATCGTCTCCGTCGTGACCGGCCTGCTTCCGATCGCCGCCTTCCTTGTCCTCGCCATATTGCTGATTGTCCTCGGCGGCCGTCATTCACAAACTTATCCACAGACCTGTCCGCCGCAGTTGAACGGCCAGCCAGGCAAGAACAAACCAAGAAAAGGCAGGGGAATTCTATGGTAGGGCATGAAATCCCCACATAAGGCATGAAAACCCCTTCCAATCCCACCCGCTCCCTGTTATCCACTGGCTCTTAGTTAGGGGCATTTCCTGTTTTGCCGCGATGCGACCGCGGACGCGCCAGGGCGCGTCCGCGAACAGGGGGCCTGTGTGCGCGGGGATGGACCTGAGGTGGAGATCGAGCACTTCTTCAGTGGAAGCGCGCTCAACGCAGTAGACGCCAAGGGGCGTCTCTCCGTTCCCGCCGGTATTCGCTCCGTCATCGAGCGTCGTTCCGAAGCCAGGGCGATCGTTCTCGGAATGCATGAACTCGATCCCTGCCTCGTCGCTTATGATCGCAATTACGGACGCTTTCTTCATCGCGAGAATGAGCGGCTACGGCTCGCTGAAGAAGCCCAGGATCCGCGTGCCCGCTATTCGCGCGACCGGCGAACCTTCGGGATCGTCGAAGAAGTGCCCTACGATCCCAGTGGTCGGATCATCCTCCCCAGAATGATGCGCTCGAAAGGGTCTATCGAGGATCTGGCGCTTTTCATCGGCACAGGAGCGACTGTCGAAATCTGGAATCCGCGACTTGCGGTCGAGAGCGGGGATGAAGGTCTTCGTGACCTCGCTCTCTATCATCTCGAGGAAAAGGGTTTGAGCCTGTGAGTGCGGCAACCGCCCCGGCCCATGTCCCGGTTCTTCTGGCCGAGGTCGTCAATGCGCTCTCCGTCGCCCAGGGCGAGTCCCATGTCGACGGGACCTTTGGCGCTGGCGGCTACAGCAAGGCGATATTGGATAAAGGAGCTGCTCAAGTCTTTGCCTTTGATCGTGATCCCGATGCGATCGAGCGGGGCAGGGGCATGGCGGCTTCGAGCGGGGGGCGCCTGACGCTTGTTCCGGA
>CAYOJN010000147.1:0-5368 GCA_964404245.1 uncultured Sphingosinicella sp. | reverse complement strand
TCGGTCTTCATCTTGTTGATCTTCCATGAAAAATGGCTGGTTCCGACCAGCCTCGATAAGAAGCAGTGGGGGATCTACAGGCTGGGCGGAAGATTGACAAGGGGAGCGGGGCGCCATAGCGCCCGAAGATGAAGGTGCCGCCCCTCGAAAGGCGGTGAAAAGGGAAGCCGGTTCAAGGCCGGCGCTGTGCCCGCAACTGTAGGCGGTGAGCCCCTCCCCTCCAAGCGGGGAGAAAGGCAGGGACCCGCAAGCCAGGAGACCTGCCTTCGCCGTCGTCCGCACCCGGCCGGGATCAGCCTGCGGTGCGTGGCGTCCCGCGGGTCTAACCCGAGGCGGCTCCTCCGAGACGACTTTCGTTCGTCGTCAGGAGGTTTTCATGCTTGCCGCCCTTCTTCTTTCTGCAGCCCAGATCTCTCCGGACCCGCTGCCTGGAGCCGAAGACTCGATCATCATCACAGCATCGCTGGTGCCTGTGCCTGAAAACGAGGCCCCGGCGTCGGTGACCCTGTTCGGGGAGCAATTGCTTGAGGCCCTTGGCCTTCCGCTGGTCAGCGACGTGGTCAGGCTTGCACCAGGCATTTCCGTTTCGACCAGTGGGGCCCGGGGAACGGAAACGGTGGTCCGGATCCGGGGCGCCGAATCCAACCACAGCCTGCTGTTCATCGACGGGATCGCCTTCAACGACGTCGCTGCGGCCAATGCCGCCCGGTTCGATACCCTTGCCTCGGGTGGGCTTGGCCGGATCGAGGTGATTCGTGGGCCGCAATCCGCCTTGTGGGGATCCGAAGCTCTTGGCGGTGTCATTTCCCTCAGCAGCCCCGATCCGCTTGGCCCTTCGGGTTTCGACGCCGCGGTCGAGGCAGGAAGCCGGGATTGGCGAAGCCTCGTCGCGGAGCTTTCGAGCGGCGGCGAGCGTGCCGGCCTTTCCGCGACCCTTTCCTGGGCAAGAAGCGAGGGCATCGACATCCTCGGCAAGGGCCAGGGCGACCTCGACGGGTTCGAGAATCTCAGCCTGGGCGTGAAGGCAGCCTTTCGCCTTGGAAGCTTCGAAGGAGGCGCCGTCGGCCGCCATATCGACCATGAAATCCGGTTCGACGGCTTTGACCCATCGACCTTCCAGCGCGCCGATACGCAGGACCAGTCCAGAGCCCGGACCTCCGCCGGGCGTGTCTGGCTCGGCTTCGATGACGGGTCAGGCTGGAACGGGAGGGTCGAGTTCCAGCATCTCGGCAGCCGGAACGACAATCGGATCGCCGCCATAAAGACAGCAAGGAGCCGCGGCGATCGGACCCGCTATGGCGCCCGCCTTGCCCGAAGGCTTGGATTCGGCAGCACCCAGCATGACCTGATCGTCGCCGTGGAGCGCGAGGAGGAGGATTTTTCCACCCGGGACCTTGTCGCCTCCACCCCGCTTCGCACCCTGTCCCGAGCGCGAACGGCCCTGGTCGGTGAATGGCGAGCGCGCTGGGGCGAGTGGCTTGTGACCGACCTTGCCGTTCGCCACGACGATTTCAGCCACTTTGCCGACGACCTCACCATCCGGGCCCAGAGCGTGGCCGATATCGGCCGGGGGCTCGCTTTGCTCGTGGGCTATGGCGAGGGCATCGCCCAGCCCTCATTCACCGACCTGTTCGGCTATCCCGGCCTTCCCTTCGTCGGCAATCCGGACCTGATGCCGGAGCGTTCGAAGGGCCTTGAAGCCGGCCTTCGCTGGCGAGGATCGAACGTGACGATCGAGGCCATCCTGTTCAGCAACGATCTGAAGAACGAGATACAGGAGGATTTCAGCGTCTTTCCGGCAACCGTCGTCAATTCGGACGGCACCAGTCGTCGCCGGGGTCTCGAGCTTTCGGGGCGATGGAAGCCGGACCCCAGGCTCGAACTGGGGGCCAATTACACCTGGCTTCGATCCCTGGACGAGGAGGGGGTCAGGGAGATCAGGCGGCCGAACCACAGCGCCAACCTGTTTGCCGCCTGGATTGATGGGCCGCTGAGCGCCGGAGCCTCGATCGCTCTTGTCGGTCGAAGGACGGACCGTGATTTCGATCTTTTCCCGGCGCCACTGGTCCAGCTGGACAGCTATGGACTGGCCTCGCTCCGGCTGGCCTATAGGCTTCACCCCGCCCTCGAGCTTCATGGCCGGGTCGAAAACGGCTTCGATTCTCGATATCAGGATGTCTTCGGCTATGACACGCCGGGGCGATCGGTGCATGCGGGCCTTCGCGTCTCTCTTGGCCGCTAGCCTCTGCCTGGCCACGCCGGCAGAAGCGGCCCCGAGCCGAGTGGCGTCACTCAACCTTTGTTCCGACGAGCTTTTGCTGATGCTCGCTTCGCCGGATCAGATCGTCTCGGTCACCCACCTTTCCCGGAGCCCGGCCGAAACACCCTTGTGGCGGCAGGCGCGCAACCATCGGCCGAATGACGGCAGTCTGCTGTCGGCGGCGCCGATGCGCCCGGACCTGGTCGTGACGATGGGGGGCGGAGCAAGCGACCGGCTTCGGGTCGCCAGCCGGCTCGGAATTCCGACTCTCGAGCTGTCTTTCGCGCGCAGCCTTGCCGACGTCGAGCGCAACATTCGAAACCTGGCCTCGGTGCTCGGAAGGGCGAAGCAGGGAGAAGCCCTGATCCAACGGCTGACCCGCCTGCGCCAGTCGGCCCCGGCGGCACGGATCGACACGATCTGGCTTGGCGGCGGTGGCCGAACCGTCGCTTCCGATGGTCTCGAGGCTCAGTGGCTTCGCCTTGCAGGCCTGAAGCAGAGACGAGTCCGCGGCGACCGGGTCTCGCTCGAAACCCTCGTCGCCCGGCCGCCCCGGATCCTGCTCAGGAGCCAGTATCGCCAGGATCAATATTCCCTTCAGCAGCGCTGGCTCGACCATCCCGTGGTCGTCCGGAGCGCCCGGTCGAAGGTCCTGGAGACGGATGGGCGCCGCTGGACCTGTCTTGGCCCGCTCCTGATCGACGAAATGATCCGTCTTCGGCGGGCGGCCGCCTGATGGCCGTGCGCAATATAATTCTGGGCGCCCTCCTGGCTTTGGCCTTCGCTTTGTCGCTGCTCCTGCCCTGGTCGATCCTCGGCCAGACCCTTTCGAGCGACCCGGTCCTGGGCTGGGCCATACTGATCGAGCTTCGAGTGCCAAGAGCCGCCCTGGCGATCGTCTATGGAGCGATGCTCGGCGCATCCGGAGCCGCGATCCAGGGCCTGTTCGCCAATCCGCTCGCATCACCCGACCTCACCGGATCGACCAGCGGCGCAGCGCTCGGCGCGGTGGTGACGGCCTATCTTTTCGGATTTTCCGCGCCGATCGCTCTTTCCGTGGGTGCGGTGATCGGCGCACTGGGCGCACTTGCGCTGCTCGTCGTCCTGGCCGGTCCCCGATCGGAGACCGCGACCCTGCTTCTGGCCGGGCTTGCGATCAGCGCTCTTGCGGGCGCCCTCACCACCCTTGCGCTGGCCCTGGCCCCCTCGCCTTTCGCCTTCTATGATGCCTATGACTGGCTGATGGGCTCACTGGTCGATCGAAGCCTGGTCCAGCTGGCCTTTGCCGCAATCCCCGCCTTTTTGTGCATTCTCCTTCTGCTCCGGCTTTCGGGACCGCTGGACAGCCTTTCGCTGGGTGAGGAGGTGGCGCAGTCGCTTGGACATGATCTGCTCCGGCTGCGGCTTCAGATCATTTCCCTGACCGCTCTTGGAGTCGGCGCCTGCGTTGCCATTTGCGGTGCAATCGGCTTCATCGGCCTGGTCGCGCCGATCTTCGCCCGACGGCTCACTCGCGGCTATCCCGGCCGTGCGATCCTTCCGGCAGCCTTGATCGGGGCCATATTGCTGAGCGTTGCCGATCTCCTCGTCCGCTCGGTGCCGTTGGGGCGAACGCTTCCGATCGGGGTCGTGACCGCACTGCTGGGAGCGCCCTTCTTCCTCTGGCTGGTCGCCCATATGCGCTGGCGACTGACCCGATGACGCTCGAAATCCGCAACCTGTCCCTGGAACAGCGGCTGTTCGGGATCGACCTCACCCTCGAGGAAGGGCAGCTGGTCTGCCTCGTGGGTCCCAATGGCAGCGGCAAGACGAGCCTGCTTCACGCCCTCGCCGGAATTGGGTCCCCTACGGGCTCCGTGAGTCTGGACGGAATCGATCCGCGCCAGCTCGGTCCGTCGCAGCGGCCCAATTACTTCACCTTCCTTCCCGCCTCGCGTGACATCGTCTGGCCCCTCGCCGCCCGGGACCTGATCGCTCTGGGTGGGGGGAATGAGCCGCATCCGGGGCTTGAACTGGAGGCGTTTCTCGACCGCCGGATCGACAGTCTCTCGACCGGAGAA
Organism: uncultured Sphingosinicella sp.; assembly: GCA_964404245.1. Classification (GTDB taxonomy): domain Bacteria; phylum Pseudomonadota; class Alphaproteobacteria; order Sphingomonadales; family Sphingomonadaceae; genus Allosphingosinicella. Next base: position 1,048 of record CAYOJN010000147.1, on the reverse strand, counting down.
CGGAGCCGGGTACTGATCGCTCGTTCGCTCGCGCCTCGCCCGAAGCTGCTACTTCTCGACGAGCCGACCGCCAATCTCGACCCGCTCTGGCAGATCCGGCTGATGGAGATCGTTGCCGAGGAGGTGAGAAAGTCGGGCCGGATCGCCCTGATCGCCCTTCACGACCTGGATATGGCGGAGCGCCATTCGGACCGGATATTGGTCATGAACAGGGGCCGGATCGCCGCCGAAGGGCTGGACGGTCCGAAGATAGCGGAAATATTCGGGATCGAACGCCGCGGCGGACAATGGCGGCCAGTCGCGGGACGCGGCCCCGAAGCAAACAGGGAATAAGGCGCCGCCACCTGCCCGACCGGCGGGATGACGGCGCCTTTCCTGGACTTTCTAGCGGCCCTGGGGCTGCTGAGCGGCCGGAGTCTGGGCCGGCTGGGGAAGCGGAGTGACGCTGACGCTTGGTGCCTGCCGGTTGAGTTCGGTCAGCACGTCATTGGTGATGTCGAGCGAAGGATCGGCCGCAAGGGCGCTGCTTCGGGGAAGCACGACCGCTGCCCGGCGGCTGCTTCGGATCTGCTCGACGATCGGGACCAGGCGGGCTCCGATCTGCTGGGTGACATGGGCCTGGGTTGACCGGATCTGCTGTTCGCGCTGGGCGAGTTGCTGATTGGCGCTCTGCTCCTGGGCGCTGAACGCCTGGATTCGCTGCTGAAGCGCGGCATCGGGCTGGCGGCCATTAAGCGCACTGACTTCGTTCTGAAGCGCCGTACCCTGGGTCTGAAGCGGAGCCTGGAGCTGCTGCTGAAGCTGCTGGGCCTGCTGAACCATGGTCTGCAGCTGGCTCTGCGCGGCAACGCAGGCGGTGCACTGGCTGAGCACGCGTTCGGTATCGACGACGAGGATGTTCGACTGAGCCGGAGCAACGGCCGGAATCGAAAGGGCGAGCGCGGCGGCAGCGCCAAGAGCGAGCTTTTTCATGAAGAATGGGTTCCTTGATTCGAAGAACATGGTGTCATCACCTGCGGCACTGATACGCGCTTTGGCTATATCGATC
>CAYOJN010000146.1:0-5489 GCA_964404245.1 uncultured Sphingosinicella sp. | reverse complement strand
GTGAGCGGGCCACGCCGTCCCAACGCGGCGCGTGCTCTCTGTGAGGAGAGTTGAAATTGACTGATTCCGTAACCGGCACTGCCGGCGCCGCTGGACTGCAACAAAAGCCCGACACTCGACCCGGGCGCCCCTTTTTCTCTTCAGGCCCCTGCGCGAAGCCGCCCGGCTGGTCGGCATCGAAGCTTGCCACCGGATCGCTCGGCCGCTCCCATCGATCGAAACTCGGCAAGGCCAGGCTCGCCCATGCGATCGAGCTTACCCGCCATGTCCTGAAGGTTCCGCCGGACTATCGGATCGGGATCGTTCCAGGCTCCGACACCGGCGCAGTCGAAATGGCGCTGTGGGGAATGCTCGGCCCCCGGCCCGTGACGATGATGGCCTGGGAAAGCTTCGGCGAAGGCTGGATCACCGATGTCGTCAAGCAGCTCCGGCTCGACGCCGAACTGGCAAGAGCCGATTATGGCCTGCTCCCGGACCTGGACTCGGTCGACCAGACTTCGGACATCGTGTTCACCTGGAACGGGACGACCTCCGGGGTCAGGGTTCCGAACGGCGACTGGATTCGGGAGGACCGCGAAGGACTCACCATCTGCGACGCCACTTCGGCAGCCTTTGCGGTGGACCTGCCCTGGGCCAAGCTCGATGTCGTTACCTATTCCTGGCAGAAGGTGCTCGGCGGCGAAGGCGGCCACGGGATGCTCATCCTGTCGCCGCGAGCGGTCGAACGGCTCGAAAGCCACGTCCCGGCCTGGCCTCTGCCCAAGATCTTCCGGCTAACCAAGAACGGCAAGCTGATCGAGGGCATCTTCAGGGGCGAGACCATCAACACACCGTCGATGCTCGCCGTCGAGGACTATATCTGGGCCCTGGAATGGGCCGAGCTTCAGGGCGGGCTTCACGGCCTAATCGCCCGCGCCGATGCCAATGCGGCCGCCCTGGATCGATGGGTCGCACAAACCTCCTGGATCGAGCATCTTGCTGCCGATTCCTCAACCCGGAGCAATACAAGCCTGTGCCTTCGTTTTGCGGGACCGACGGCCTCGGCGCTCGACGATGAGGCGCAGCGGGCGCTGGTGAAAAGGATCGACGGGCTTCTTGAGGCGGAAGGGGTGGCGTTCGACATCGCCGCCTATCGCGATGCGCCGCCCGGACTACGGATCTGGTGCGGCGCAACCGTCGAAACCGACGATATCGAGGCGCTCGGCCCCTGGCTCGACTGGGCCTTTCGCGAAGCGCTCGACTGAACAAGGGAAAATCGATGCTGAAAGTGCTGATCTCGGATCAGATGGATCCGAACGCCGCCGCCATTTTCCGGGCCAACGGGATCGAGGTCGACGAACGGCCGGGTCTTTCGAAGGACGAACTGAAGGCGATCATCGCCGACTATGACGGACTCGCGATCCGGTCGTCGACCAAGGTCACCGCCGACCTTCTTTCGGGCGCAAGCCGGCTGAAGGTCATCGGCCGAGCCGGGATCGGCGTGGATAATGTCGACGTGGCCGCAGCCACCGCTCGCGGAATCGTCGTCATGAACACCCCGTTCGGCAATTCGATCACGACCGCCGAACATGCCATCGCCTTGATGTTCGCGCTCGCGCGCGAGCTTCCGTCCGCCGATTCCTCGACCCAGGCCGGGCGCTGGGAAAAGAACCGGTTCATGGGCGTCGAGCTGACCAGCAAGACAGTGGGTCTGATCGGCGCCGGTAATATCGGTTCGATCGTCGCTGACCGGGCGCTCGGTCTGAAGATGAAGGTCATCGCCTACGACCCCTTTCTGACCCCGGAACGCGCGCTGGACCTGGGAATCGAGAAGGTCGAGCTCGATTCCCTTCTCGAACGGGCCGACTTCATCACCCTTCACACGCCGCTCACCGACCAGACGAGGAACATCCTTTCGCGTGAAAATCTGGCCAGAACGAAGAGGGGGGTTCGAATCATCAATTGTGCTCGGGGCGGGCTGATCGACGAAGCGGCTCTGAAGGACCTGCTCGAAAGCGGCCATGTCGCCGGCGCCGCACTCGACGTGTTCATCGAGGAGCCGGCGAAGGACAACGCCTTGTTCGGAACCCCGGGCTTCGTCGCCACTCCCCATCTTGGCGCCTCCACAACCGAGGCCCAGGTCAATGTCGCCATCCAGGTCGCCGAACAGATGTCGGACTATCTCGTCCGGGGCGGAGTGACCAACGCCCTGAACATGCCCTCCCTCTCCGCCGAGGAAGCACCCCGACTTCGCCCCTATATGGAGCTTGCCGAAAAACTGGGCTCGCTGATGGGACAGGTGGAAGGACAGCATCTGACCGGGGTCTCGATCGAGGTCGAAGGCGCCGCCGCCCAGCTGAACCCGAAACCGATCACCGGCGCCGTCCTTGCCGGTCTGATGCGGGTCCATTCCGACACCGTGAACATGGTCAACGCCCCCTTCCTTGCCCGCGAGCGCGGCCTCGACCTGCGCGAGGTCCGCCATGACCGCGAGGGCGACTATCACACCCTTGTCCGGGTGACTGCCGCAACCCCTCGAGGGGAGAGAACGGTCGCCGGCACCCTGTTCGGCAATGCTGCTCCCCGGCTGGTCGAGATTTTCGGGATTTCGATCGAAGCCGAGCTCCATGGCGAGATGATCTATATCGTCAACGAAGATGCGCCCGGCTTCATCGGCCGTCTGGGTACGACCCTTGGCGAATCCGGGGTCAATATCGGAACCTTCCATCTCGGCCGGCGCGAGGCCGGAGGCGAAGCAGTCGCCCTGGTCTCCGTCGACCAGCATGTCGACCAGCGGCTGGTCGAACGACTGGGCGAAATACCGGGCGTGAAGAGGGTCAAGCCGCTGCGTTTCTGAATGTCTTTGTGCTAGTTTGGTCCTCGATGCGCTGGCTCGGCCTGCAAATGCAGAAAGAGGATGAGACCCGATGAATCGACTGCTGGTCCTAGTTGCGTCCTTTCTCCTGTCGGCGCCGGCCATGGCCCAGGAGCCCGAATGGCGAAGCGCGACCGAACGGGACGTCCTCCTTCGGCCCTGGGCGTTCGAGCCCAACCCGATCCGCCTCCAGGCGGGGGAGCCGGTCAAGCTTCGCTTCGTCAATCAGGGCCAGTCAACGCATAGCGTCTCTGCCGGCGAATTCTTCGGCTCTTCGAAGGTCCGAAGCGGCGCCGAAGACCTTGCCGATGGCCATTTCCGGCTCGGGCCTGGCGAGCGGCGGACAATAGCCCTCGTTCCTGCCCCCGGCCGCTATCGGGTCAGAAGCGGCAACATCATCCAGCGCCTGCTTGGAATGTCGGCGGTGATCATCGTCGAATGAGCCCGGCATCGAATGACGGCGGCGAAGTCAGTGTTCCTGGATGCGGGCCTTAGCGGGAAAGTCATAAACAGCCCCGCGCCGACCCTGCATTTCCCCGGCGAAGGCCGGGGCCCATGAACACCATCGCTGCACAAAAATCCGCGGCGTCGCCATCGAATGACGGTGGCGACATCAGTGTCCCTGGGTCCCGGTCTTCGCCGGGAAAGTAAGGAACACGGGCCCGGTCCTCCCCCCGCAACCATTTGACAGCCGGGCCGATGCTGGGCAGTTGTAGGCCACTCCCCTAATTGCCGAAAGGAAGACCGCCTTTTTCAGGGCCAACCCATTCGCACGTCATGAATGATATCCTGTCCCAAGTTCCCTCCCGATCGGCCGACCTGGCGCCAGCCATGGAAACCCTGGTCGCGCTAGCGATCCTCGCCGCAATTGCGGCCATCGCCAATTTCGTCGTCAGGAAGATCATCCTGAGGCTTGCGGCGAAGGCGCTCCCCGATACCGCAGCCGATCTCGCCAGGGTCGCAGGCTTTCTCGCCAATATCGTGCCCGCAGTGATCGTCGCTCGCGGTATCTGGCTGGTACCGAATTTTCCGACTGCCCTGACCGCCTTCGTCGCCAATATCTCGGCGGTCTCGATCATCCTCAGCTTCGCACTCGCGCTGAGCGCCATGCTCACCGTCGGCAACCAGCTTTACGATCGACGTCCGGACTCCGCGACCCGGCCGATCAAGGGCTATATCCAGGTCGTGAAGATCCTGATCTTCGCGGCCGCTGCAATCCTCGTCATCGCGACGCTGATGGAGCAGTCCCCGCTTCTTCTCCTCTCCGGCCTCGGCGCATTGGCTGCGGTTCTGATGCTGGTGTTCAAGGACACCATCCTGTCGCTCGTCGCCTCGGTTCAGCTCGCCTCGAACGACATGCTCCGGGTCGGCGACTGGATCGAAATGCCTCAATTGAGCGCCGATGGGGACGTCATCGATATCGCCCTTCATACGGTGAAGGTCCAGAACTGGGACAAGACGATCACCACCATTCCGACCCATCGGCTGATCGCCGAAAGCTTCAAGAATTGGCGCGGAATGTCCGAGTCCGGGGGACGACGGATCAAGCGGTCACTCGCGATCGACCAGACCAGCATCCGGTTCCTGGAACCCGACCAATGGTCCACCCTTCGCCGCTTCGCCCTGATCCACGATTATCTGGACAGCAAGCAGAGCGAAATCGACGAATGGAATTCCGGACTTGGCGAGGCCGGGCGGGACCCGGTCAATGCTCGAAGGGTCACGAATATCGGTACATTCCGGGCCTATGCCATCGCCTATCTACGGGCCCATGGCCGAATCGCCCAGGACATGACCATGATCGTGCGCCAGCTCCAGCCGACTCCCCATGGTCTTCCGCTGGAAATCTATTGCTTCACGAACACGACGGCCTGGGCGGCCTATGAAGGCATCCAGTCCGACATTTTCGACCATCTCATCGCGATCCTGCCAGAATTCGGGCTTCGACTGTTCCAGGAACCCAGCGGCTCGGACGTCCAGAGGATGCTCGCCGCCTGAAGCAAAGCCTGGCGAGACGTCACTCGGCGTTGAGGGCGACGCTTCTTTCCATCCGCTCCAATTGCTCGGGCGTCGCCTCCTTCTGGTGGCGGCCCTTCCACTCGTCATAGGGCATTCCGTAGATCGCCGTCCGAGCCGACTCCTTGCCCATCGGCGTTCCGGCTTCCGAGGCTGCCTCCTCCACCCAGCGCGACAGGCAGTTCCGGCAAAAGCCGGCGAGGCCCATCAGGTCGATATTCTGGGCATCCGTTCGATGCTGGAGGTGGCGGACTAAGCGCCGGAAGGCGGCCGCCGCCACCGGGTCGGAGATCTGGGCAGGATCGGACATGACCTTGTAAACTCCATCAGGCTTGAACAGGCTTTGACCTTGACTTGAGCCTGGCGGGCGCAAACGCAAGGGGCATGGGCATCGCGAAGCAGTTTGGAAAGGACCGGGACCGCCTATGGCGGTGAAGACGACCGCCCAGATCCTCCGCGACTATCACGGTCCGGCGCTGTTCAGCTTCGGCTTCCGGCCCTTCTTCCTGTTCGCCGCTTGCTGGGCCGCGATTGCGGTTCCGCTCTGGATCGCGGCCTTGCTTTCGGGAAGCGAAGCGCTTGCCGGCCTGTTCACCCGCGACTGGCACGTCCACGAGCT
>CAYOJN010000145.1:0-5490 GCA_964404245.1 uncultured Sphingosinicella sp. | reverse complement strand
TCTGCTGCAGGCGGGAGATCGGCTGTGCCTGTCCGTCCCGGATGAGGAACGTGTCGGCGACGCTGGCGCCGACCGTCTCCGCCTCGTTCGTGAGGTTCGGGTGCACGGCGATGAGCATCCCCTCCTCGAGCACCGTCTCGTCGCGCACCCCGATGACAGGGGAGTCGTGGTCCACCCCGACGCCGTGCCCGTGCCAGATCCCGGGCCGGGCGTCCAGGTGGGCGATCCGCGCCTCGAGCGCGCGGGCGACGTCGCTGGCCCGCGCCCCGGGGACCATCGCCTGGCGGGCAGCGTCCAGCGCACCGATGGCGCCGTCGGCGTACGCCTGGTGCTCCTCCGACAGCTCTCCGTAGCTGAAGAGCCCGGCCTTCTCCACCCAGTAGCCGTTGGGTGCGACGACCTCGACGTAGACCGTGACGAGGTCTCCCTCGACGATCTCCTCGTCGAAGGGGCGGTGGAGGAAGTACGGTCCACGCCCGATGAAGATGAGGGAGTCACGCGCACCGCGGGAGCGGAGCGCGCGCTCCATCTCCCCGTAGATCTCCCAGGTCTTCTTCGTCGTCCGCGACGCCGTGATGAACGCCTCGAAGGCGGCGTCGGCGACTGCGCCGGCTGCTGCGATGTCCTCGTACTCGTCGTCGGTCTTGACCGCCTTGATCGCGCCGAGGAGGTTCGTCCCGTCGGTGATCGTGGCCTGCGGGAGGCCGCTGCGCAGTGCGTCAACATCGCGGCTGGGCATGATGTTGGCCAGGCCCACCACAGCGACGGCACCCTCGGTGAGGCCCCACTCGGTGACGACGTCGACGATGACGGAACCGGTCGTGTTGGTCCGTCCGATGACGTCACCCTCCCCGGCGACGCGGACATCGCCGTAGATGCTCTGCTGCTCGGCGAAGTAGGCGTCGGACCGGGTCGACATGACGACGACCGGCTCGTGCGACGCGGAGACCACGATGTAACCGTTCCTCACCACCGGGCTGAACCCGAGCAGGTACTCCAGGTAGCCGTAGTGGGAGATCAGTCCCTCTCCGGCGACCACCAGGCAGTCCGCGCCCTGCTCCGCCATGGCGGCACGCGTGCGCTCGAGGCGCTCGCGCAGCCGCTCGGCCGGAACCCGGGGGGCTGCCGGCTCGCCGCTGCGTCGCGCTGCTGCGCGCTCCGTGACCGAACCGATCGAAGTCGTGTGCATCTCAATCCCTGTCTTTCGTGTTGCTGACCACTGCTGAGGTCTCGGCGACGAGACCACTTGTGCTGCGCCTCTTCGCGCGCTGCCACTACCCAGACGCCATGACCCTCCTGGACCTTCGCGACCAGAACGAGCGCAGTCCCCCGCTCTGGACCTGGTCGGCGATCGCCGCGGTGGCGAGGATCAGGCCGGTGATGATCTGCTGCCAGAAGCTCGGCACGCCGGAGACGGCCAGGCCGTTGCTCAGGACTCCGAGGAACAGCACGCCGATCGCCGTGCCGATGACGCCACCCGAGCCACCGCGCAGGCTGGTACCGCCCAGCAGCACTGCGGCCGCGGCGTCGAACATGATCGCGTCGCCGACGAGGGGGCTTGCGGCGCCGAGCCGAGCGACCTGGACCACGCCTCCGAGGGCCGCGGCACCACCGGCGATCGCGTACACGAGCATGATCGTGCGGGACACGTTGACGCCCGCCAGCTTGGCCGCCTCGGCGTTACCGCCCACAGCGTAGACGTCGCGACCGAAGTAGGTGTGCCTCAGGACGTACCAGGCGCCGACCAGGGTGAGCGTGAGGACGAACAGCCCGATGGGAATCCCGAGCACGCGCCCGAACGCCAAGGCGTCGAGCGAGGAGGACACGACGGACTCCGTCTCCGTCCCGGACGTGAGGTTCACCAGCCCGCGGAAGAGCGTCAGTGTCCCGAGCGTCACGATCATGAACGACGCTCCGACTCGCCCGATGAGGAAGCCGTTGATCCCGCCCCCGAGGACGACGCCGAAGCCGACCGTGAGGAGTACCGCCAGCGCGATCGGGATGTTGAGGCTGTTGAACAGCCACGCCAGGACGATGCCGCTGAGCGCGAGGGTGGACCCCACGGACAGGTCGAACCCCCCGGTCAGGAGCACGAACGTCAGCCCGAGCGCGACGATCCACAGGATCGTCATGCTGCCCAGCAGGGTGAAGAGGTTGGCCACGCTGAGGAAGGACGGCTGGACGACGGCGAAGATGGTCGCCAGTGCGATGGCAGCCGTCAGGTTGACCAGGGACCTGTTCCTCAACCAGCCCTGGATGATCTTGCTCAGCACGTTCATCGGGAACCTTCCGTGAGTTCTGTGACCGGCATGGGCGAGGTGGCCAGGTGCGTGAGTCGCGCCTGGGTCGCCTCGGCGCGGGTGAGCTCGCCGGCCATCCGGCCCTCGCGCATGACGTAGAACCTGTCGCAGAGGAGCAACATCTCCTCGATGTCGGTGGACACCACGAGCAGGCTCATCCCCTCGTCGCGTAGGCGGTGGAGGATGCGGTGGATCTCGTCCTTCGCGCCGATGTCGACACCGCGCGTGGGCTCTTCGAGCACGAGCAGGCGCGGTTCGGAGGCCAGGGCCTTGGCGAGGAGGACCTTTTGCTGGTTCCCACCGCTCAGGCCGCGCACCGGGGCCTTGTTGCTGGACCGCCGGATGCGCAGTGCGTCGACGTGCTCGTCGGTGAGGGCGGACTCTCGCCGCCGGTTCACCCGGCGCAGGCGGTTCGCCACACCGGGGGCACCGAGGTGGATGTTGTCCGAGATGCTCATCATCGACACCAGCCCGGCGGACGCCCGGTCCTCCGGGACATAGCCGACGCCGCGCCGGAGTGCGGTGACCGGCCCGCGCGGCCGGTAATGGTCGGCGTGCAACGTCATCGCCGGGAGGTCCCGCGAGCTGAGCCGCCCGGCGATCCGCTGGACGACGGTGCTGCAGCCGGCGCCCGCGAGGCCGAACAGGCCGACGACCTCACGCTCCCGCACCTCGAACGGCCTGACCCCGCCCTCGGTGTCGGGCACCTGGAGGTCGTGGATCTGCAGGACCGGTTGGGCGCGTCCTGCCCCACTGCCCGAGACCGGCTCGTACAGCTCCGGCTCGTGTCCCAGCATGAGCTTGATCAGTGAGGCGCGGTCGAAGTCCGCCCGTGGCGCAGCGGCCACGGTGTGACCGTCACGCAGGACCGTCAGCCGGTCGGAGATGGAGAGCAGCTCGTCCATCCGGTGGGTGACGATCACGATGGACTTGCCCTGTGCCCGCAGCTGTCGAAGGACGGAGAAGAGGGGTTCCACCTCCTCGTCGGAGAGCGCACTTGTCGGTTCGTCGAGGATCATCACCGGAGACCGCTGGGCGATGACCCGGGCGATCTCGACGAGCTGCCGGCGGCCGAGTGACAGTGTGGAGACCTTGCGGCGCGTGTCGATGTCCACGCCCAGGGACCGGAGGACCTCTCGTGCCTCCTCGTGCAGTCCGCGCCAGTCGATCCGGAAGCGGCCGCCCGGCTTCTTCGGGCGAAGGATGATGTTCTCACCGACGCTGAGGTCGTCGGCCAGGCTCAGCTCCTGGGACACGAGCGCGACCTCGCGCCGGTACAAGCGCGAGACCTCTGCGCCGTCGAGCCGCCGGCCCTCGAGGTGGAAGGCACCGTTGTCCGGCGCGATCTGGCCGGCGACGATTCGCAAGAGGGTCGACTTGCCCGACCCGTTCTCACCGATGACGCCGTGGATCTCCCCGCGACGGAGCTCGATGTCGGCATGGACGAGAGCCTGGACTCCCCCGAAGGACTTCGCTACGGAGCGGGCTGCGATGAGCGGCTCGCTCACCGGCGCCGATTCGGTGCTGGGCACTGTGGCCTCCCTTCGCACGCTGACCACGGTCAGCCGGACATCCCGGCGACGAGCTCCTCGAACGTCGCCGCGTCGTCGATCGTGTCGGCGGTGACCAGCGTCAGCGGAGCCGGGTAGACGGTCGGGGGGAGCTCAGCCTCGGGATCGAGTGCCGCGCCGTAGGCGGCGAGCGCCAGCTGCTCGGCCCACACGTCGATCGGGAACTGCAGCGTGGCGTGAAGCCGGCCCTGCTCGATCGCCTCGAGTGCATCGCTCCCGCCGTTGATCCCGACCGCCGTGACCGTCTTTCCGGCCTCCCGCGCGGCGAGCGTCGCGCCGATCGCGGTCGGGTCGTTGTAGGCGAGGACGGCCTCGATACCCGGCTGCTGGGCGAACGCCCCGCTCGCGGCGCTCATCCCACCGGCGACGTCGTCGGTCTGGTTGTCCACCTCGGCGACCACGTTGAGGCCGAACTCGATGGCCCAGTCCTTCATCGCCTGGGTCTGCGCGCTGACGGACGGCACCTCGACGACGAACCCGGCGACGGCGACGTCGGCGTCGGGGTGCACGTGCGCCATCTCCCGCGCGGCCGTGAACCCGATCTCGTCGGAACCGACGGTGATCTGGCTGGTGAAGGCGCCGATGTCACCTCCGACCTCCGAGTTCACCTCGACGCCGATCACCGGGATGTCCTTGTCGGTGGCCGACTGGATCACGGGGTTCAGCGCCTGGGCGTCGAGCGGCCACACGACGATGGCGTCCACCCCTCGGTCGACGAGCTGCTGCATCTGCGTCACCTGGGTGTCGGGCTGTGCCTGCGCATCGAGCGAGACGAGGGTGCCACCCTTGTTCTCGACCGCGACGCCGAGCGCACGGTCCAGGGCGCTCAGCGCCTCGACCGCACCGTTGGCCGTGAGGTAGCCGACCGTGAGGGGGCCGTCGTCCGCGTCGGGGTAGGACGTGGGCAGCTCGCTCAGCGGCCCCTCGTACTCCGTGTCCGGTGCCAGGGCGGCGCCGCTCGTCCCGGCGTCCGCCCCGGCGTCGCCGGTGCCCGCATCGTCGCTGCACGCCGTCAGGAACGTGGCGGCCGCGAGCAGCGCCACAGCCGGTGCTGTCCAGTTCAAGCGCTTCTTTGCGCGCATGGTGCTCCCTCACATCGGTGGTGTCAGCGACTGGCTCAGCTGGAGCCGGTCTGCACTGACCTCGGTTTCGGGAGCGTAGGTACGTCGCACGACGGGATGTCGGCGAGTGTCCGGCTGTGCCGGACGAACAGTGTGGCTCGCGTCACGCGAGCCTCGCCCACCGTGGCGAGGAGCGTGTCGGTGCCCAGCCCACGGCCCGATGCTCACGGGACGGGTGAGCAGCGCGGGGCAGGGAGCGCCCGGGCACGGGCGGTGACGGCCACGGAGCTGGGATCCGGGTGGCTGCTCGACCCGGACGGGTGACGTCGTCGTCGCGGTTCGGTGGCAGCGCGCGGCGGGCGGGCGCACGGGGCGGCGGACCACGGGCCGTCGGTGCTTGCCGCCCGCGGTCCGCCAGCGCCGCGTGCTAACCCTTGCGGGCGAGCCGGCGTGTGACCTCGGCGATCGCGGACCAGTCGAGCGACTGGAGCTCGTCGTCGTCCAGGGTCTGCTGGAACACGTCGCGGAGGACCGGAGCGGTCGGGAGCGTCACGCCCC
>CAYOJN010000144.1:0-5551 GCA_964404245.1 uncultured Sphingosinicella sp. | reverse complement strand
TCCGCCCGGCTTGCAAGCCAGTCGACGATCTTGCCCTTGCCTTCATCGCCCCATTGACCGCCGATGACGGTGACGTTCGCCAAGTCGCTGTCCTTTTTCAGATTATGCCGTGCCTCTAGGGGCTGGCGTCCGGCACCGCAACCAGCCTTGCCATGGCCGCTTTCCAATCCTTGCGGCGGGATGCATGGATCGTTGTTTCAGGTTAATGAAACCAGACCTATCGTGACCGCGTTCGTCGGCAGTATTCAGCAGGAGGTCATCATGCGTTCCCTTGTCATCGCCGCGTCCGCGGCAGCCCTTGCGGTCCCGATCAGCTTCGCCGTTCCAATGGAAGAGGCGCAGGCGCAGAAGCGTTATTATCGCGACGGCCAGTATGTCGGTCCGACCTGGCGAGACGATCGCGGCCGCTATCGCTGCCGGCGCCCCAATGGCACGGTCGGCCTGATCGTCGGCGGCGCTGCCGGAGCGCTGATCGGACGCGAGATCGATGGTGGCCGTGACCGGACCACCGGAACCATAGTTGGAGCCGCAGCCGGCGCATTGCTGGGCCGCGAAGTGGATCGCGGCAGCCGCCGCCGCTGCCGCTAAATCAGTCAATCCCGCTCTGGAGCCGGTTGACCGGGCCTCCAGACCCAGGAAAAGAAAGAAGGGGCGCCGGAATGGCGCCCCTTCTTCGTTGTTCGTCAGGCTGGCCGGCGGGCTTCAGCTTTTCGTCGGCTCCGTGCCTGCCGAATCGCTGCCGCTCGAGCCAGGCCGGCCGCGGCCGGTCCTTCGCCCGTTCGCGGGCTTCGTGGCAGCTGTCGTGCGGGACGCCTTGCTTCGGCTCTTGGGAGCCGTGGCGGCTTTCGTCTTCCTTGTCGTGCTTCGCGGCTTTGCAGCGTTACCTGTGCTGTCCGCCTTGGCTGACCGGGACCGGGTCGAACGGGCCTTCGTCGTTCCGGACGTCTTCGCGCTGGAACTGCCTGCCGAAGACCGACCCCGACGAGCGCCTCCGGACTCCGACGGAGCGGCCGCTTCCGAGGATCCGGAAAGACCACCCATCGCCATCATCTTGCGAACAGCGTCCGTTGCTGCGTTGATCATGGCAGCACCGACATTGCTGGCGCTCTGAGCAGCAGCATCGGCCGCAGCTTCCGCCGCTTCCTGAGCGTCCTTTGCGCTTCGCCGGGCGCTGTCCCGGACCGACTTGTTTGCTGCAAGTGCAGCCGCGGCAGTGACGAGGCCTGCAGCGAGCAGGCTTCGAGCTACCGGGTTCTGCGCAAGCTCGGCGGCCCTTCGGCCAGCGTCTCGAAGAACGTCCGGGATTCGATCGGCGGTCGACGTTTGAGCATTTTCGCCGGCTCCGCCTGCCTGCCTCTTCTTGCCAGTCTGACTGCCGGAGGACTTCTTCCTCGCCATCTCACGACTCCTGCTGTTCGTATCTCACCCGTAACAGACACATGAAGCAGGGAACAGTTCCCTGCGCTCGGCAGACCCCTCCGTGAGTCAATCTTGCTTCATTTCCCGCTCGGCCTGCGATTGACCGCGATCCTGGTGTTCGGCCTGGTCCCTTGCGAGATCGTCTGGGCCGCGTCCGCCGCCCTGGGCCTCGTCGAACCGCTGGCCACGCGAGCGGCCGTCCTTCACTTCCCGACTAGCCTGGTCGCTCTCCTGCCCCTGGTGGAACATCTGGTTCTGCGCCCGGCCATGGCCGCCGGCGGAGCTGCTCCCGCCGCCAGCCTCCATGTCGGACTCGACAGGTCCGCCGCCGGCCTGGGCTCCACCGACTGTCCGGCCGCTCTGTTCCTGCCCTGCCGGGCCTTCCCGGGTTTCTGGACGATCATCGTTCGTCATCTATTGTCTCCTTCAGCTGCATCGGGGTCGCTGACATAGGATTCGCCGTCCGGGTTTACCGCCTCGTCCTTGGGCTGAATCCTCGCCTTCCCGTCATCGCCTCTGCCCTTTTCCCGTTGCAGATGCTCGGGTATCTCGTCGTGGCGGGCTTCCTCGCTGCGGGGCAGCGGATGAGAATCGTCGTTCATCGCGACGGCAGACCGCGACCGCCGGCCGAGTCGCCGTCATAATCTTCGCTGTCCTTCGCTTCGCGGCCGGCTCCCGAGCCGCTTCCCCGAACTTCTCCGGATCTGGGGTCGAAGGTGGCCCGCTGGCCGCGATCCTTCTCCCTGGCCTGTCTTGTGTCGGTTTTCATGTTCGGCACTCCTCGGCTCGTCAACGAACCGCGGCCTGTCGCCGTTCCTTTACCCCTGGACAGGCGAAAGGCCGCCGGGACGTGCCCGACGGCCTGTTCGACATGGTCAGCGGCCGGAAGTCTCCAGCCCGGAAGACATTGTAAAGGCCTAGCCTTTCATCTCCCGAACGGACTTGATCGACCTCTCTGCTGAACCATGAGACATCGGATCACCTCCTTTCGCTTGTTGAAGTCAGGCTGATAATGAGTCGTCGCGATTCAGCGATCAAGTCTTGAACTCAATTATTTTCTGGCTAGGATTCCGTGCTTCGCGCCAACCGGTCCTGGTCCGGCGCGCGAGTTCATCCCCGACATTCCTCGATCACCCGGACTGCCTCGCCCCAAACCGGAAGGACGAGCCTTGCCGAACCCTGCGCCTCGATTGCGAAATGACCGCGGCTGAAGGCGATCTGATCGAACAGGGAGTCGGCTGCAGGCAGGCGGGCGACAAGGCCGTTGGCCTCCCTGGCCGAAGCGAGGCTGCGGTCACCGAAACTGGTTCGAACGATGAGTGGCGAACGCCCTGCTCCCGGAAGGGAAAGGGAGATCTGCCGGCTGCCTTCGCAGCGAAGCAGGAAGAGCGTATTCGACGCGGTTCCGAAACGGGCTGTGCCGCCATCGCCGCGCTGCCAGGACCAGTCTCCGATAGTCGCCGGCGAATCCTGCCAAGCCACGGGCGGAGGCGGCGGTGGTGGAGGTGCAGGCTCCGGCTGAGGCTCAGCTGCAGGCGGCGGCGGTTCCGGCGGGACCACGCGCGGTGCGCAGGAGACGAGCGCAACGAGCAGGGCCGCCGCACATAAGGATCTGACCGGGAACGCGCCTTTGTCCATCATAAGCAGCTCAACGCGCCGGGGCGGATTCGTTCGCCGTGTCGGAGTCATTTTCCTGGGCCGCCTCCTCTTCCATCGGCTGCGCCTGCCGGCTGTCGCCGGACGCGCAGCGGCGGAGGAATTCGGCAATCTCGGCGCTGGGCGGAAGAGTCAAAGGCGGAGTGTCGCCGACCCGGATGGTCATCGACGATCCTTCCTCCGCCAGTGCAGCAAGAAGCGGATGCCGAGGGGTGAGGGTTGCACGAACCATCGGGATCGGCCCGCTACCGCCGGTCACTGCGAGGCGTCTCGTGTCGTTTCCGACGGTAACGATCATGATCGGAAGGTCACCGACCGGAGGAACGCCATGGCGCTGCAGAACGAGGCCGCCACGATCATCGCAGCGCATGCTGAAGAGCGGAGCCGCACCAGCGGGGCCGAATTCCAGGCTTGCCCCTTCGTCCTGAACACCGTCTCGCCAGTCGCCGATGGCAACCTGACGATCCTCTGTCTGGGGCGCCTTCACCATCTCGACGGGAACAACGCCATTGGTGTCGGGCAAGGTGCTCGCATCCTCGGACCGCGCGCAGGCGGCAAGCAGAAGCAGGGAACAGCCAAGAGCCGTGTTGCGCATCGTCGAAGGTCCTCCTTGGCTTTCCCTTAGGATGTGCATCGATCAGCGGCAACCGCAGCCGGTCCGTGGCGGACGGCAGTCGATCGGCCTAACGGCCGGGCGGGGGCCGTCAGCGGCGCATTCGCCGGTTCGTCCGGATCGACTGTTGCTTTCCGAAGCGGGTCTTGCGGGTGCCCGGCTTTCCTTCCGTCGAATGGCCGACCATGGGTGCCCGCCGATCCGGATCGGGAAGACCGAGCTCGTCGCTTTCGAGCCGCCGTATCTCGTCGCGAAGCCTCGCGGCCTCCTCGAATTCGAGATCGGCAGCAGCCTTGCGCATTCGGCCTTCGAGCTCATCGATATAGGCGCGGAGATTGTGGCCGACGAGATGCGGGGCCTCCTCGTCGCCAGTGTCGACGAGGACTCCGTCGCGGTTGGAGACATCGGCGAGGATGTCGGAGATATTCCGCTTGATCGTCGTCGGCGTGATCCCGTGCATCTCATTATATTCGACCTGCTTCTCACGACGCCGGTCGGTTTCCCTCAATGCGCGTTCGATCGAGCCGGTGATGGTGTCGGCATAGAGGATGACCCTGCCCTCGACGTTTCTGGCGGCTCGCCCGATTGTCTGGATCAAGGAGGTTTCCGACCTCAGGAAGCCTTCCTTGTCGGCATCGAGAATGGCAACCAGTCCGCATTCGGGGATGTCGAGGCCTTCGCGAAGCAGATTGATTCCGACCAGGACGTCATAGACCCCGACCCTGAGGTCGCGAATCAGCTCGATCCGCTCAAGGGTCTCGACGTCGCTGTGCATGTAGCGGACCCGAAGGCCTGCTTCGTGGAGGAATTCGGTGAGGTCTTCCGCCATTCGCTTGGTCAGCGTCGTGACCAGGGTTCGATAGCCCTGGCGCGCCGTCTCCTTGGCTTCGGCGATGAGATCGTCGACCTGATCCTCGACCGGCTTGATCTCGACCGGCGGGTCGATGAGCCCGGTCGGTCGGATCACCTGCTCCACGAAGACTCCTCCGGTTTCCTCCATTTCCCAGGGACCGGGAGTAGCCGAGACCGCAAAGGTCTGCGGGCGCATCGCGTTCCACTCGTTGAAGCGCAAGGGCCGGTTGTCGATACAGCTGGGAAGCCGGAAACCATATTCGGCAAGAGTCAGTTTGCGGCGATGATCCCCCCTAGCCATCGCTCCGATCTGGGGCACCGTCTGATGGCTCTCGTCCACGAACAGGAGCGCATTTTCAGGCAGGAATTCGAACAGGGTCGGCGGCGGCTCGCCAGGCAGCCGGCCGGTGAGGAAACGGCTGTAATTCTCGATCCCGGCACAGCTCCCGGTCGCAGCGATCATCTCGAGGTCGAAATTGGTCCGCTGTTCGAGCCGCTGGGCTTCGAGAAGCTTTCCTTCGGCTACCAGTTCCTTCAGCCGCTCGGTCAGTTCGTGCCTGATAGCTCCCATCGCCTGCTTGAGCGTAGGCCCCGGAGTGACATAATGGGAATTGGGATAGACCTTCACATAGTCGAGGCTGGCAATCTTCTTGCCCGTGAGCGGGTCGAACTCGACAATCGCCTCGATTTCGTCGCCGAAAAAGGCAATCCGCCAGGCCATGTCCTCATAGTGGGAGGGAAAGATTTCCAGATTGTCGCCCCGGACCCGGAAAGCTCCGCGAGCAAAGGCCTGGTCGTTTCGCTTGTACTGGAGAGCGACGAGTTTTCGGATAATCTCCCGCTGATCGAGAGTCTGGCCCTTCTTCAGGCTGAAGGTCATCGCCGAATAGGTTTCGACCGATCCGATGCCGTAAAGACAGGAAACCGAGGCAACGATGATGACGTCGTCCCTCTCGAGCAGCGACCGGGTCGCTGAATGGCGCATCCGGTCGATCGCCTCGTTTACCGAGC
>CAYOJN010000143.1:0-5604 GCA_964404245.1 uncultured Sphingosinicella sp. | reverse complement strand
CCAACCTAGCCGTTATGAGCGGCCGGCTCTACCGTTGAGCTACAGGCCCGACCCGAAGCGGAGGGCTGAATAGACCAGCGGCGGCGGCGATGCCAGCCGCTTCGCATCCGCCCGGAATCAGACCGACTTGTCGCCCTGCCCGGCCGCCGTCGCCTCGACGCCCTGCGCCGGCAGATAGAGCCCGACCCGGTCCGGCCCGATCAGGAGGGAGCCGCCGCTCGCCTCGGCGAGATTGCGGATCAGCCGCAGGGCGAAGCCAAGGCCGAGGACGGGCGCGGCCGGCCAGTCGCCATCGGGGCTGTAGCCGGGATCGAGAAGATCGCTTTCACCGAGGCCGGCGATGGTCTGGGGGCGATCGACGGACAGGCAGAGCATCTCGCGCCCCTCGTGGCGCTGCTGATCGATTTCGACCGCGATCGTCTCGCCGGCACCGGCAAGACCGATCGTTGCCGCCAGAAGGCGCGCAAACATCCGCTCCACTGCCGATTCCTCGACGTTGGCGAGCGGAAGATCGGGGGCGATGGAAAGGACCATCTGCGATCCGCGCTGGGCAGCGATACGGGCATAGGAAGAATGAAGCCGATCGAGCATCGCGGCCGCGTCGGACGCGCTACGCCCGAGTTCGAACCTTTGAGTCTCGAGCCGGGCGGCGGTGTC
Source organism: uncultured Sphingosinicella sp. (assembly GCA_964404245.1). Classification (GTDB taxonomy): domain Bacteria; phylum Pseudomonadota; class Alphaproteobacteria; order Sphingomonadales; family Sphingomonadaceae; genus Allosphingosinicella. The sequence continues at coordinate 4,947 of CAYOJN010000143.1, read as the reverse complement.
GAGATCATCGACTGCCGACATCAACCCCCGGGCCTGGCCGATGATGTCGGAGGCCCGGGCGCGATAGCCCGCCGATGCCGGCCCCATATATTGACCGTCGATCATCTCGGCAAAGCCGATGATGGCGTTGAGCGGCGTTCGAAGCTCGTGAATCAGCTGGCGAAGGGAATCAGCCGGAAGATCCGTCCCGAACAGGCCGGTGGGAGGCGCCGGACGAGCCGAAGCGACCTCGTCCAGCCGAGGCCGGCGTGCGGTCCCTCGATAGCCCAGAAAATTTCCCCGAGCCGGATCGAAGAAGGGCACGGCCGAAATCCGCCAGTCGCCTGCCGCCGGACCGGTGCCGGCAACGGAAAAGCGGGCATCGCGGAAAGGGGAGCGCTTTTCGAAGGCGCCGGCAGCCTGGCCATCGACACCGTGCTGGCCCGGTGCGGCAATCGCGGCGATGGTCTGGCCGATCAGCGCTTCCCTGGGCGCACCCTCGACCCAGCGGATGAGCCCGTCGGCTGCAGTCTCCCAGCGAAAGCCTTCGACGGGCTCGGCCAGGACCGGCGGCGGGCCTTCCTCGCCCTGATCCTTGTGGCGACGAAAGGCTTCGATCCGAGCGACCAGATCCTTGATCTGGCTTTCCCCTTCCTCGACTGCCTGAACGGTCCGGTTTTCGAGCACGAAGTCGCTCGCCCCGAAAGCGCCGAGCGCCTGAAGGACTTCGCCGGGAAGGTCGCGGCGGTGGCGAACGAGTGCTCTTGCGGTCGGGCCGAGCTTCGGAAGCACCGATCGCCATTCGGCATGGGAGAGACGGACGCCGCCAAGCAGAGGTGCGGCGATCGAGGGATGGTCCTCGCTGAAGAAGACAAGGAGGTCCGGATTGACTGCAAGACCGGCTAGAGCCCGTGCCGAGTCGCTTCGGATTGCCGGATCGACCGATGAGCGATGCTCGCGAAGGAAAGCGAAAGCCTGGTCGACCTCGTCGCCGTCGGCGTCACCGCGATGCTGGGCGAGAAGATCGACAAGCTGGCGCCAGCGCGAGGCAAGCCGGTCCGGCCGGTCTGCCGGCTGCGCAAGCACGGTCGCGATCATGTCGTCGAAACGCATCGGCAAGGTCCGGCCGTCGATCCTGGGGTTCAGTCCTGAAGATCGAGGCGTAGCGGTCCGGCGACGGGCGCGGAAGAACGAATGTTGCCGCGTCGCAAAGTGGGACGCCGAAGGCTTTTCAGTTCAAGGCAGGAGGCCGGCCCGCTCCCTTCGTGAAGGGAAGCAGGCCGGCACCTTTGCAGGCAGCGAGCTTCGCTCAGCTCGGGCGATGCTCCAGCCAGAGCAGCCAGTAACTGGCGAGCGGAGCGCGAGCACCGGTAACGGCACGAAGCGCAGCCTCGGCCTGCGAACGCTGGCCAGCAAGCGCGAGCGAAGCGCCAAGGCGGCTGTTCAGAAGATTGGAATCCTCACCGCCCTTCTGGAGCGCCGCCTGGTAGAGTTCGGCAGCCTCGGCATATTGGCCGGCGCCATAATAGAGATCACCGACATTGCGGGCATCGCGGCCGGTCGAGGCGGCGAGCGCCCGGGTCCGGGCCGAAGCCATCGTCCGACGATCTTCGGCCGCGCGCTCGGTCGCTGCCGAGAGCATCGAACGGGCGGTCGAATCACTGCTCGGGATATGCCCCCGGGTCAGTCCGTCCTGGATGACCGCGGCCGCTTCGCCCGGAAGGCCGGCCCGGTTCAGCCGATCGGCAAGGTCCAGATAATCGGCGCTCTGCGCCATGGCCGGGACCGCGCGCATCATCCGGCGAACGTCGATCGCGAGCGCGGCATCGCCGTCGCCGACCTGCTGGCCGAGGGCGAACAGGCTGGTCCGCCAGTTCTGGGCTGTCGGATAGGTACGAAGCATCTTCTCACCCAGGGCCTTCGCAGCGTCCGGCTGGCGGGCCTCGATCGCAAGCGCGTAGGCGCGGCGATACTGATCCTCGCTCGCCGGCTGACCGGCCGATTCCGCGGTCTCGATCATCTGCCGATACAAAGGCAGGGCCTCGCCATATTTGTTCATCCGGATCTTCACTTCGGCGAGCTGCCGGATCCGCTCGGCATTGCCGGGGTCCTGTTCGAGATAGCGAACGAGCGACTGTTCGGCCACGGGCCAGTTCTGGGCATTGATCGCAAAGCTGGCCTGGGCGCCGAGAAGGACCTTGAGATTTTCGGCCGGAACCGCGCCGCTGGCGAGCATCGCATCGACGCCCTGCGACTGCACCTGTTCACTGCTGGTGCCCTGGCCGATCCGGAACTGGAAATTGCCGACCAGGAACTTGGCGTCGGGGCTGCTCGCTGCCGCCTGGGCGGCCGGAAGAGCGGCGGTGGCCGCAGCCCAGTCCTGGGCCGTGATGGCTTCCTGAAGCGGAAGGATCGCTGCCCGCTCGGCATCGCTGATCTGCGGACCCGCCGGTTGCTCTGCCTGCTGCTGCTGCTGGCGGCCACGGCGGCGTCGCTCGGAACGCGACTGCGGCTGGCCGTCTCGTGCTTCCTCTTCAGCCCGCTGGCTGGCGGAGCCATATTGGGCTTCGGCGGAGTCCGGGGCCAGAGCGGCGCTAGCGATGAGCAGGCCGGCGGCCAGCGCGAGATTCGAAACCTTCATCCATTCTCTCCTGTCTGAATAAGCGGACCCTTCACTGCCGGGTCGTCAAGAAGATGGCTGTGCAAGCCTGATCAACCAATAAGCGGCAAGTTCGGCCCGGGGGCCTGTCACCGACCGAAAGGCCGCCTCGGCTTCGGGGCGGCGTCCAGCCAGAGCCAGCGCCATTCCAAGGCGGAAGTTGGCCAGATTCGGATCCTCCGGCCCTTTCTGAAGCGCCGACTGATAGAGTTCGACCGCAGGCGCATATTCGCCGAGGCCGAAATGGGTATCTCCGGCCGTCATTGCCGGGGCCGCAGTCGACGCGGCGAGAGCCTGGGTGCGAAGCCTTGAAAGGCCACTTCGGGCCGAGGCGGCCCTGGCGGTCACTGCCGTCATCTGCTGACGAACGATCGCTTCACTCGGGTCGAGCATAGCGCGCGAAACGCCTTCGTCGAGCACCGCCTTCGCCTCGCCATGAAGGCCGGCCTCGGCCAGCGCCTTCGCAAATTCGAGATGGTCGCGCTCACCGGACAGCGCGCCGACGTCCCGCAACAGCCGGTAGACGTCGAGGCTGAGCGCCGGATCCGCCTGGACGAGGGTCCGATAGGAAAGCAGGACATCGCGCCAGTTGATCGCCGTCGGATAGCCAGCAATCAGCTGCCGTCCGAACGCGATCGCCTGCGGTGCGAGCCGATTGTCGAACGCCAGTGCATGCGCCCTCCGGTACCAGCTTTCCGGAGCCGCGTGGCCGGTGGCCTCCTGGGCTGCAAAGGCCCGCTGGAAAAGGGCCAGGGAGCCCGGAATGTCGCGAAGCCTCGCCTTGAACTGGGCATGATCGGCAAGGACAACCGGATTGTTGGGCTGAAGCTCGACCATCCGGGTCAGGAGGCGGTCCGCGCGCTGGAAATCATTGCCCGAATAAGCGCGAAGCGCCTGGTTGGCGAGAAGCGGCACAAGCGCATCGGCCGGGACCATGTTCGAGGCCACCAGCGCATCGACCGCAGCGCCATGCGCCACATTGTCCTGGCGGGCGAGCGCGATCTGAAGCTGGTAATAGGCCAGGCCGTAACGGGCATCGGCGCTCTGCGCCGCCGCCCGGGCCGCCGCGAGCGCCGAATCCTGGGCAGCGCGATCACTTCCCGCGGCCGCATTCTGAAGGGCGACCAGTGCGACATGTTCATCGCGGGTAAGGTTCAGGGTCCGCCCGGCCGCCTGAATCGACGCGGTCTGCGATGCCCCCGCCTGGGCCGCGCAGGCGGCCGACGGGAGAAGGAAGGAGACGGATGCGCCGATCGTCAGCGTCGCGGCAAGCGCCGCCATTCCAGACTTCATTCAAGCTGCCTCCCTGGTCACCGAAGCCCGAACGGGGCCCGGGTCGTGGCTTCTACCGTCAACAAGCACCGCTTTCTAGAGCCGCTGCAATGAATGCGGCTTGAACTGGGATGAACCGGAAAGTGACGCGAAATCATATCGCTAGGATCAGGTCCTCGCGCCTGGACCGGCACTTGTCCGTGGCCGCCCCTCGGCGACCGGGTGCCCCGGGCCTTCCCGTCGGTCACCCGGATTTCCTCGCGCGCGCATGTGTACGCGTGCGCGCGGGGTGGCGCTGGCGGCCGGCATCGGCTAGACCGGCTCCTGCTCCACCCGCGCTTCGGCGCACCCTCAAGCAGACATTTTCAGGAATTGCCATTGGCCAGCGCACCGCCGACCATCGAACCCAGCGATATCTCCCCGATTTCCATCGTCGAGGAGATGAAGACCTCCTATCTAGACTATGCGATGTCGGTCATCGTCGCTCGCGCCCTCCCGGACGTCCGCGACGGTCTGAAGCCGGTCCACCGAAGGATCCTGTACGCCTGCCAGGAAGGCGGCTTCGTCGCCGGACGGCCCTACCGCAAATCGGCCAAGATCGTCGGCGACGTGATGGGCAACTACCACCCGCATGGCGACAGTGCGATCTATGATGCCCTCGCCCGGATGACCCAGGACTGGTCGATGCGGGTCCCGCTGATCGACGGCCAGGGCAATTTCGGATCGATGGATCCCGACCCTCCCGCCTCGATGCGTTACACCGAAGCGCGGCTTGCGCGGGTGGCGATGACCCTTCTCGACGACCTCGACAAGGATACGGTCGACTTCACGCCCAATTACGATTCGTCGCGCCATGAGCCGCAGGTTCTTCCAGCGCGCTTTCCGAACCTTCTCGTCAACGGCGCCGGCGGAATCGCGGTCGGGATGGCGACCAACATCCCGCCCCACAATCTCGGCGAGGTGATTGCAGCCTGCAAGGCCTATATGGACGACCCGGCGATCAGCATCGAGCAGCTGATGGAGCATATTCCGGGACC
>CAYOJN010000142.1:0-5605 GCA_964404245.1 uncultured Sphingosinicella sp. | reverse complement strand
TCAGGACGCTCTCTCCATCGAACCCGATCCGATGACGATCAGTCGCCGCTTTCCTCAAGCGGTCCATGAGCCGCCGAATGGTGATGTGTCAGGCGCCGTCATTGTCATTTGCTTACTCGTTCGAACGTCGGCTTTCTACCTGTAGCTGACCATCTGCTCGCGACCCGTTGCGGTCGTTCAATAGACGACTATGGTAACAGGCATCATGAACGATCAGATCTTCACGTTGCTGGCCGTCCTGGTCGTGTGCATCACTGCGGTCATGCTCATTCGAGGGCACAAACGGGACCTATCTACGACAGAGCGCAAGCAGATCAGCGACCTCAGCGAGCGGGTCAGGGTGCTCGAACAAATTGTGACTGATGGCGGTTTGGAGACTGCTGCACAGATCGAGGCCGCGCGAGACCGTCGACTGTCGCGAAGCGATGAGCGCGATAGCCTCTAGCGACGCTTTTCGATCAGGTCCGTTTTCCACCCCATTCAACCGCTTGTCGCCGCATCTGTGACATCACAAAGCTGCTGACGCCTATCTGTGCCTCGAACTCCGGAACGTACGGCCTCCTCACGCCCCATTGCAGACATTCATCGGGGACGTCTGAGAGCGTGATCGCCTTCTTCCTGTTGGAACATCGCGGGCCGCCCCTCGGTTTTTTCCCCGAAGGAGAACCGACATGACCGACCAGAAGAAAAAGGGCGACTTCAATCAGTGGGAGAAGGAAGGCGTCGGCGGCAACCGCAAGCAGGACAATTCCGACGAAGCCAGCCGCAGCAATACCGACACCGCCACTCAGAACAGCGGCACCGGCAAGCGCCGTTAGGCGAGCTTCCAGCCCGAGCGGGGATTCCGCTCCATCTCGGCATCGCGATTTCGATCCAGGCGATCGACAGCCGGACCGTGCTCCGCCTGCCTGCTTCGGCGTTGGTGGAACCGGTGAACATGTGGCTCTCGCAGATGCGGATATCGAGTCAGGAAGCGCTCGCTCGCTTGCGGCGAGCCGACGATGTAGATTTCACCGGGACCGCAGCGCAGCAGAACCCGGAACAGCGCCGTTTGGCGGGTCGCGGACGAGGTCGACCGGAAGGACGGTCTGCAGACACGCGGCGAGGTAGATTGTCCTCGTCCACCCGATCCTCAGCCCGGAACCGGGGCTTCGGATTTGATTAACCCTCTTCGCCCATAGTCGGCCGGACAGGGCGACCCGCAAGAGGTGGCTATTCGGGGCGGGGCGATTTCGGGATGGTGGGTAGGATATTCGTCGGCAGGGGCTGGTCCGGATGGCGCGACCGATCCGCCTCCGTCGCCTCCGCAACGGCCCGCACGATCATTCTCTGGGCGGCGCTCGCCACCCTGCTCCTGACCGGCGCCGCCTATCTGATCGTCGCGGAGCGGGCGGAGCGCGAAGCGGTCCAGCAATTGCTGGACCATGTGACCGAGCGCGGACAGGCGGAGAGCAAGCCCTTTCTCATCGCCGAAAAGAATCTCGAAATATTCCGCGGTCACTTCCTGGAGCGCTATAACGACCCCGCCATATTGCAGCGCCCGAACTTCAACGACTGGTTCGAGGAGGGAAGCGACGGGGCGATCCGGCTTCGGCCCGAATATTTCGAGGGCTATCGGGACGAGACCGGGACGATTAGACGCGGGACGTCGGGGTTCCTGGGGCGCAAGCGGCCCGAAATGACGCCCGAGTTCGAGCGCCGCCTGATCATCGCCTATGAGCTGGTCGACCGGTTCGGCCCGGCCTGGACCAGCCAGTTCGACAATCTGCACGCAAGCTTCCCCGAAAATGCGCTGATCATCCACTGGCCCGGCGGCAATTGGGGCGCCAACGCCGATCCGGTGCTCGACATGACTGCAGGCGCAGTCATCGGATCGACCCTCCTGTCCCGAAACCCTGAGCGCAAGCCGGTCTGGACCGGCCTCTATTTCGACCTCACCGCGGGTCATTGGGCAGTCACCTACCAGCTTCCCGTCGACCAGGAGGGGCGCCATCTCATCAATCCAAGCCATGACATCAGGCTTGGCGACCTGGTTCGAAGGCTGAGCGAGGATCATCCGCCCGGCGCCCGCAATCTCATTCTCTCCGATCGCGGCGAGCTTATCGCCCAGCCCGAGCGGATGGACGAGATCATGAAGCATCGCGGAGTCCTGGACATCGACAAGCTGGACGACCCGGAACTGAAAGCCGTCCATGACGTGGTTCGCCGGAAAGCCGCGAACGGAGCGGCAAACGGAGCGGTCGAGCGGGTCGATGCGCTGGATGCCTATGTCGCCTTCGCAAGGATCGACGGGCCCGACTGGTGGTTCGTTACCCTCTACCCGCGCTCGCTCGTCGCCAGCCAGGCCCACGAGGCAGCCACCATCATTCTCGTCCTTGGCCTGCTCCTGCTTGCACTGGTGGCGGCGGTCGTGACGTCGGTCCTTCGGCTCCAAGTGGCAAGGCCGCTAGGCAAGCTCGAAAAGGCTTCGAGGCTGATCGCGGCGGGCGAATATCGCGCGGTCGCGAGCAAGACGATCGACCTGCCGCTCGGGCGCCGGGACGAGATCGGACTGCTGTCGAAGGGGTTCCAGGCGATGGCGTCGGAGATCGAAGCCGCCAATACAAGGCTCGAACAGGAAGTCGCGGCCCGGACGGTCGAGCTTCAGCTCGCCAATCATCGCCTCGAACAGCTGAGCCTTCGCGACAGCCTCACGGGCACGTTGAATCGAAGAGCGCTCGACCGGGACCTGAACGATGCCCAGCGCCGATGGACGAGCTTCGGCGTCCCGACGGCCCTGCTGCTCTGCGACATCGACCATTTCAAACATTATAATGACAGCTATGGCCACATTGCCGGCGATCAGGTCCTGGCCCTGATCGCGAGCACCATCGCCCAGTCGGCGCCCGACGGCCGGGTCTATCGCTATGGCGGCGAGGAATTCGCCTTGTTGCTGGATCCGGATCTTGCCAGCCGCGACCTGGTCGCTGCCCAGATCGTCACGAGAATAGCCGCGCTCAGAATACCGCATTGCGCGAGCCCGTTCGGTCACATCACGATCAGTGTCGGAACCGCAATGATGGGCGACTCCGCGCCGGACTCAGCCGCTTTGCTCGCCTCTGCCGATGGCCAGCTCTACCGAGCGAAACAGACGGGCCGGAACAGGGCAAGCACTGCCGATCCACTCGACACCGACCTGTCTGACGCGGCCTGAATTCCCCGGTCGGCCCGCCCCGGCGGCTCCAGGAAAGCCTGGCCGACGGCGAACAGGCGCGTTCAGAACGGAAAGAAGATCCCGATCGCCACGATTCCGACCACGTAGCTGATCAGGTTGAGCGGGAGCCCGACCCGGACGAAATCCATGTAGCTGTAGCCGCCCATCTGGTAGACGATCACATTGGTCTGGTAGCCGAAGGGTGTTGCGAAGGCGAGGCTGCCGGCCATCATCACCGCCACCAGGAAAGGCCGAGGGCTCACTCCAAGGCTCTCGGCGAGCGCCACTGCAATCGGAGTCACGAGCACGGCGACCGTCGCATTCGACAGGATTTCGGTCAGGATCATCGTCGCTCCGTAGAGGACGAGCAGAGCGACGATCGGGCTGACATCGCCGAGCGAGCCGATCAGGGCCCGAGTGGCCGCGCTTGCAAGCCCGCTTTCCTCCATCGCAATTCCGATCACCACCATTCCGGCGATCAGGATCAATATGTCGGGCTTGAGCCCGCCATAGGCTTCGTCGGCGGTGATCACCTTGAGCAGGATGAGCAGGACGGCGCCGGCAAAGGCCGTTGCCGCGATGGGCGCGATATTCATTGCCGCAGCGACGATTGCAGCGATGAAGATGGCAGCGGCGATCATCGACTTGCCGGGCTGGAAGGGACGAGGCGTGGCGAACAGTTCGGCATGGCCGACCTGGACGCCGCCCACATGCATTTCGTCGATCTTCGAATGGACCTTCCGATCGCTATCGCTGTCCGCCACTTCCTCCGGCATCGGCTCCTCGATGCTCTTGCGCATCAGCCTTCCGCTGAAGAAGAACAGATAGAGCCCGCCGGCGATCGCGATCGGTACGCCCACCGGCGTGATCTCGAAAATCCCGAAGCGGGGCTGGCCCGAAATGCGCGCCATGTCGTCGACCAGAAGGTTGGTCGACGTTCCGATCAGGGTACAGCAGCCGCTCAATATCGCGATGTAGGAAAGCGGAATCAGATAGCGCCTGGGCGAAAGGTTGAGCTGCCTGGCGATGTCCCGAACCACCGGCGCCCCGAGGACGACGATCGGCGTGCTGTTGAGAAAGCATGACACGCCGCCGATCCCGGTCAGAAGCATCCAGACCCCGGCCGCTCCGGCGCGCCTGGCCAACCTGACCCCGGCCTGGATCGCCCGATCGAGAAGGCCGGTAAGCTCGAGCGCGTAGGCGATGACGAAAAGCGATGCGAGCGCGATGATGGCCGGGCTTGCAAAGGCGCCCTGGACCTCCATCGGTCGGACCACGCCCGTCATCAGGAGAACGGCCGCTCCGCTGAGAGCCACGACGTCCGGCCTTACCCTGTCCCAGATCAGTGCTCCGACGACGGCGACAAGCACAAGGACGGTGAGAATCTGGTCGATGTTCATCGACGACCTGCGGATCCGCCCGGGGCATGTCTTCGATGAGCGGTCATTCAGCCTTCCTGCGCTGGCTCTTCCGTAATTTGAAGGTCTGGAGCCGGCGGCGGCTTTTGCCTATCAAGTGGTCATGGAAGAGCCAAGCCCACGAAACAGCCGGCTCGCGCTCGCCGCTGCGCTGGCCGCCGCAATCCTTGTCGGAGGCGCCGGCTTCCTTCTTGGCCGAACGACGGTCGAGCCGGCTCCGGTCGTGGTCGCTCCGCCCGTCGCCCCACCCGAGCAGGGCCCGGAGCCGGAGCCGGCGGCGAGCAGCGCGCTCGGGCGGGCCGGGATCATTGCTCTTGCCGCTTCGGCAGCCGACGCCGCCGCCTCGGGACGAAGCCCGGGACCGGAGATCTTGGCGGCGGAAGGCCGCCGCTTCGAAATTCGGCTCCCATTCGGCTGCGCCGGCCCTTCAAGCGAGGGGAGCAGCGCAGCGATGGGATGGCGTTATGATTCCGAGAATGAGGTGCTCAGGGTGCGAATCGCGCCATCGCGCTGGACAGCCGAAGACTGGTCAGCGGCGGGATCGGGCGCGCAGGTGGAAGCGATCGAGGGCTTCTGGATTCCGCGTCCCTGGATGTCGAGCGAGAGCTGTCCGAAGACCGGCGACCGCTCAGGCCCGCCGGGATCCGAGCCGGTCACCCTTCCCGGACAGACCCTGGCCATCGGCCAGGTCTTTTTCGCCGGGGGCGCGCGCGGCGGAAGGCGCGACGGCGAACCCTATGGAGCGACGATCCGGCTTTCCGAAGATGCCCTCGACACCTCGATGGGCTTCCGGCTTCGGCTCGCGGGCCGGATCAGCCGAGCCCAGGGCCTTGGGCCGGTGAGATGCCGGCAGCCCGCCGGCCCCGAGCAGCGCCCGATCTGCCTCGTCAGCGTGACCATGGACGAAGTCGCGATCGAAAACCCGGCGACCAACGAGATCCTCGCGACCTGGACCCTGGATGGCCGCAACCAGCCCCCCTGAGCCGGGCTTGCG
>CAYOJN010000141.1:0-5613 GCA_964404245.1 uncultured Sphingosinicella sp. | reverse complement strand
GCCCAAGCCGATCAAGGGCGACAATGGATCGGGCATGCATGTGCACATGTCGATCTGGAAAGGTGGAAAGCCGCTCTTCGCCGGGAATGGCTATGCCGGTCTTTCGGAAACCGCGCTCTATTTCATCGGCGGGGTGATCAAGCATGCGAAGGCGCTCAACGCCTTCACCAACCCGACGACCAACAGCTACAAAAGGCTGGTTCCGGGTTTCGAAGCTCCGGTCCTGCTCGCTTATTCCAGCCGCAACCGGTCCGCTTCCTGCCGAATTCCCTATGGAACCGGCGAGAAGGCCAAGCGGGTGGAGTTCCGCTTCCCGGACGCGATGGCCAACCCCTATCTGGCCTATTCCGCCCTGCTGATGGCGGGACTCGACGGGATCCAGAACCGGATCCATCCCGGCGACCCGATCGACAAGAATCTCTACGATCTGCCTCCGCAGGAACTGGCCGAGGTTCCGACCGTGTGCGGATCACTTCGCGAGGCCCTTCTTGCACTGCATCACGACCGCGATTTCCTCACCAGGGGCGACGTGTTCACCGACGACCAGATCGACGCCTATATGGAGCTGAAATGGGAAGAGCAGCTGCGCTGGGAGACGACCCCGAGCCCGGTCGAATATGACATGTATTATTCCTCCTGACCGTTCCCGTGAAAAGGGGGCCGCCGGCCAGGACCGCCGGCCCCCTTCCTGTCAGTAATCGCGCGAGATTCGCAGATTCACGCTTTCTCGGCCGATCGTCGAGATGCTCGACAGCAGCGATAGCCAGCGGGTGATCTGATATTCGACGATGGTCGCGGAATAGCCGCGCCCGTCGGTCACGACTTCCACATAGACCCGGCGCCCGAGATATTTGCCGGCCGCTATCTGGGTACCAATCCCCTGAGTCACGTCGGCCGGAAGGATCCTGAGCCGGTCGAGACCAATCGATCGGCGGACCGCATTGATCGGATCGAGACCGCCATCGGGATCGTTGAGCGAGGCCACTGCAGCGGCCAGCTGGACCGCTTCAGGCGCGGACAGGTTGGTGATCGAGGTTCCGAACAGGATTCGCGAAAGCAGTTCGTCCTGGGGAAGAGCCGGAATGCTGGTGAAGGCGATTTCCGGCCTCAGGCTTCGGCCGGTGACCCGGATCTGCGCGTTCAGGCCCCGTACCCGGGCTTCGGCGGCGATATCGAGCTGCGGGTTGATCGGCGATTCGCCCAGAAAACGGAGTGTCCCCCGGATGAGATCGAAGCGGCGGCCGGCAAAATCATAGCTTCCCCGAAGCAGTTCAGCTTCACCGGTGATCCTCGGCTCGGTCACGGTACCGCCAACTTTGACATTCGCCTGCCATTCGCTGCTCATCCCAAGGCCGGTCACCTCCATCCGTCCCGGTGCATCGACGTCCAGGTCCAGCCGCCAGGGCGAAAGCCTTCGGGCCGACGGTCCCGGATCATCGTCCGCCCGGTTGATCTCGGTGACTGCAAGCCTCGAGATCGAGGCGGCCTCGGTCGCGCTTCCAAGCCTGAATCGCCCCTCGGCCAGGTGGACCTCGCCGGAAATGGTCCCGCCCTCACCGTTCGACCGGATCGCGAGGTTTCCGGTGACCGAAGCACGAATGTCGTCGCGATCGAGCAACCGGGCCTCGCTTGCAGCGACATCGAAGTGCATGCCAACGCCGCGGGCACCAGCGAAATCCAGCATTCCCGATCCCGACACTTGCCCGCTTCCGGCCGTTCTTCCCTGGAAGCGCTGGATCCTGAGCTGCGATCCGTCGAAGCGGCCAACCGAGTCCAGGCCTTCGATCACCATTCCGGTGACCGCGCTTTCAAGCCGGCCATTGGCCGTCCGAACCGATCCGTTGATGACTGGATTTTCAATCGTCCCTCGAAAATCGGCGCCAATGGCCGCCGGACCGCTGAGGTCGATGAGCTCGATACCGGTCAGACGCCACAAGGTATCGGCAGCGCCATTGTAGCGAAGCTGGGCCCGCATCGGTGCCCTAAGCAGGCGCTGCTGGAGCGTTCCGGAACGGCCGATCGGCGAAATCATGGCCTGGGCGCGACCGATCGTCCGGCCTTCGCTGACCGCTACCGCACGAAGCGCACCTCGGCCGCCGTCGAGCCGCGCATTCAGTCCGATATCGACCGGGCGGGAGGAAAGGACCAGGCCCGCTCGGGTGAGCCCGCGAACCTGGAGTTTGGCCTCGCCGGTCGGCGGCTCGCCCGCCGATGGGAAGCGATAGCGAACTGAACCGGAAGCGATCCCGCCAAGACCGAGCTCCGGAAACCCGATATCAAGGATCGTGAGCGGCATGGCTTCCAGCCGGGCGTCGATCTCGGTTCGGCCTCCAAACTGTGCGGCGAGGCTTGCCGTCCCACCGGCAAACCGAAGCCTCGTTCGATCGAGCCGCCATCCGTCTTCGGTCCGGCTGACGACGGCCGGCCCGAGCAATTCGATCGGCCGGCGATCGAGCGTGCCCTTGCCGGTGATCCCGAACCGGCCCGGCTCGACCGAGGCGACCGAAGCGAAGGAAAAGCCGCGACCGCGCGAACCGGCGAAGCGCGCCTCGACCCGACCCCGGCCGGCGCGCAGGCTCGCCTGGGCGTCGAGATTGGCGAGCGTGAGCGGACCCCGGCTGAGCCCCCGGGCAGCGACCTTTCCCTCCACCGAGGTTCCAGCCGGATCGAGGATCACGACGCCCTGGATCGTCCCGCGCCGAACGACGATCGGTGGCGGGCCGATGAAATGCGCGTCCCTTGCGGCGAGATCGACCTGGATCCGCTGGTGACCGCCAACCGGGTTGAAGGCGAGGCGCCCTTCGAGTCCGCCGCCGGCGACATCGAGGCGGCCGGTGAAACCGCCAGGGTCCGAACGAAGAAGGCCTTCGGCGCGGGTTCCGGAAACCTCGAGCGCAGCGAAGCGGATCCGGACCGGCGCGTTCGGCGGAAGAAGGATGTCGCCATGGCCGGTGAACGGACCGAGGGTGGAACCACCCCGGGCCTGCCAGGCAAAGCCGGACTCGCTCGGCACCAGGTTCAGCAACACGTCCGAAAGGCCGAGAGCCGGCACCGGCCGATCGAGCCTCACGGCGAGCCGGGGCCGCTCCAGCCGTCCCTCCAGCTCGATCGCCATCGGTCCATAGTCGCCATGTTCGCCGACGCCCCGAAGCGAGAAGCTGCCATCTCGGCGCCGATGCCCCTGAACGGAAAGCCGGATCGACGGCGCCTCTATGCGCATGTTGCTGAAATGGACAATTCCGTCTGGACCCCGGGTCAGTTCGGTTCGAAGCTGGGGAAGCCCGCCCGCGACCCAGGCAAGAAAGCCATTGTCCATCCGCCGGACGCCCGATCGGGCCTGACCGCTGACCCGGGTTCCGCGGCCACCGGGCCCGGGAATGGCGCGAAGCTCCGCCAGAATGTCGACCTGGCCGAACCCGGCTATTTCATAGGCTGGAAGGCCGGCGTTCAGGGCGACCGAATAGACCCCGGTTCGAAGGTCGACGGCAAGCCCCGCGCGGCCGCGCAGCTTGTCCGATGTCACGACCAGATCCTCGCCATTGAGGAGCCGTGGGGTAAGCCTCAGCTGGCCCTGGACCCGCAAATTGGCCAGAATGGCCTCGGCGTCGTCGCCGACCCCGGTCACTCGCCTGGCCGTCGCCACCGCCGGCACCGCGACCGGCCAGCGCGAGAGCCGGCCGCGCCCCTCGATCCGGACCTGGTCGAAGCCGGTCTGGTCGAAGGCCAGTCGAGGCGCAGTCAGCTGGTAGAGGAAATCGGCGCCGCCAAAGCGGCCGTCGAGAGAAGCGGCAAGCCTGATATCCTGGCCGCTCATGTTGGAAAACAGGGCATTGGGCCTCAGAAGCCGAAGGGCAATTTCGACATCGTCATAGCGATTGCTTGCCAGGTCGACAGCACCCCTCATGTTGGCCCGGACGGCAGCCGAACGAAGGTCGAGCGAACCCTCGACCCGGCGATCGGCGAAATGCCCGCGCCCGGCAACCAGGATCCGGGGCGAGGTCAATCGGGCCAGCTTTCCGGTCAGGAAAGGCGCGGGCGCAGCCCAGCCGCGGGCCTGGAAGTCGCCCGAATTCATGGCAAGGGCAAGAATGGCGGTCGGCCGTCCGGACAGAAGCAGCCGGGCTTCGCCCGACCAGCGCGTCCAGCTTCCGTCCCCGCCGACATGGAGCCGTATCGCCCGGCGAGTACCAACCATCGCGCCGATGACACTGTTTTCCGGGGCGACCACCTGGATATCAGTATCGAAACGGTCGCGGTCAGGCTCGGCATCGATCCGGACCCTCACCTGGTCGCCGCCGTCCACAACCCTTGCATCGAGTTCGATCAGCGCCCGCCCGCGGCGGATCTCCGCCTCGCCCTGGAGTCTTCCGGAGCGCGCCTCGCCGGTCACTTGTTCACCAAGGCGAAGCTGGGCAACGTCGAGCCGGCCGATGTGGATGTCATAATCGGGCAGGATCGGCCGCGGCTCATCCCCGGGAATGAGCTCGGGGAGGCGGTGAAGGGTCACCAGGTCCGACTCAAGCTCGTGGATGAGAAGTCTTCCGAACAGCAGACGGATCGGTCGCCAATCCATGTCGATCAGCGAGGATTCGGCGAACAATCCATCCGGGTCGTAAAGCCGCACGTCGCGCAATTGCGTCCGGCCCCAGATCGATCCGTCGATCCGGCCGATCCGGACCCGAAGCCCGGTTTCCGGGCTCATCGCCGAAATCCGGTCGACGATAAGCCGGCGGCCCGGACCGGTATCGAGAAAGGCGACAAAGGCGGCGAAGACAAGGATCAGGAGCAGGGAGAGGGCAACGAGCGCCTTTGCCAGCCAGGAAAGAAAGGCGGCAAGGGAAGACCGGCGATCGTCCGGACGGTCGGATTGCCCGTCCGCCGCCGGATCGATGGCCGCCTCGCTCATCTAGAAAGCCTGGCCAAGCGAGACATAGACGGCGATCCTGGGATCCCCCGAGCGCGGATTGAGCGGCGTTCCGATATCGACCCGGATCGGTCCGAAGCGGGTATGGTAGCGGACGCCGATTCCGGCACCGATTTGCAGATCGCGAAAGTCCGGAAGGGTCGTCGTCGAGATGTTGCCTGCGTCGATGAAGGGGACGATCCCGAAATCGCCGACCCTGACCCTGGCCTCGAGAGCGAATTCCGCAAGGCTTCGGCCACCGATCGGATCGTCGAACACGCTGTCCCTTGGGCCAAGTGCCTGGAAGCCATAGCCGCGAACCGAGCCGCCACCGCCGGCATAGAAGCGGCGCGACGGGGCGATCCGGTCGCGGCTGGCGCCGAGGATGGTTCCGAGCCGGGTTCGCGCGGCGATCGTCACCGTTTCCGAAACGGGATGGTAGACGCTCGCGTCGAGCTGGGCCCGCGCATAGAAGAAGCTTCCTGATTCGAGCGAGGCTTCTGGCGAAACGC
The DNA here is from genome assembly GCA_964404245.1 of uncultured Sphingosinicella sp. Classification (GTDB taxonomy): domain Bacteria; phylum Pseudomonadota; class Alphaproteobacteria; order Sphingomonadales; family Sphingomonadaceae; genus Allosphingosinicella. Next base: position 198 of record CAYOJN010000141.1, on the reverse strand, counting down.
GCGCCGACAGCCTGAATCCTTCGGTGGGATCGAGCAGGTCGTTCGATCCATCATAGCCCAGATAGGCCGGCACGGCGCCGATGAAGAAGGTCCGCCGGCGAATGGTCCCGCTGTCCGGGTCGACATCGCGCTCGTCGGTCGCCGTCAATTCGGCGCCGACCGACCAGGTCCAGACCTTCTGCCAGATGATGTTGCTCT
>CAYOJN010000140.1:0-5701 GCA_964404245.1 uncultured Sphingosinicella sp. | reverse complement strand
CACGCTGAGGATCCAGAAGGCAGAGGTGACGGTTCCGATCGCGACCATCAGGGTCGCCGCGAAATGGAGCTTCCTGCCTACCCGCTCCATTCCGAACAGCATGACGCCCAGGAACCCGGCTTCGAGGAAGAATGCGGTCAGCACCTCATAGGCCATGAGCGGCCCGATGATCGGTCCTGCCCGGTCGGAAAAGACCGACCAGTTGGTTCCGAACTGGTAGGACATGACGATCCCCGACACGACGCCCATGGCGAAGGTGATGGCGAAGATCTTCACCCAGTATCGGAACAGGTTCAGATAGAGGTCCCGGCCGGTCTTCAGCCAGAGCCCTTCGAGCACGGCAAGATAGGAAGCGAGCCCGATCGTCAACGCCGGGAAGATGAAGTGAAAGGAAATGGTGAAGGCGAATTGCGCGCGCGCCAGGATCAGGGCGGTCTCGGCATCGGCCACGGATTGAAGCTCCTTCCCGCCGCTCATAGACCCGATGAGCGCGCCTGCGAAGCCACCCCTGCTCTCCGGTCGTGGCTGTTCGAGCCGGAGGGCCAGGATGGCTATTCGTAACGCCCCGGATACCGGCAGGCAGAAGGGCTCAGATCCGGTCGGGGTAGAGTGGGCGGATGTCGGTGGGAATGTGTGAAGTAGCGGCTAGGACCGATCGGGCGTTGTCGTCGAGGCGCGCGTAACGATCGAAGAAGGTACGGGTCCCATCATAGTCGCCATTGCCCTGAAGCCGGACGAGGTCAGCGACGAGGTCGCGGATGCCCGCCTGTAGCCGGTCATAGTCGATCCGGAAGCGCTGTGCCGACGAATCCCAGTCGAAGCCGCCTTTGTCCTTCAGATAGGTATATTGGACCGCGGCACCGCGACCATGGGCTTCGTCGATCCCGAAGCGCACTGCACGGAAGATCCCGCCCAGATAGGTTGCAAGCATCGCTTCGCGCTCGGCGGCCGGTAGCTCGCCGCGCTCCATCATATAGAGGATGTTCCAGACGCCCATGACGTCGGCCTTGGCTTCCTCGCTGGCCGAATAGACGTCCCGAAGCTCGGCATTGACCGTCGTCTGGCGCCCGTCGACGGTGATCGAACCCGGACCCAGGCTGTGCGACAGTTCGTGGAAGAGCGTTTCATCGGTCATCCAGCGGCGGCTGACCAGCCGCGCCTGCTCCGGGACGAGCACATACTCGGCCATGGGGGCGAGAATGCGTTCATACTTGGCTCCGAGCACATTGGCCAGAATCACCTTCTTCGCGCCCTTGGCCTCCCGAACCCGCTCGTCATTGGGAAGATTGAAGGCGATCGTCTGAACGCCCGGCACATTGTCGCCGCCGCCATGGACCTGGTCCGCGATCAGGATCGGCGAATCGAAGCGCCGGTTGAAATTCTTGTATCCTTCCTCGACCGGCAGGTTGCGTTCCATGTCGGGAAGCAGGACCTTGTAGCGGTCCAGGGACGCGCTCGCTTCGGGATCCTTGACGGTGATGAAGGCTTCGAATGCGGTCTTCTGCCCGTGAAGGGTATCGGTGTAGACTTCATAGGGGCCGATGACCGGTTCGATCGGAGTCCCGCTGATCTCCATCCACGCCAGTTCAGACGGGTAATAATCGTTCGACCGGAAGGCCTGTGCACGAAGGGCCAGGAAGCGGCGAAGGCTTGCATTGCTGGTCACCTGGGCCGCCTGTTCGAGCAAGCGCGCCGCCGGCTCGAGCCACTGGCGATAGGCTTCGTTATAGGGGATGGCGACCAGGCGGTCGCCCTGGCGGCGAACGATCGTATATCCGCTCGTCAGGGCTTCGCGCTGGTCGGGATGAGCAGCGAGATAAGCGTCGAAAGCCTCTCGGGTCAGATCGGCCGGATAGAATCCAGCTCCCGGGGGCATCGGCTGATCACCCCAAAAAGGGTGGTTCTCGGCCAATGTGTCCCAGGGACCGAAATGAAGGTCGAACATGTCAAGCAGGGAATCGCGATCCGACGCACCTGAATCAGCGATCGCCTGGCGGATTTCAGGATTGTCCGGAGAACGCTGACGAAGATAGATCTCGCTCATCAGGTCGGCTGCCCGGATGAGCAGGTTCACCACCTGGCGCTCCTCTTCATTGAGGAAGCTGGTGTCCGGGTTCATTCCTATGTCGGCGAACTTGGCCCGCTGCGCTTCCAGATCGTAGCCGTCGATCCTTTCATCCGCAGGCGCCGCGGCATACTCCCGTGGCTCCAACTGACCGGCCGTGCAGGCGGAAGTCGAAATCATCAAAAGTGCCAGGATCGCCTTGCGCATCACCGTCTCCATGGATCGAATGCGGCGTTCCTTAGCGGCCCGGGACCGCTTCAGCCAGTCTGGACGGGTAGGAGCGGCTGACAGATCGGCGCCCTGCCGACGTCAACGCCTTCCAGGCCGCCCTTCCGCTCGACACCAAGGACCTTCATGTTCGCGAGCATCTGTTCGGCAATGGCAGTCAGCAGCAGATTGACGTTGCGAGCGCCGGCAGCCGCCTCGGTCAGTCGCCAGCGTCGATCACTCGAAATCGGCTCGTCCTGTTGCTCGAGGGTCTGGAGGATGATCCAGTGATCCTGTTCCTGCGTCGAAAGGGTCATGAACTGTCCCATGCCCTGATAGACCTCACCATAAACGCGAAACCTGTCGGGCCCGAGATGTCGGGAGATCAGATCCGAAGCATCCGAGTTCCAGCCACCCTGGCTTGAAAAGAAGAAAGGCGGGCGGCCGACAGTGCGCCAGGGGCCCTGCCCCCGCGGCTGAGCGAGCAGCGTGTCGAGCCTGTCCAGCTTTGAATCGATACAATCGGTCATTCGCGTTCGTAGCGCGATGATGTCTCCGAAATCCGACAATTCCTCGTTCATCGAGGCGCGAAGGTCGCCGGTCCTCTGTCGGTCTCGCCAATTGGAGGCGATCTGCTCGAGTGCGAGGGCGATCAGGACACCGACGATGATGATCGAGACTTCCCGGGCAAAGCTTCGGCCCCGGCGCCCGATCCTGGAAAAAGCAAAGCGCATGGCCACCCCCCGAAGGGGAGCATAACCCGGCCTTGAATGAGAGAATAGTGCAGAGCCCGAAGAAACTCCACGATTCTAACGGGTTTCGCCTAATCTTCTAGTTGAAGAGGATGGTCAGCAGCAGCGAACTGTCTTCGGCGGCTTCCAGGCCGTGCTTCTCGCCACCTTCCAGATAGACCCAGTCCCCGGGCTCGAGTTCGATCTCGCCGCGTTCCATCGACAGGGTCACCCGGCCTTCGAGGCACTGGAGGGTGATGTAACCGTCGACGGCGTGGGCGGGGATGCTCGAGCCCGAGCGAAGGACCAGATTGACTGCTTCGAAGCGGTCGGTTTTCACCAATGCGGTCCCCCTGGTCTCGTCCAGCGTTGAGCCAGGCTTCGCAAGCCTGGCTTTCTGGCCGGGACCGTAGTGACGGAGTGCCATTATATTTTCCTTCAGAAGCAGGTGCCGAACGACATTGCGGTCGACCTGATTGATCGAAGAGCCGCTTCCCCGGCCTTCAGCATGATGGCGTCGCCCTGCTGCGTCTTATCGTCCGTTCGAACCATTTTTGCCCCCGGCCTCTGAGGAGGGCGGGCGGGGAGGTCGATCGGCTGTCGGCAGCCAGCCGAACTGGGCGGCGCAGGGCCAGAGGCTTGCCAGAGCGAGCTCGTCGAAGGATCGATCGGCAGGACATTCTCTCGACATCGGGAACTCCATCAGGGCTTGATTGAAAGTCGTTCTCATCAAGCCCTGGGGTCGTTCGTGCCATAAGGAGATTCCCCTAGCCGTGCAGGGTCAACGGATTCCCGTTTCACGCATCTGCACCGACTCGCATTTCCAGATTCATCTCGGCGTCGAGAAGTCTGGAGATCGGGCAATTCCTTTTCGCTTCCTCTGCAAGTTCCCTCAGCCTCTCGTCCCCGATCCCGGGAACCGAGGCCGTCAGTTCGAGATCGGAACGGACGACTCGAAAACTCTCTCCCTCCTTCTCGAGTTTCACTCGGGCGACCGTCTCGAGCGTGCCTTCCTCGAAGCCCTGTCCGGCAAGGGCAAAGGAAAGCGCCATTGTGAAGCAGCCCGAATGGGCAGCAGCGATCAGCTCTTCGGGATTGGTGCCGGCCTCATCCTCGAAACGGGCGCCAAAACCATAAGGCTGGTCGGAAAGCACGCCCGACTGGGTCGAGATCCAGCCCTTTCCTGACTTGCCGAGACCTTCATAGCGCGCGCTTGCAGTGCGGGTGATCATGTCTTCGCCTCCTTGCGCTCAACCAATGGCTCCGAGGCCCGATAGGTTCCGTCTCTCAAGAGGCTCGGGACTCAGGCCAAGTTTTCCAGGAAGAATACTATTGGATTGCAAGAAGTTCAGGAGACTCGCCAAGTCCTGGAGAGCCTCCTATGTAATTCCCTTGCGTTTCTTCTTCCGATTACACGAAGGCGACAAGAAATAATTTACCAGCTCAGGCTTAAAGTAGGTCATGGTCTTCAAGAAGCCTTTCCGGTCCGTTCCCCTTCAGGGCGGGGTCCGCTATCCGGACGATCGCTACCGGCGGGGGCATGGCCAAGTCTTCAGGTTGTTGGGTCCGACAATGGTTTTCGGGCTTTTCGCGGGAACCGCCATGGGCTTCGAAAAGGGCGGCCGCTGGGCTCCCGTCGGACCACAATGAATCCGCTCCTCATCGGCAGGGCGCCGCTGCAGAAGTCTATAATTCAAGTTGCTCGGCGGTCGGCGCGGCCGGTGCTCCGATCCCCAAGGGGGCGGCCGGGTACCGGGCCCCACGGGACCGCGATAGTGATGGCATCGTCTGTGAGCCCTATCGAGGCGATTGACCGACCGATCATCGGCAGTGCATCTTCGAGATAACAAGAGGGGGGATGCATGTTCAGTCACATCATGATCGGTGCAGAAGATGTCCAGGAGTCAAAGCGCTTCTACGACGCCACCCTCGGGGCGCTCGGTCATCCCGCAGGCAGAGAGGACGACAGGGGACGGGTCTTCTGGATGACCAGGACAGGAGTCTTCGCCATCACCAGACCGATAGACGGTCAGCCAGCCTCGTGCGGCAACGGAAGTACTGTCGGGTTCGCAGCCGCCTCCCGGGAAGAGGCAGATGCATGGCACAAGGTAGGCTTGGAGAATGGCGGAACGACCATCGAAGACCCGCCGGGTGTTCGCGAGGGCGGCTTGGGCAAACTCTATCTGGCCTATCTGCGTGATCCTGCGGGCAACAAGGTCTGCGCGCTTCACAGGCTGTGACCTATTCTGCACCCTGACCCGGTTCATCTCCTTCACCGGCTGCTCTATTCGCTGCTGGATCGCCTTCCCGAATAGCCGTCAGGCGCTCACCTCTATCCGGTGCCTGATTGCGGGCCACGGTACGGTGGCGGCGGCTGGCCACCAGCCATGGGCGATAATCCGCGAAGGGCCGTGCGCCTGGGCGCCGTTTTCCAACGGCTTCACCGTCTTCGCAGGTCAGAAGATCGGCATCAAACAGGTCGACGACCGAATCTGGCTCGCAACCTTCATGAACTACGACCTGGGCTTCTTTGATAACGGACATGCCGGCTCGAGCCGGCACCTACCCCCTTCGGAGCCAAAGTGTTACCTATGTCTCCGGAATAAACTGTAACCTATGTGTCCGGTACGGACCATGGAAAGATGGATGCCCCGCGTGGATTCGAACCACGATTGACGGAGTCAGAGTCCGTAGTCTT
>CAYOJN010000139.1:0-5738 GCA_964404245.1 uncultured Sphingosinicella sp. | reverse complement strand
CCTCTTCTATGTCGGCGCCGTCCTGCTCTACGCACTTGCGGCCCGGAGGGTCGCTCGTGACTGGGTCAGCTGAGGAGACGAAGATGCCGAGTGCCTATGCCGAACGACGCTGGACGGCCGGGGACGGAGTGACGCTTTACCTGCGCGACTATCCAGCGGCCGAAGGTCCTTCCCGGCTGCCGGTCGTCTGCCTTCACGGCCTTACCCGCAACTCGAGCGATTTCGAGGAAATCGCTCTGGTCATCGCGGTAGCCGGGCGCCGGGTGATCGTTCCCGACATTCGAGGAAGGGGCCGGTCGGACCGCGATCCCGATGCCATGAACTATGTACCAAGGACCTATTCGAAGGACGTCATCGGTCTGCTTCAGGCCTTGGGGATTGGACGAGCGGTCTTTCTGGGAACCTCGATGGGCGGGCTCATCACGATGCTCGTTGCATCCATGAAGAGCCGGATGGTTTCAGCCGCCATCCTCAACGATATCGGCCCCGAAGCGGCCCCGGAGGGGCTTGCACGGATCACGGCTTATGCCGGAAAGCCGATCGGGATCGCCGACTGGGAAGCCGCAAGCGCCTATGTGCGGGAAACAAACTCGGCTGCCTTTCCCGACGCGGGCCCGAAGACCTGGGAGCGATTTGCCCGGCGGACCTTCCGGGAAGGCCCGGACGGAAAGCCGGTTCTCGATTATGATCCGGGTATTCGCGAGCCGATCCTTGCCGGGAAGCTCAAGGCGCCCCGGTGGCTCGGCTGGTTCCTGTTCAGAAGAATGGCCCGGAGGCGACCGACACTGGTCATCCGCGGCTCGCTCTCCGACATACTGAGCCGGGATATCGCCGATCGAATGACCAGGGCCGTTTCCGGAACCCGACTGGTCGAAATCGACCGGGTCGGTCATGCTCCGATGCTTGACGAGCCGCAATCCGAGGAAGCGATCCTGCGCTTTCTGGAGACGATCGACTGAAGACGGATTGATCGGCCTGCGCATTGCGTTATGCCCTTGACCGGATCCATTCCGAAGGGGGACGGAATGACTGCCACCACCGCCGCCGGACCCAGAATCGCCAGCCTGGACGTCGTCCGCGGAGTAGCGGTGATGGGCATATTGGCAATGAACATCGTCGGCTTCGCGATGCCGTTCCAGGCCTATATGAACCCCCTTGCCTTCAGCGACGCCAGTACCGCCGACATGGTCTCCTGGGCGTTCAGCTTCATCTTCATCGACGGCAAGATGCGCGGCCTTTTCTCCTTCCTATTCGGCGCCAGCATGCTGCTCGTGATCCAGAGGGCCGAGGAGTCAGGACAATCCCCGGCATCGGTCCATTACAGGCGCATGGCCTGGCTGCTCGTCTTCGGCCTGATCCATTTCTATTTCATCTGGTTCGGCGACATTCTCAGCGCTTACGCGCTCACCGGAATGGTCGCTTTCCTGTTCCGCGGCCTGTCGGTCCGAGCGCTGATCCGATGGGCGATTTTCCTGCTCGTCCTCCAGTTTCTGCTTTTCGCCTCGTTCGCCGGCGGGGCTGCCTTTCTCGCCGCCAGTGCCGCCCAGCCTGGCGCCGATCCAGCGATGGTCGCCGAGTGGAAGGAACTGAAAAGCTTTCTCGGGCCACTCACCGGACAGCCGCTGGCGGAGAAACTGGCCCTGTTCCAGGGCCCGTGGGTCGACCGAGCATCCGACCAACTCGACGACTGGTCCGAGCCGTTTACCAACAGCCTCACCTTCGGTGCCGAGACCCTTGCTTATTTCCTGCTTGGGATGGCCGCTTTCAAAAGCGGGTTCCTGACCGGCGAATGGAGCCTTGGCCGCTATCGGCGCTGGGCAGTGATCGGCGTCGGGCTCACCGTCCCGGCCTATGCCCTGCTGGCCTGGATCCAGTATCGGGACAGCTTTTCGGTCCCCGTTCAGATCGGCCTGTCGATGGCAGCGACGACACCCCTTCGTGCAGCCATGATCGTCGCTTATGCCGCCATCATCATCCTTCTCGCCCGCCGTGGCGGCGCCTTCGTCGACCGGGTCGCCGCGACCGGGCGAGCCGCCTTCACCAATTATCTCGGCACCAGTATCCTCATGACCATCCTCTTCCATGGCCATGGTCTAGGGCTCTACGGCAGCTTGAGCCGAGCCGAATTGTGGATTCCCGTGATCGGGACCTGCGCATTGATGCTCTTGTGGTCGAAGCCCTGGCTGGACCGCTATCGTTACGGGCCCCTTGAGTGGCTGTGGCGTTCGCTCGCCCGCGCCCGCCTGGAGCCGATGCGCCGATCGCGGGTGCCGGTTGACGAGTCCGCGGCCCGCTGAACAGGACGAACGCTCCGGCGAGGATCAGAGGCGGCCGAATTCCTGGTTGCTGGGCCGCTTCCCGAAGGCGGAACGACGGGCGACGAGCGGGTTGGTTTCCTGTTCCAGGACCTCGATGGTGCGCGAATAGACCGGCCGCAGCTTCGCCACCTGGGGAAGGATGTGGTCAGGGAATATCTGCGATTCGAGGGCCCGGCGGGCCGCAAACTCGATCTCCTCGGCCAGAGCGCCAAGCGGCTCAGCGCCCAGCTGGCGGGCTTCCGATTTCATCTTGTGGGCGGGGGAAACGAGGGCCGCGGCATCGCCGCCATGCATTGCGGCCTCGATCATCGCGACCGCCTTTTCGCCATCCTCCCGGAAATAGCCGAGAATCCGGACGAAGCTCGCACCGAGCTCGCTTCGCATCTGCGAGAATATGTCCCAGTCAACCAGTTCGACCGACGCGTCGTCCAAGACCCTATCCTTTGCGGCTACCTCTTCCGGCTCTACGCCCTGCCAGTAAACAGCAGGTTGACGAACCGCCGCGGGAAATGCGGATCAGTGGCGCTTGTCCTGGTCGAAGGGATTGCGCGACGAGCGCAAGGCAAGCCGGACCGGGACGGCCCCGAAGCCCAGATCCCGGCGGATTCCGTTCACCAGATAGCGGCGGTAGCTTTCCGGCAACTCATCGGTCCTGTTCCCGAACACGACAAAGCTTGGCGGCCTTGCCCCCACCTGGGTGATGTAACGAAGCTTGATTCGCTTGCCGCCGGGGGCGGGCGGCGGATTTTTTTCCACTGCCACCTCGAACCAGCGGTTGAGTTCCCCGGTCCCGACCCGGCGCGACCAGGCCTCCCTTATTTCGAAGGCGGCCTTGAACAGGACGTCGATCCCCTTGCCGGTCATTCCCGAGACGGTGAGCAGCGGGATACCGCGAGCCTGGGCCAGGCCTTCGTCGAGCGCCGCCTTGACCCCGTTGAAAAGGGAGGACGGATTTTCCGCCACGTCCCATTTGTTGATCGCAACGATCAGCGCCCGGCCTTCCTGGAGTACGTGATCGGCGATCCGCAGATCCTGCGCTTCGAGCCCCCGGGTTCCGTCGAGCAGGAGAACGACGACCTCGGCGAAATCGACTGCTCGGCGGGCATCGGCAACGGACAGGCGCTCGAGCTTGTCGTCGACCTTGGCCTTCTTGCGCATTCCGGCGGTGTCGATCAGTCGGACAGGGCGAAGCTCCCCACCCGGGGAAGGCCACAGCCAGTCGATGGCGATAGAATCGCGGGTGATCCCGGCTTCCGGGCCGGTGATAAGCCGCTCCTCTTCCAGAATCCGGTTGATCAGGGTCGACTTGCCGGCATTCGGCCGGCCGACGATGGCAAGCTTGAGCCGGTCCGAGCCCTCCTGGTCCGACCCGTCTTCCTCGGCCGCCCGCTCGATATGGGGGCGAAGCTGCTCGAACAGGTCGACGACCCCCTCGCCATGTTCGGCGCTCATCGCGATCGGCTCGCCAAAGCCGAGCGAAAAAGCCTCCAGTATCCCGGACTCGCCCGCTTTGCCTTCCGCCTTGTTGGCGGCCAGGATGATCGGCGTGGTCTCCGAACGCAGCCAGCGCGCAATCTCCTCGTCCAGCGGCGTTACACCGGCCCGAGCGTCGATGAGGAGCAAGGCGGCATCGGCATCGCGAACCGCTGCCACCGTCTGGGCCCGCATCCGGCCCGGAAGGGTATCGGGATCCTCATCCTCATAGCCGGCCGTGTCGATGATCCGGAATTCGAGCCCGAGCAGAGTGGCGTCCCCCTCGCGCCGGTCCCGGGTCACTCCCGGGCGATCGTCGACCAGGGCGAGCTTCCTGCCGACAAGTCGGTTGAACAGGGTCGACTTGCCGACATTGGGCCGGCCGATGATCGCGACGGTGGGCTGCTTCGCCATGGCAAGATCCAAGTTCCGGATGCGCAGTCAGCCGGTCCTACCGGATTCCCGCAGCCCTGACGGCTTACCGCCAGGCGGTCAATCGACCGTCATCGTCGAGCACATAGAGGGTCCCGCCGGCCACGACCGGGGGAAGCGAGAAGGACGTCCTGGCCTGGACGAGCCCGGTCACCGAACCATCGGCCGGCGAGACATAGGCCATCAGGCCATTCGAGCTCACCAGAACCAGCCGGTTGCCGGCAAGGACCGGGCCACGCCAGAAAATCGGCCCCTCTTCGTCCTTCGGATCGCGAAAGGCCGGCAGCTGGGAGATCCAGCGCACCCGTCCCGAGGCTCGGGCAAGCGCAAGCAACTGGGCCCGGTCGGTGACGACGAAGATCCATTCGCCGGATGCCCAGGGAGTCGAGATGCCGGCGATGTTGAGTTCCCAGGCGCGCTGTCCGGTGATCAGCTCGACAGCGACCATTCGGCCGCCCTGCCCGACCGCGAACACCCGTCCCTGGTCGATGACCGGATCCGCATCGATATCCGAAATAGTGCCGACGATGGTGCTGATTCCGGTGCGCGCAAGCGCATCCTGCCAGACCACCTGCCCGTTTTCATAGCGATAGGCGCTGAGCTCGCCGGAGGAATAGCCGGCCACGACCGTGCTCTGGGCGAAGGCCGGGGCGGCTGCGCCGAACACTCCGGCCAGTTCGAAAAGGCCGGCGCCGGTCCAGCGGACTTCGCCCGTTCCGGCATTGAGAGCATAAAGCTGATTGTCCTGGCTGACCGCATAGACCGTCTCGGCAGCGACGGTCGGTGCGCCTCGAAGCGGCCCGCCCGGCTTGACCAGCCAGAGGATGTCGCCAGTCGCCGCGTCGATCGCCGCAACGTCACCGGCGCCATTGGTCGCATAGAGACGGCCGCCGTCGAAACTGACCCCGCCTCCGAACAGCGCTTCGCTCGGCGCATTCGGGCCTCGCACCTGCCGCTCCCAGATCAGGCCGCCATTTTCGGTGCTGAACGCCCGAACCCGGGCAAGCGTGTCGATCGTATAGACCCGGCCGTCGGCCACCATCGGCTCCGCTGCAAGCCGAGCCCGGGTCGAGCTTCCGGAACCGATGCTGACGCTCCAGGCCTGGGCCAGCGAGTCGCCAAGAACGACATGGCCCATGGACTTGGAGGCATTGCCGCCGGGCTGTGGCCAGTCGCGATTGGCGATCGGCCCGGGAATGGTGACCGGGATCGCAGCCAGGGCCGGATCGACCTCGACCTGGCTTTCGGTGGCGAGCACCGGGACCCGGGTACCGACCGTCGGCGTGTTGCGCCGCTCCGATCCACCAAATACCCCACAGCCGCTGAGCAGACCGGCGGCGGCAAGGGCAAAAAGGACTCGCCTCATTCAGCTTTTTCCTTCGTTGCGGGCGAGGCCGATGGCACGGGACTGGCCGCCGCGCCGGGAGCCTGCGACTCCTCAAATGCGTTGAAACCTAGAGAGCCTGCCATCTGAACGGCTCTTGTACGAATGGACGGCGGCACCTTTTCGTCGCG
>CAYOJN010000138.1:0-5764 GCA_964404245.1 uncultured Sphingosinicella sp. | reverse complement strand
CGCCGGCGCAGGTGGGGGCGCGTCTCTTCGACCCTGCCAGACAGCGCGACGTCGGATGGATTACCAGCGTGGTGATCTCCCCGCGCATCGGCGGGCCCGTGGCACTGGGGTATGTGCGCCGCGAGATGGAGCTGGGTGCCGAGCTGCGCGTGGGTGAGGTGGAGGGACAGGTCGCGACCGTGCAGGCACTTCCGTTCGCCGGTAGCGGCGGGAGCTCGGCGTGACCTCTCCGAGCGAGCCGACTGGCCGCGCCGATGCGGCGGATGACGGGAGCCGCAGCGCACTGAAGGAGTGGGCGGCGATCGAGCAGCTGCTTGGTGCCGGTGAGTTCGTGCTACTGCTGCGGAAGGGTGGACTCTGGGAGAAGCGTGACGGCTTCGAGGTCGAGCATCGCCGATTCTGGATCTTCCCCACACTGTACCATCAGAACCCATCCGAGCTGCGTCCGGAGTTCGCTGCCTTTCTGGAGGCCGCTGCTGCGGCGCATCGGGGCCCCAACGAGGTTCGCCTCGAGCACTTCGCCGAGGTCACGGACGCCTTCCGTGTCGAGTCGCTCGACGTCCTCCGCGGGATCGCTGAACAGCAGGCCTTGACCCTCCCCACGATCGAGTCGCGTTTCCACTATCGTAACCGGCCGTACCTGCACGCGCTCCTGCTGCGCGTGCACCGGCTTCCCGAGCCCGTCGTTATCCCGAACACGCTCGACTACGAGGGCTGCGTGTCCTGGGTGACGCTGGACGATCCGCTGCCGCCGACTGGGACCCGGCCGGTGCTGGGGGATGAGGAATTCGAGGTGATGCGGGCGGAGGTGGTGGAGAGGCTGGAGGGTGGGGGGGGCGAACCCCTTCTGGCTTCTGACTTCTGACTTCTGACTCCTCGCCGTTGTGCATCTCCCCGGCGCTCGCGCGTCATACACTTCGCAGGGGGCAGACAGCCCGAAGATCAATCATGGTGGAGGGACTACGATGATGAACGGAATTGCGAAGATCGGGGGCGGCTTGGTGCTGGCGGCGGCAATGGTGACGGCACCCAAGGCGGCGAGCGCTCAGGAGGTGGTGATGCACGGGATGCGAGGGATCGAGGTGTCGGGGGTGGGCGAGGTGAGCGTGGCGCCCGATCAGGCCACCCTGAACTTCGCGGTGGAGACGAACGCCACCACGTCGCAGGAGGCAGCGCGGGAGAACGCTCAGATCATGGAGCGAGTGATCGCCGCGCTGGTCGCGCAGGGGGTGCCGCGCGAGGAGATCGAGACGCGCAACTTCTCGGTGTACCCGGTCTACGAGCAGACGCGAGAGAACGAGGAGCCGCGGGTGCGTGAGTACCGCGTCACCAATCAGGTGTCGCTCGACACGCAGGAGCTCGCGCAGGTCGGTGCGCTGATCGACGCGGCGCTGGAGGCGGGCGCGAACCGTGTGGAGGGGCTCAGCTTCGGTCTGCGTGACAGCCAGGCGGCGGAGGCGGAGGCACTGCGGGACGCGGTCAACCGCGCACGGGCCTCCGCGGAGGCGATGGCGCAGGCGCTGGGCGTGCCGCTCGGTCAGCTGCTGCATGCGACGACCGCCTCGAACCCCGTCCGCCCGATGGTCGGTTATGGCGCGCAGATGATGCGCTCGGAGGCGGCCGCGTTCGACATGGCGCCGCCGATCCAGCCGGGCGAGCAGACCGTTCAGGCGCGCGTAACGCTGCTGTTCGACATCGGAGGCTGAGCCGCTTGCCGCCTCAACATGGAGAGAGTGTCGAGGCGGGTTCGACAACGATGAAGAGCTCGCGGGGGACGTAGGATCCGAAGACACCGATCCCGTCCCCCACGACGCTCGAGACCCTCACCGGTCCCGAAGGATTGAAGTTCCCTCCTCGGATGGCATTCACGTAGTTGCGATCCAGCGCGTTCAGGCGCAGGTGGACGTTCACGTTCGCCGGGAATCCCTCCTGAAGCAGGATCAGCAGTCGATCGTCCAGATCCGCGATCTCGAACAGGCCGAACTCGGCGGGTAGCACCATCGTGGTGTCGGACTGGGAGATCGAGAGCCCGGTCAACTCCAGGCTGTTGGGCGCGATCACGTCCGTCCCGGCGAGCGCGGTTCCCAGACCGGTGATGCGGATGGTGGCGAAGTAGCTCCAGGCGCCGGCGGACTGCGTCCACATCAGCTCCAGGTTCTGTCGCGGCGCAAGACCGCAGATGGGGAACGGCTGAGATGGAGGAACCGCCGGCCGCACCCCGCTGAAATTGCCGGGAACGGTCGTCCTACCCCGCACCCGTTCGCCCCCCGTCGTGAGCACGTTCAGCTCATAGGTGGAACCGGGGAGAACGGTCAGTGCATCCTCCGACTCGGTCGCGTAGCAACTCGCGCGTAGCTCCGGCGTTTCCTCGAGGTCCGAAGCCGGTCGCCCCATCGCGCAGACCTCGAGCGGCACCTGGGGCAGTGTCACCGAGAATCCATCAAGCTCGCTGATGGTGACGGTCGCCCCCGGCTCCTCCCGCATCTGGCCGTCCTGCAGGGATCGGTGAAGCACCACGAACTGTCGCGCGCGCGCCGCCTGCAGATGCGATTCCACGACAAGCACATCCCCACCCTCGGCCGCCGTCACCTCCCCTAAGTCACATCCTGCGAACAGGCCACAAAGCAGCGTCAGCAGGACCTTCTTGATGGACCCAGGAACGGACCCGCTTCCGAGTCGCCGGTGTAAACCATTGCGGGAATATGTTTTGCAGTCCAGCCGGCGTCCCGGTGACGCGCTCGCGCCCCGACTGGACTCCGGCGGGAAGGATTCCGCGGCGGCGGCGGTGGCGGAGCGCGCAGCCTGCAAACGATCATGAACGAACGATCCTCCAGACGGTACACGTCGCAGGAGCGCCGCGAGTCTCCTCCGGACGAGCGGCAGGCGCTGAGGCGACTCGAGCGGGAGAGTTTCATCCTCTTGCAGCACGCTTACACCCTCGCGCAGGACGATTCCACGGGTGGCGTGAACCCGCACCGGCTCTCCAACGACCTCTGCTTCGGCGATGTGGAGACGGAGCGGCTCGTCCGGTATCTGAGCTGGCTCGGATATCTGCGGGAGTCGCCCACCGGACCGCACCTCGTCCTCTCCCCCAGTGGAGTCGAGTACCTCGAGCACGCCTGCGGGCGGCGCCGCAGCGTGCGAGCCGGCAGCCGCGAGGTCCCGCTCCCGCTCTTCCTCGACGCGCCGGTCTGAACCTGGTCGGCGGCGCATCAGAAGGAGATCTCCACTCCGAGCGCCGGCAGCACCGGAAACATACTCAGCCCCGAGCGGACCGGTGGTGAGCGATCGTAGTTGTAGAAGTACCAGAGCACGTTTCTCCGATTGTAGACGTTCAGGACCTGGAGATACGGAGTCCACTCTCCCCAGGAGCGCTCGAAGGTGCGGCGCACGGTCACATCCAGGCGATGGTACGCGGGATAACGTTCCGCGTTGCGCCTCCCGAGCTGCACGTAAACGGGGATCTCCTCGTCGCTCCGATCACGCGGTCGGTAGCGTCGATCGAGGGGGGAGTACTGCCAGGCGTAATACTGGGCCACCGGCCGAGTGTAAGGGAGCGGGGAGCCGAAGTTCCAGCGTAGGCCCAGCTCAATATCGCGTGGCGCGTTGTACTGCAGCACCAGATCCACATCCACCCGGCGGTCGAACACGGGTGGGAAGGTGACCTCGGGCGCGACGTCGTTCCACCCGCGCGCCGCAGGGTCAGGGAGGGTGCGCTCCGCACGGAGGAACGACAGCGTCGTCCATCCGGTGATGGCGCCGCTGTTGCGCCGCAGGAGCAGGTCCACGCCCGCCGACCGTCCCCTGCCTGCAAGAACGTCGTCGGTGGGATCGTTTGGATCGGCCGCCAGGTTGACCTCCGTCACACCGTCGAAGCGGCGGTAGTACGCCTCGAGCGAGGCCGACCAGTCGTCTCCCCAGTAGCGCTCCACCCCGGCCTGCACCTGATCGGAAACGACGGCGGGGACGCCTCCGCCGGCGACGATCCAGAGGTCATTGGAGACCGGCAGTGATTCGTCGCGCATGGAGTGGAGGAACTGGACGTAGCGGCCCGCGGCGATCTTGATGGCGGCGTCACGCTCGCTGCCCAGGAAGCGCTTGACCGCGAAGCGTGGCGAGACGAAGGAGAACACATCCTCCGACGCGCTCCAGCCATCCACCCGCACCCCCGCCTCCATCAACCAGCGGTCGAACGGCTCCCCCCGCAGAGTCGCGTAGGCGGCGGCGAGCGCGCCGCTGTCGTCGGCGTCGATGAACGGTGTGCCTCCGGCCTCCGCGAGGTTGTCGTAGCCCAGGTTCTCGCCGGAGAGGCCCATGCTGAAAGCGGCGCCGCCCCCGAGGTCATGGGTGATGTCGAGATGCGCGGAGGTCTGCTCAATGCGGCTGCCGAAGCGTACGCCATCGAAATCGACGAAGGAGAGCTGATCGGAGAAGCGGGAATGACCGACACGGGTCTCGACCAGCCAGGTCGACGCGAGCGGCTGGCGCCAGCGCAACCCCACCACCCGGTTCCCCCAGTTCCACTTCACCCGCAGCACCTCGGTCGAGTCCTCCTCCGGCAGATCGAACCGGGAAAGGTCGAGCACGTCCGCTCCGGTGTAGGCGGTGAGCAGCAGGCTGCCGCCGCCACGCAGCCCAAGCTCCGCACGCCCCTGAAGATCGGTTAGATGGTAGGGGAAGTCGACGATCGGTCGGAGAAGCTGATCGAAGTACGAGCGCCGTGCGGAGATCATCCAACTCCCCCGCTCCGCACCGAGCGCCCGCGCAAACCGCTCCGGCAGCGGCGAACGTACCAGCATGCGCGCCGCGAGCATCGAAACGCCGCCCGCGACCTCGAGCCCTTCGCCACTGCCGCCGCCGCTCTCCACGGTAAGCACCGACGAAACCCGCCCGCCGTACTCGGCCCCGAAGCCGCCCGCCAGCAGCTCCGCTCGCGATATCGCGTCGGAGTTGAAGACGCTGAAGAGGCCGC
Organism: uncultured Sphingosinicella sp.; assembly: GCA_964404245.1. Classification (GTDB taxonomy): domain Bacteria; phylum Pseudomonadota; class Alphaproteobacteria; order Sphingomonadales; family Sphingomonadaceae; genus Allosphingosinicella. The sequence goes on along the minus strand of CAYOJN010000138.1, from coordinate 792 downwards.
CCAGGTGAAACGGGTTGAAGATCGGGAAGCCGTCCAGCAGGATCAGGTTCTGGTCGGCCGACCCGCCGCGCACGTTGAAGGCGCTGGAGAAATCCGAGGTCGAGACGACCCCCGGCAGCACCTCGATCGCACGCATGACGTCGGCCTCGGCCAGGCCGGGGAGCGACTTCAGCGTCTCACCGCGGATCACGCGGGCGGTCACGCCCGGATCGGTCTCGAAGCGAGCGCGTTCGAGGTCCGTGTCGCGCAGCGCATCGACCACCACTTCCTCGAGCACCACCGTCGCCTCCTCGAGGACGAAGTCGACGCGCAGCGTCTCCCCCGCGTCGAGGCGAATATCCTCGCGGCCCGGAGCGAAGCCGAGCCGTTCGGCGCGCATCTCGTACGCGCCGGGCGCGAGCCCCTCCACGCGGTATCGGCCTTCATCATCCCCGATCACCACCCGCACCTCCGCCCCCCCGGAGAGCACCCGCACCGTCGGCCCCGCGACCGCTGCCCCGGACGCACCGGCCACCCGCCCCGTAACCACCGTCGGAGCCTGCGCCACCACAACGGCGGGTGCCTCTACCAGCCAGATCAGGAGAATGGATAGCAGTGCGAGCAGCGGAGTCGGCCGCGGGATAACAACCGTGCGAGCAGTGCCGCCGCCGGGGGGCACGGCCCAGCTCATGCGCGGTCGTCCGCGCGTCGCGCTGCACCGATGCTGGCCGCGGCCTGCCCTCTCGCTCAGCCGCAACGGCCGGCTCCATCGAAGCAATTCACCGGCACTTGACCTCATACGTTCAGCGGCTG
>CAYOJN010000137.1:0-5811 GCA_964404245.1 uncultured Sphingosinicella sp. | reverse complement strand
CCGGAGTGAAGGGAACCGCGATCTGGAGCTTCGGATAATATTCGCCGCCGGCCCGATGCCAGGCGTCGGCCCAGCCGTGATCGAAGACATATTCGCCCATCGAATGGCTCTTCACATAAGCCGGCATCACAGCGGAGGGATTGCCGTCGGGCGACTGGATCGCCAGCGGCAAGGGCTGCCAGCCGGCTGCTGCAGTCGCGCTGCCCGAATCCTCCAGAGCCGACAGGAAGGCATGGCTGAGAAAGGGATCGGCTGTGCCGGCACATGAATCCCACGCTTCGGGCATGAAGCTGGAAACGCCGTCTACGATTTGGGCAATGACTGGGTCAGCGCTCATCGCTCATTCTCGAAGATGATCTGGTCGGCATGAGCGGCGCCGCTGGTCCTTTGCGCCTCGGAACGGCAGGTCCAGGCGAGGAGCGGCAAGCCCTGGCGTTGCTGCTCAAGCGCAAAGGCGGACGGCAGGTCGCCGATGTCATAGGCGAGAAAGTCGGGTTTCGCCCAGGCCAGTGCAAGGCGGCGACGAAGCCGGCCGCGTTTCGGCTCGCCGGATTCGGTCACGACGAGCCCGCGCAATCGACCAGGAGCATGGCGGGCAAGGAAATGCGGGACCGCGGGATTGAACGACATGACGGCTACGGCGCCGCGATAGCGCTCAAGGTCGCTCTGGATCGAGCGGGCGAAGGCGCTCGCCCGCCAGCGGGTTGCTTTCACCTCGATCAACAGGGCCGCCTGGCCATCGACGAGTTCGAGTACCTCCTTCAGGGTCGGAATGGTCTCATCGGATCCGCGAAGCCTGATCTGCTGCAGTTCACCGCTGGCTCGAGAACGGACAGGTCCAGTCGAGTCCGTCAGTCGATCGAGGCTGTCATCGTGAAATACCATCGCTTCGCCTTCGGCGCTCGACTGGACGTCGAGCTCGATGCCATGACCGGCGTCGATCGCCGCGAGGAAGGCGGAGCGGCTGTTCTCGGGACGACCTGCCCCATGAAGCCCGCGATGAGCGAACGGCCGGGCAATCAATTGGGCGAGTTCAGCCGGCCTTGACGGCGACAATCGCATCCACCTCGACTGCCGCCCCGAGCGGAAGCACCGGCACGCCAACGGCGCTTCGGGCGTGACGGCCTGCTTCGCCGAACACCTCCTGCATCAATTCGGACGCGCCATTGGCAACCATCGGCTGATCGGTGAAGTTACTCGCGCTGCTGATGAAGACGCCCAGCTTGACTATCCGTTCGACCCGGTCGAGCGATCCCAGTGCCGCCCGCATCTGGGCGATCAGCATGATTCCGCAGCGACGGGCTGCCGCCTTGCCATAGTCCAGGTCGCGATCCTCGCCGAGCCGGCCGCTCATCAACTCACCGCCGTCGAACGGCAGCTGCCCAGAAATGTGGAGCAGGCCATGGCTTTCGACGGCTGGGACGTAAGCGGCGACTGGGGCGGCGGGCTCGGGAAGCTCGATTCCGAGCTCGGCCAGGCGGCTGGAGATTCGATCGGACATGCAATCGGTAAGCACCGAGATGAGAGCCGGGTCAACTCCCCAGGCTGTCGCGGGCGACGACGAAGCCGGCGAAGGACTGGCTCACGGGCATCAGCTCGAGCGCGTTGATATTGACGTGTGAAGGCAGGGTCGCCACCCAGAAAAGGGTTTCGGCAATATCTTCCGCGGTCATCGGGTTCATGCCCGAATAGAGAGCATCGGAGGCTGCCTTGTCGCCGCCGGTGCGGACGAGGGTGAATTCGGTTTCCGCCATTCCGGGTTCGATCGAGGTGACTCGAACCCCGGTTCCGTGCAGGTCGCAGCGAAGGTCCAGCGAGAATTGGCGAACGAAGGCCTTGGTGCCGCCATAGACCGCGCCTCCGCGATAGGGATAGGTCGCTGCAACCGAACTCAGATTGATGATCGCGCCCTTGCGTTCGATCAGTCCGGGCAGAAGCTTGCGAGTGATAGCGACGAGGCCGGAAATGTTGGTCTGGATCGCCCCGAGGTTAGAATCAACATCGCTTTCCTGGAGCGGCGACATGGCCGGCGCGAAGCCGGCATTGTTGACCAGCAGATCCACGTTTCGGAACGGGTCTGGAAGGCTTCCAAGCGCCTCGTCCATGGCGCCGACCGCCTGCATGTCGAGGGGAAACGGGTGGAAGAGACCGGGTCCGATTTCCTCTTCGAGCACGGCGAGCCGATCGCTGCGCCGTCCGGTACCGATGACCTGCCACCCTTCGCGGGCGAAGCGGCGGGCCGCTGCAGCCCCGATTCCGGCGGTCGCACCGGTGATCAGGACGGTCCTCTTCATCGTCATTGCGTGCCTCCACAGGCCGCCGGGCCTTCTTCGAACCGGGCCAGTATCCAGTCGGCCGCCTGCCGCCAATCGTCAATGCGACGATGAGCGGACGCTGCAGGCGGAGTGATCGACGCAAGCCTGGGTTCGGCAATCATGTGCAGCCTCCAGACGTTCGGCGCGTGCCGTGCAACCGAGTCGTGATGGATCGGCAGATCGTCGACGAAGAGCGCCACGCTCGGATTGAAATCGGCCACCAGCTCCGCCACCGGACGGCCCTTGCCGCCCCTGTTGCAGAGAATCCGGTGCCGAATGTCGAACCGCTCCAGTTGCACCACGCGATTGGAGTGATGCTCGTCGCCGATATTGGTGAGGATGACGATGTCGGCCACCTCGCCGATGGAGCGAAGGGCGTCGGCCGCGCCATCGACGATATGCTGACGATGCATCTCCTCGGCGAAAAAGCGGTCGAGCAAGGACCAGATAAGGTCCCGACCGACCGGTCGACCCAGGCGATCCCGAAGCTTGTCCTGGAAGCCCGGAGCATCGAGATCGAAGAGGAGATCATGCTCATCCTCCAGCCATTCTGCGAAGTGCCGGCCGAAATGGAGGAGGACATCGTCGCAATCGCTGATCAGCAGCGGCCTCATCGTTCAAGCTCCCGCCTTGCCTGGACCAGAATGGAAGGTTCCCTGCCCATGGCCTCGGCGCAGGCCAGGAGGTCCGGCTCAAAGGCCTCGAGAAACAGGATGGCTTCAGCAAGGAAGAGCGGATCGGCGACCCTGGAGCGGATTTCATCCGGGGCCAGACCGGTCAGAGTCAGGAAGCGCTTCGCACGCTGATCGTCCGACAGGATCCAGCCGAGCACGCCGAGCGCCAGAGTTTCGGCGTCCGGTCCGATCCTTCCTCTTGCACTCAGAGCCATTGCGACTGTCGACCACACATCCTACTGCTTTGCCGGTGGGACAAAAAATCCTGGTTGTCGAGGACAACGAGCTCAACCTGAAGCTGTTCTGCGACTTGTTGCGGGCGCATGGCTTTGCCGCCGAGCCGGTTCGCGATGGCCGCGAGGCGCTTGACCGCGCCCGGGACTTCGTTCCCGACCTGATCGTGATGGACATCCAGATGCCGCATGTCAGCGGGCTTGAGCTTATCGAGCAGATCAAGGCCGACGAGGATCTCCGGATAACCCCGATCATGGCCGTTACGGCTTATGCCGCAAAGGGGGATGAGGAACGTATCCGGGACGCGGGGGCCGAAGGCTATGTGTCCAAGCCCATTTCCGTGCTCAAATTCGTCGAGGCGGTGGAGACCCTGCTCACCGAAGCCGATGAGCGCTCGGAAACTGCAGCGATCACCGCGGACAAAGAAGAAGCGGCCCCGCCGCCAAGCGAGACCGCTGCATTTCCGGAGTCCCCGTTGGCCACTGACTCAACCAGGACCGATGGAATTCCGCCGGAGAGGGATAAGAGCCAGAACCTTATTTGATCTTGGCTTCCTTGAACTCGACATGCTTGCGGACGACGGGATCATATTTGCGGAAGGTCATCTTTTCCGTGATGTTCCGCGGATTCTTCTTGGTCACATAATAGAAGCCCGTATCAGCGGTGCTGACGAGCTTGATCTTGACCGTGGTCGGCTTGGCCATGACAGCCTCTTTCAAAACTGGGGTGCAAAAAGAAAAAAGCGGCGAAGCCCGCCGCCCTTGTCCGGAGGCGCCTCTGCCCGGCGCGAGCGAAGTTGTCAAGGCTCGCCGGGTTTAACAGGACCGTAACCATGTTCGATCATCCTGCGGGCAAGCCCGATTGCAGGAGTTCGGCGATGCACTGGGATCATGACGGAATGCTGGTCGTTCGAGCGGAGCTTTGCGATCGGCTCGACCTGCTTCAGAAGACGGCGGGAGGGCTCCAGGTCCGGGAACTCGTTCAGGCAATCACGTCTATTCGCGCGCTCGCTGCAGCCTACGGGATGACCCCCGTCGTCTGCCTTGCCGACGCGCTCGAACGGGCGATCAGGCAACAGCCCCGCGGCTGCCCTGCAGGACTCTATTTCGACCGGCTTCGAGATGCGATTGGCTGCCAGCGCAGCGACGAAGCTGCGGGCGAGGCCTATGTCGCCTCTGTCTCGGTGCGTCTGTTGGCCTGATCCGCTGGTTCCAGGTCGCTGTCGAACCTCTAGAAAATGAGGTCGAGAAGCCCGAACAGGACCAGAAGAACGATTCCGATGATGATCAGGACGATGCAACCGATGGCACGCAGCATTCAGGCCTCCAGGACTTGTTTCACCTGAACAACGGTGGGCGGTCGATCTGCGTTCCTTCAAATCAGCGTGAGGGCGAACGAACCAGGTTGGCGACCATCCAGTCGTGGAAGATTTTCACCGGCCGACGCTTCAGCGAGGATGGGCGGCAGGCGAACCAGTAGCTGTACGGGCTTTCCACCCTTTCCTCGAACAAGGCCACCAGCCGATCGTCATTGGCGCCGGCAAGATGGCTTTCGAGCATGAGAGCGACTCCCAGTCCCTGCGCCGCTGCATCCAGGATCAGCTGGCCCGAGTCGAAATGATCGATCGCCAGCGGCTCAAGGTCCGGAACCCCTACCGCCTGGCGCCAGTAATCAAATGAATCCGGCATGTCCCGGTGGAGAAAGATGGTGGCCCGGGCGAGATCGGCCGGCCTGAGAAGGGCGTCCGGTCCCTGCTGAAGCTGCCTTGAACCGATGGCGATGACGCAGTTGCTGTCGATTCGCCGCGAATAGAGCGCCGGGTCGACTTCCGTGGTAATGGCGATCGCCGCATCCAGGCCTTCGCTGAGCCGATCGATCCGATTCACTCCGGTGTCGAGGTCGATATGAAGTTCCGGATGCTCGGCGCGAAGGCTCGGCAGACTCGCCATCAGCCGCTGCGAAGCGAACAAGGGCGGGACGGCCAGGCGCAGACGCATCCTGTCCCGGCTCCCGGTAGCACGCTCGATTGCCAGACCCAGCGCGTCCACGGCCGGTCCGACTTCGCCAAGCAATCGCTCGCCGTCGGCGTTGAGTTGAATTCCCTGGTGACGGCGATCGAACAGCCGGTGCCCGACCAGCCTTTCGAGTGACTGGATTCGCCGGGTCAGCGCAGGCGAGGAAAGGGAAAGCGCCTGGGCAGCAGCCTTGACGGATCCAAGCCTGGCGGCCTGAACAAAGGCTTCGACGGCGGTGAGTGGCGGCAACCGCTTCATGATCGGGCGAACCTCGTCATTGTGCACCGCACCTTATACTCCATAGCGAAACAATCCGCTGAAAAGCATCGAATATTGATTGCACTTTTTGCATCTGCAGCAGCTCTCTTCGCACTTGCACAAATTATGTGCAACTGCGAACAAGAGCCTGCCTTTCAGGCATCCTCTCCTAAACTTTTCAGGGCCGACCTTCGGGTCGGTCCTTTTTTTTGCCATCTCCTCTCCTGACCGCTCGCCATGGGCACCGTGAATTGAACCGCGGCTTTGACCAGCCGTTGTGGGTCCCTATGTGGGGCTTTCAACAAGGCGGATGAG
>CAYOJN010000136.1:0-5847 GCA_964404245.1 uncultured Sphingosinicella sp. | reverse complement strand
GAATAATTGGACTCGTAGACATAATAGCGCCCGCGATCGAGCTCGAGCACCCAGTTGACGACATTGTCGAGAAAGTAGCGGTCGTGGGTGACCAGGATCACGTTGCCTGCATAATCCACGAGATGCTTCTCCAGCCACTGGACGCTTTCCGCGTCCAGATGGTTGGTGGGTTCGTCGAGGAGCAGGATGTCGGGCTTTTCGAGCAGCAAGCGGGTGAGCGCGACCCGTCGCTTTTCGCCGCCCGACAGATTGTCCACCTGGGCATCGCCAGGCGGACAGCGAAGCGCGTCCATCGCGATTTCGAGCTGGTTGTCGAGAGTCCAGCCGTCAACGGCGTCGATCTTTTCCTGAAGCTCACCCATTTCCGTCATCAGGGCATCGAAGTCGGCGTCGGCCGGCGGATCGGCCATCATCGCGCTGATGGCGTTGAAACGATCCATCATGTCGGCGACGGGCCTGACCGCCTCCATGACGTTTTCCTTCACCGTCTTGGTGGGATCGAGCTGGGGCTCCTGTTCCAGATAGCCGACCCTGATCCCGTCGCCGGGCCAGGCTTCGCCGGTGAATTCCTTGTCCCGGCCGGCCATGATCTTCATCAGGGTCGACTTGCCCGATCCGTTCGGCCCGACGATCCCGATCTTCGCATCGAGATAGAATTGCAGGTCGATCTGGTTGAGAACCGGCTTTGGGGCACCGGGAAAGGTCTTGGTCAGACCCTTCATGACGAAGCTGTACTGTGCGGCCATGAGGCGCTTGATCTCCGAAAACAGGCTGTGGGAATTGGTCGCCTACCTAGGCATTGTGCCTCGCCCCTGCAATGGCCAGCGCAGGTGGAAATCCGCTCTTCAGGTGGCTCGAAGGGCACAATCCTGCCACTTCCAAATCCCCCGGACAGCTTCTAACGCCGGGACATGAAAAAGCTGCTCCTGGTTTCGCTCGCTATTCCCTCCCTCCTCGCCGCCCAGCCGGTCGCCCAGCCCGTCGCCGATCCGGCGGCGCAACTGCGCGATATCGCCCTGGCCGAGGACCGGATCGGCTGGGACCTCCTCGAAGGACTGACGACCGAGATCGGGCCGCGGCTTGCGGGGACCGAAGCCGAAGCCCGGGCTCGGGACTGGGCGGTAGACCGGCTGACCAGGCTTGGCTTCAGCAATGTGCGGGTCGAACCATTCATGATGGATGTCTGGGTGCGCGGCGAGGAGAAGGCCGAGATCCTTGCTCCCTTTCCGCAACCTCTGGCAGTGACTGCGCTCGGCAATAGCGGCGCTACGGCAGCGGAAGGTCTCGACGCCGAAGTGATCGGCTTCGACAGCGTCGAGGCCCTCGAAGCAGCAAGCAACGAGTCGGTCCGGGGCAAGATCGTGTTCGTGACCCATGGAATGACTCCGACCCAGGACGGATCGGGCTATGGCCCGTTTGGCGCCCCACGACGTGCAGGCCCCACAATCGCCTCGCGCAAGGGCGCTGCGGCGATCGTGATCCGATCGATCGGGACCGATTATCATCGCAATCCGCATACCGGGGTGCAGAGCTTCGCCGACGGGGTTCGTCCGATCCCCGCGGGCGCGCTTTCCCTTCCCGATTCCGATCAGCTCCAGCGGATCCTGGAGCGCGGAAAGCCGGTCCGGATGAAGCTCATCCTCACTCCGCGCCGGATCGGCCAGCGGCCTTCGGGCAATGTCATCGCCGAAGTGCCGGGAAGCGATCCCGAGGCCGGTGTCATCCTGATTGGCGGCCATCTCGACAGCTGGGACCTGGGCACCGGAGCCTTCGACAATGCGGCCGGAGTCGCCATCACCACGGCGGCCGCCCACCGGGTCATGAAAGCAGGCCAGCCGAAGCGGACGATCCGGCTGGTCCTGTTCGGAGCGGAGGAGGTGGGCGTATTCGGCGGCCGGGACTATTTTCGAAGGCACCGCGAGACCGGTGACGTCGTTCTCGTCGCCGAATCGGACTTCGGGGCCGATCGGGTGTGGCGGGTGAGGTTCAACCTCGACCCCGCCAACGCCCCCCTCGCCGACCGGATCGCGAGGCTGGTCGCACCGCTTGGAATCGTTCGAGGCGCCGATCGTGCCGGTGCCGGGGCCGACCTCGGTGCCTGGGCGGCGTCGGGCGTTGCAGCCGTCGATCTCAACCAGGACGGAACCCGCTATTTCGATTTCCACCACAACCAGGACGATACACTGGACAAGGTGGACCGGGAGCAGTTCCAGCAGAATATCGCCGCCTGGACGGCGATGCTCGCCGTCGTCGCTCATTCCACCGAGCCGATCCTTGCGGCGCCGGCCCGTAACTCCCGGCCTTGACGTGGAAAACGCGTCTGCCAAGAGGATGAGTGGGGGGTAACCGCGGGGTTGCCGAAAAATGACGATACGCCGATTTGCCACTGTCCTGCTGGCCACGAGCCTCTGCCCCGCTTTGGCGTGGGCCGAACCGCTGCAGCATGTTCAGCTGGCCTCGGCGACGGGCGAGCAGGATCTTTCGCTGCTCTCGATCGAAGAGCTTGCCCAGATCTCGGTTCGCGCTGCGTCGAAGCGGGAAGAACCGCTTAGCCGGGCACCGACGGCCCTTTATGTGATCACCGGCGAAGAGGCGATCGCAAGCGCTGCCAACTCGATCCCGGAAGCGCTTCGGCTCGCCCCCAATCTCAACGTCCAGCAGGTGGATGCGCGGCAATATGCAATCACCGCTCGAGGCTTCAACGGAATCGAGACGTCGAACAAGCTCCTCGTCCTGATCGATGGCCGGTCGGTCTATTCGCCGTTGGCTTCGACCGTCTTCTGGGAACTGCACAACAGGCCGCTGGAGGACATCAGGCAGATCGAGGTAATCAGCGGTCCGGGCGGGACGCTCTACGGTCCCAACGCGGTCAACGGCGTGGTCAGCATTTTCACCCGCGACGCCACCGAAACGATCGGCGCCCTGGTTCGAGGAACGGCCGGCGAACAGGAACGGACGCTCGCCGCCCGCTATGGAACGGGCCTCGGACCCAATGGCGCGGTCCGGGTCTATGGCCATTATTATGATCGCGAAGGCTTCCTTCCGGCTGCCGGAATCCCTGAATCCGACGACCGGTTGAAAGGCTGGCAGGCCGGCTTCAGGGCCGATTTCGACGCCGGCGAGTCCCATTTCACGCTCCAGGGCGACCTTTTCGACAACAAGGCCGGAGCCGCTGCCGGCCAAGCGAAGGGGGATGGCGATTACGGCCACAACCTGCTCGCCCGCTGGAGCCATGCACTGGACGAGGGCTCCTCGGTCCAGGTTCAGGCTTATTATGATCAATATGAGCGCGATTATTTCTTCGTCAGGGACTCACTCCAGACTTTCGACCTCGAAGCGCAATATTCGGCGCGCATCGCCGGCCATGAAATCGTTGCCGGAGCCGGCGTTCGAACGTTCAGGGACAGATTGGTCAACGAACTGAACCCGTTCAATCTCAATCCGGCGAGCAAGCGGCTATGGGTCTATAATGCTTTCGTCCAGGACCGGATCGCGCTTTCGACGGCCCTGTCGCTCGTCCTTGGCCTGAAGGCGGAGCGAACGAGTTTCACGGGCGTGGAACTCCTTCCCAACGTCCGGATCGCCTGGACCCCGAACGATTCGAGCCTGCTCTGGGCCGCCGTGTCCCGAGCGGTCCGGACCCCGTCCCGGATCGACCGCGAACTGGAGGCTTTGCCAGTGCTCGCTGCAGCCAACCAGTTCGTCTCGGAAAAACTGGTCGCCATCGAGGCCGGCTATCGCGGCCAGCCTACACCAAGGACCTCGTTATCGGTCTCGCTCTTCTACAATTTCTACGACGATATACGGACCACGGAATTCATCGGCGACCCCCTTCCGATCCAGCTGAGGAACGGGCTCGAAGGCCAGAGCTACGGGATCGAGGCCTGGAGCAGCAGCCAGATCACCGACTGGTGGCGAATCAATCTGGGGATCGCCACCTTGTGGAAGGATTTCCGGATCGAGGCCGGACGGACCGATATCTCCGACTTCGCCTCCCTCGGCCGCGACCCGAACTATCAGGTCAAGGCGCGATCGCAGATGATTCTCACCGATCGGCTCCAGCTCAACGCCGGCCTTCGCTGGATCGGTGAAATCGAGCCGCAACCGGGCCTCAGCGACTATCTCGAAGCCGATGCCCGCCTTGCCTACCGGCTGACGGACGGAATCGAACTCTATCTCGCAGGGCAGAACCTGCTCAACCGCCGCCATGCAGAAAGCGACGATCCAGCCCGCGCGCAGCTTCCGGAACGGAGCGTCTATGCTGGAACGAGGCTGAGATTCTGACCCGGCGCTCGCCTTTCGCCAGCTTACGCTGGCTGGCTTTCGCGATCGCCCTCGCTTTCGCTTCGCCGGGCTTTGCCCAGCCGAGCGAGATGATGGTCAAGGCCGCCTTCATTCCCAAATTCGCCCGCTATGTGGAATGGCCGGCAACGGCCATGCCGGGGCCGCGCCAACCGCTGCTTCTTTGCGTGATCGGCCATGATCCGTTCGGACCAGCGGTCGACCAGGCCGCTTCAAGCGAGAATGTGGACGGCCGGCCAATCGCCGTCCGCCGGATGGCGGATGCCAATGGAGCCGAAGCCTGCCACCTCGCTTTCGTTCGAGGTGCGTCGGGCGCAGAGACAGCCAGGATTCTGCTCGCTCTTCGCAGCCGGCCGATCCTCACGATCACCGACGCAAGGTCAGGCCCCCAGCGCGGAATGATCCATTTTACGGTCTCGGGGGGGCGGGTGCGCTTCTTCATCGACGATGCCCAGGCCGCTGCCCGAGGCCTTGGAATCAGCTCCCGGCTGCTCGCTCTCGCGCTCGGCGTTCGCCAGAGGCGGTCGTGAGGACCCTCTCGCTTCCGATGCGGTGGGGGAATGCGCCGGCCTTCATCATCGGCGCGGTGATCCTCCTTCTCCTGACCGGGGTCGCGATCATCATTGAGAATGAGGCCGCTTATCGCCAGAGCAAGGCTCAGGAGACCCGGGTCCAGGCCGAAATCCTTGCGGCCAGCGTGACTGCTGCGCTCGACTTCGGTGACCGCCAGGTTGCCCAGGAAGCGGTCGACGCGGTCCGGGTCGACCGCCAGCTCAGGACGATCGCGATCTTTGATCCGGAAGGCCAGCTGGTCGCCGGCTATGGCCGCGATGGCGCTTCTCCGCCCAGGCAGGAAGCCGGGCCTTATCTCAATTCGGAGAATGCGATTACCTCCAGCGTTCCGGTGCTCAGTCGTGGAGAGAGGATCGGCACCGTCTACCTCGCGGCCGAGCCCGAACCGCTGTCGAGACGGCTTACCCGCTATCTCATCGTCGCTCTCCTCGTCGTGATGGCAGCGATCGTCATGGCGGTACTGGGCCTGACCCAGAGCGCGCTCCGGCGCGCCAATCGCGAGCTTGCCCAGCGGGCCGATGCGCTTTCCGACGCCAATGCCGAACTGACCGTTCAGATCGGCGAGCGGGCGAAAGCGGAGGACCAGCTCCGGCAGGCCCAGAAGATGCAGGCGCTTGGCCAGCTTACCGGCGGGATCGCGCATGATTTCAACAATTTGCTGACCGTGATTCAGGGGTCGGCAGACATGCTGAGACGGCCCGAACTCAAGGAGGAAAAGCGGATCCGCTTTGCGGAGGCGATCGTCCAGTCGGCCTCGCGCGCGGCCGCACTGACCGGACAGTTGCTGGCCTTTGCCCGCCGCCAGCCGCTCCAGCCCGAGGTGATCGAAGTCAACGCCTTGGTCAGCGGGATGAGCGACCTGCTCAATCGGAGCCTGGGTGAGCGGATCGTCGTCAGGACCGATCTTCATCATGGCCTGTGCCGGGTCGAGGCCGATCGGGCGCAGCTTGAATCGGCGATCCTCAACGTCGC
>CAYOJN010000135.1:0-5922 GCA_964404245.1 uncultured Sphingosinicella sp. | reverse complement strand
CATCATGAGCGGGCGGCGATACACAGATCGCCGCCTGTTCCTTTTCGGGGATTTCAAATGTCCGTGACCGCCGTACCCATTCGACCGATTGCCAAGGGTTCACTGCTGAAGCTCTGGCTGGCACTTGCGGTTCTGACGGTCCTTGCAATCGCCTTCGCCTGGTGGGGAACCCAGGGTCAGCAGGTGATCACTACCGATTCCGGAGTTCGCTACCGGGTGCTCGAACAGGGTTCGGGCGCGACCGTGACTCCCAACGATGCGGTCGCTCTCCGCTACAAGCTCCGGGTCAACAGCCTCGACAATGAGGTTATCCAGGACAGCGACCAGACGGGCCAGCCTTTCGTCGCCACGACGTCTATGGTCTACCCGGGCTTTGGCGAGGCGCTCCAGCAGATGCGATCGGGCGGCACCTATCTGCTCTGGCTGCCGCCGGGAACCCATGAACAGGGCCCACTTCGCCCGGGTACGCCGTTCACTGCCGACGATACGCTCGTCTTCGAGATCGAAGTGCTCCAGGTTGCCGAAGGCATGGCGCCGATGCTTCAGATGCAGCGCATGCAGGAGATGCAGCAGATGCTGGAAGGCGCGAACAATGCTCCTGGCGGTGGCGGCCAGGGCGCCGGCGCCGGGGAATGATCGGCAGGGCGCCAGGGCAGTAGCCGCCAGCGCCGTCGAATTCAGGCGCCGTCGAATTCAGGTACGAAGGAAGGATTCTTCGTCCTTGGCATCTTCCTCTTCCTCATCCTCGTCATCCTCGGATTTCTGTTCGAGCGCGGCCTTGGCCATCGCCACGATCGGGTCGGCAAGAGCCAGTCCAAGAATCCCGAACAGGGCGCCGAACAGCAGCTGGGCCCCGAGAACCAGAGCCGGCGCGAGATCGACCGTTCGCCGCGCGACGTAGGGAACGATCAGATAGCCGTCGACAATCTGGACTATGGAATAGACGGCGATCGCCCACAGGCCGGTCTCGAAGCCGGCGCTGAATCCGACCAGGATGATCAGTGCACCGGAAATGATGGCACCGATATTCGGAAGGAAGGCGAGGAGTCCGGTAAGAAGCCCGAGCAGGGCCGCCATCGGTACTCCGCCGGCCATCAGCAATATCCAGGTCCCGACACCCTCCACGGCCATCCCGAGAAGGCGGCCGGCCATGAGTCGGCGGAGCGTGAAGCCCATCCGGTCCGACGTTCGGTAGAAGCGTTCCCGACTCTCGAGCGGAAGCATCCAGGCGATCCCGCGTTCATAGATCCTCGGCTCGACAGCGATGAACAGGCCGATGACGATGATCATGACAAGGCTCGTCAGTGCGCCAAGGGCACTGCTTACGGCCGATGTCAGCCGCCCGATCGAGTTCATGGCTTGCTGGAACAGCTGCTGAGGCTCGACGGTCTCGAAACCGAAACCGAAACTTCTTCCAAGCGCCAGCAACTGGTTGATCTGGTCGGTGATCGTGAGCCTAAGGACCGCCGCCTGATAGCTAAGCTGGACGCCGGCAAGCCAGATTGTCCCGGCAATGAAGGCGAGGGCGACGAGCGTAACGATCAGCAGCCGCCAGCCGCGACTGATCGGGATGATTCGTCCGAGCAGGCGGGTGCCCCCGTCCAGAGTGGCTGCAAAGACGATCCCGCCGACGATCAGGAGCAGGGGCTGGGCAAGGAAGATGACAGCCAGAATGAGCAGGCCCAACCCGAACCAGACGCTCGCTCGCTTCAGTTCCTGGCGGACCAGTGGGTCGCGGACCTCTGTCGGGCCGCGCTGTTCAACATGAGCGCCGCCAGCGTCACTCACCGTTCGGCAACCTCTGCGGGCCTGAGGGACGTCCCGGCGCGGTCGCCTCTAAGGGCGGTGAACCAGCTGATCGGGTTGAGATAAGAGGATGAACCGTCGAGTGAGAAGGTGGTGAACTCGGCCCGTCCGCCCAGATTCTCCCACGGAACCGGGCCTCCCAGGCCGCCATTCGGTCCTCCGGCGGGAAATCGGCTGTCGGCGCTCTGGTCACGATTATCGCCCATCAGGAAGACATGGTCCGCGGGGATGGTGATCCGCGCAAAATCATCCGCCTGCGGAACATAGCCGATGTCGATCGTGTCATAATAACGCCCGTTGGGCAGATATTCACGGAAGACCGGCAGCCGGCAAACATATTGGCCATCCTCCCCGCGGGCCCGGAACTGGCCGAAATCGCCATCGGTCGTGCAGGGCAGGTTGGGATCGACCGGAAGCGAGGTCGGTGGGCGTTGTTCGCGCCGGAGCGGCTGACCATTCAGATAGACCTGTCCCTCGATCATCTCGATCGTGTCCCCGGGAAGGCCGATAACGCGCTTGATATAATCGGCGCTCTGGCCGGGCGGGGTCACGATGACGATGTCGCCTCGCTCCGGCATTCGTCCCAGCACCCTTCCTTCGATCGGGGGCAGGAGGTGGAAGGAGGGCGAGACCCAGGACCAGCCATAGGGATATTTGCTCACCACCAGCCGGTCGCCCTTCAGGAGCGCAGGCATCATGGATTCAGACGGGATGTAAAAGGGCTTCGCGACGAAGCTGTGGAAGGCCAGGACGGCGAGGATCAGCCAGAAGATGGCCTTCACTTCGGCCCACCAGTCCGTGCCCTTGCTTTTCGCAGGCGCTGGAGCGGATTTGTCGCTCTTCACGACCTCCGCCTTGCTTTCGGCCGCTTCGATGCGGTCGCCATCGGTCAAGTCACTGGCTCCTCGGCAGGGATTCGATGATGACCACGGCCATCGCGAACGGATGATCGTCGGTCATCGTCAGGTGGATGCGGGCGGCGTGGCCCGGCATGATCATGGCGTCAAGCCTCTCCTTAGCGCCACCAGTCAGGTGAAACGTCGGCGCGCCCGAAGCCTGGTTCACGACACCTATATCTTTCATGAACACGCCCCGCCTGAAGCCTGTGCCGACGGCCTTGGAAAAGGCTTCCTTCGCGGCGAAGCGCTTGGCAAGCGTGCCGGCGCGGGTAAACGGCCTAGTTTCGGCCTTTGCTCGCTCGGCCTCGGTGAAGACCCGGCGAAGGAATCTCTCTCCGAACCGGTCGATCGAGTTCTGGATTCGATCGATATTGCACAGGTCCGATCCGACGCCGACGATCATTGCCCGGCTCCGGGAGCGGTCCTGTTCCCAGCGCCGCGCGCCTCGTCCATCAGCGACCGCATTCTTCCGATGCTTCCTTCGAGACCGGTGAAGATCGCCTCGCCGACGAGGAAGTGGCCGATATTGAGCTCTGCAAGCTGGGGGATTGCAGCGATCGGGACCACATTGTCGAAGGTAAGACCATGGCCGGCATGCGGCTCGATACCATTCTTGGTCGCGAGTGCGGCCGCATCGGCGATTCGACGAAGCTCTCCGGTCTTCCGGTCATCGGCAAGATGAGCGTAGCGGCCGGTATGGAATTCGACGACAGGGGCGCCAAGACGGATGGCGGCTTCGATCTGACTCGGTTCGGGCTCGATGAACAGGCTGACCCTGATTCCGGCTTCACTCAATCGCTCAACGAAGGGGCCGAGCAAGCCCTGCTGGCCGGCAGCGTCGAGTCCGCCTTCCGTCGTCCTCTCCTCCCGCTTCTCCGGGACGATGCACGCGGCATGGGGACGATGCCGTAGAGCGATCGCAAGCATCTCCTCGGTGGCCGCCATTTCCAGGTTCAATGGAATGGTCAGCCTGTCCATCAGGCGAAGAATATCGCCATCGGTAATATGCCGGCGATCCTCGCGCAGATGGGCGGTGATCCCGTTGGCGCCGGCCGCTGCAGCGACGAAGGCGGCCCGGACGGGGTCCGGATGCTCATCGCCGCGCGCGTTGCGGATCGTTGCGACGTGATCAATATTGACCCCGAGCCGCAGTCCAGTGTTCACCCCTGCACGGCTCCTTCCTCGCCCGCTTTCCGGCTCCCCGGCTTTTCGGCCGGAAGCGCGGCCAGCTCCGCCGGCAGGGCCTCGGCCGAATAGGTCGGCACGATCAGTCTTACCAGCGGGAAGAAGGGCACTCCAAGGTCAGCCTCGCCGCCGGATCGGTCGACCAGGGCCGCCGCGGCAATGACCTCCCCGCCTTCTTCCCCGATGGCCTTCATCGCTTCCCGGGAGGAAAGGCCGGTAGTGACGACGTCCTCGACCATCAGCACCTTCTGGCCGCGGGCGAGCCGGAAGCCGCGTCGAAACTCGAAGCTTCCTGCGGGGCGTTCGACGAACAGGGCCTCGACTCCAAGCGCCCGCCCCATTTCGTGGCCGATGATCACTCCGCCCATCGCGGGTGACACGACGATGTCGATCCGGCTCCTTATGTCGCGGGGCATCGAGGCAGCCAGCGCCGAAGCCAGGCGCGAGGCTCGCATAGGGTCCATCAGCACCCGGGCGCATTGGAGGTAGCGCGGGCTGTGCAGCCCGGATGAAAGGATGAAATGACCTTCGAGCAAGGCTCCGGCAGCGCGGAATTCGGCGAGGACTTCCTCTTCGGTCATTGGCTTTCCTGCAGGAAAATACTAGCAGGTTGATAAGGATCGCCGGCCCGGGCTTCAAGCGTGCTGAAGCCGGCGTGAACATGCTTGAGGGAGCGGGACCGGCTGCCTATAAGGCGCCGCGTCGCGCTCTTTCGGGCGCTCGAATCCAGCCGCTCGCTCGGGGCGGATCCAAGGGGTTTAGATGAAGAGTCTTTTCAAGCTCGTAGCGATTGCCGCAGCTTTCGGCCTGGCGCCGACTGCTCTGGCCCAGTCATCGGCTACGTCTCCAGCTGCGCCGCCAGCAGCGCCCACTATCCAGCCTTCGGCGCCGCCGACGGACGCGATCAGCGCCCAGTCTCAGACGAATCCCGCCCAGCCCGGAGAGGCGAGCGATCCGGACCAGGCGACGATTGCCGGCGAAGAGCCGAGTGATTCCGAAGTTGCTGCAGCGATCAGCGAAGCGACCCAGTCTCCGGTCCAGGGTATCGGTCAGCCCGATGGGCGGATGGGCCTCCAGGAGCAGTTCACTCCGGTCGGGGAAGAGGCGGCCTGGTTCCATGACTGGATCCTTCTTCCTGCCATCGTCGCAATCTCGCTGCTCGTGCTCTTTCTCATGGTGGTGGTGATCCTGCGCTTCCGACGCGCGGCTCATCCGACCCCCTCGCGAACCAGCCACAACACGATGCTCGAGGTCGCCTGGACCCTGGTTCCGGTCCTGATCCTGGTGGTCATCGCGGTTCCATCGATCCGGCTGCTCGCGCATCAATATTCGCCTCCACAGGCGGATCTCACCGTCAAGGCGATCGGGAACCAGTGGTACTGGATCTACGAATATCCCGACCACGGGATCGAGCTGGTCTCGAACATGCTCAGCGACGAGCAGTCCGATCAGCGCGGCGAGCCCCGTCTCCTTGCCGTAGACGAGCGGCTCGTCGTCCCGGCCGGAGCGACGGTGAAGGTCATCGTCACGTCCAATGACGTCATCCATGCCTGGGGCATTCCTGCTTTCTGGGTGAAGATCGACGCCGTTCCCGGCCGACTCAACGAAACCTGGTTCAAGGCGGATCGGCCCGGCGTCTATTATGGCGTCTGCTATGAATTGTGCGGCGCTCGCCACGCTTACATGCCGATCGCGGTCGAGGTCGTCCCGCCCGAGCAGTTTGCGGGCTGGGTGGCGTCCAAGGGCGGGGCCATGCCGGGTTCCGAGCCCGCGCCTGCAGTCTCTGCGCAAGCTGGCCTGACCGCCGGCGATTCGACCGAGGCGACCCCTGCTCCAACCAACGTCGTCGAAGGCACGGCCGAAGCGCCGACGCTTTCGCGCACAAGCACGCAGACAGAATAGGCGGCGACTGACATGACCGACACCACTGCGAACGCCGTCCATTTCGAGGCATCGCACGCCCATGAGGCGGATCACGATGCGGACCACAAGCCGGGCTTCTTCACCCGCTGGTTCATGTCGACGAACCACA
>CAYOJN010000134.1:0-5973 GCA_964404245.1 uncultured Sphingosinicella sp. | reverse complement strand
CACGCAATATGGTCACGGTCGCGATCGTCTTCGCAGGCGTCATCTCGAACACCGCGTCCGAGCTCGGATATGTGATCCTGATCCCTCTCGCGGGAGCAGTGTATTACTCGCTGGGGCGACACCCGCTTGCCGGCATGGCGGCCGCCTTCGCCGGCGTCTCGGGAGGCTATTCAGCAAACCTTCTCATCGGCACGATCGACCCATTGCTCGCTGGTATCACCGAAGAGGCGGCACAGCTGATCGACCCGGATTATGCGGTCGCGGCGACAGCCAGCTACTATTTCATGGCCGTCTCCACAGTCATGGTGACGGTGATCGGATCGCTCGTCAGCATTTACATCGTCGAACCGAAGCTTGGGCAGTTCGACAGTTCGCGGGCCGAGCCCGATCTTCTCGAAACCGATATCGCGCCCCTCAGCGCGAAGGAAAAGAAAGGCCTTGGAGCAGCCGGCCTCGCCCTCATCGCAGTTCTTGGGCTGATGGCGATCACCTTGATCCCCGACTGGGGGATATTGCGGGATCCCGAAACTGGCGACCAGCTGAGATCCCCCTTCTTCACGGGCTTCGCGGTCTGGATCCTGATCTTCTTTTTCGCCCTGGGCCTCGCTTATGGCCGAGTGGTTGGAACCATCCGCAGCGATCGGGACGTCATCGACGGGATGGCGAAGGCCATGTCCGCCCTTGGTCTCTATATCGTGATCGTCTTCTTCGCCGCTCAGTTCGTTGCCTTCTTTTCCTGGTCCAATCTGGGCGCGATCACGGCCGTGAACGGGGCCAATTTCCTGCAGGAAACCGGCCTTACCGGACCCGCGCTGTTCGTTGGCTTCATCCTCGTCTGCGCTTTCGTGAACCTGATGCTCGGATCGGCATCGGCGCAGTGGGCGATGACGGCGCCCATCTTCGTTCCGATGCTGATGTTGATCGGCTACTCGCCGGAGGTGATCCAGACGGCCTATCGGATAGGCGATTCCACCACCAACATCATCACTCCGATGATGAGCTATTTCGGGCTCATCCTCGCCTGGGCCGCCCGCTACGATAGAAACGTCGGGATCGGCACGATGATCGCGATGATGCTGCCTTATTCGATCTTCTTCACGATCGCCTGGACGTTCCTGTTCTTCCTGTGGGTGTTCGGCCTGGGTCTGCCGGTGGGACCCGGCTCACCGACCTATTACACCCCTGGATGAGCAAGCCCGTGCTTCGGGAACGGAGGCGGCCCAATTACCTACACGACGAGCCGCTTCAAGCGGACGCTGCGGTGGTCGGTTGCTCCAGTTTTCCGCTGGCGAACCGAAGGACAAGATAGCCGACGACGGCAGAGAGCATCGAGCCGCCCAGAACGCCGATCTTCACCTCGTCGATCAAGCGTGGGTCACTGAACGCCAGGCCGCCAATGAACAGGCTCATTGTGAACCCGATCCCGCATAGCAGGCAGACCCCGTAGATCTGCACCCAGTTCGCACCGGTCGGTTTGGGACCCAGTCGAAGCTTGACGCACAGCCACAGCGCACCAAGGACGCCTACCTGCTTGCCGAGGAACAAGCCCGCAGCAACCCCAAGCGGCAACGGCGCCAGCAAGTCCTGGAGGCCGACACCCGCAAGCGAGACTCCCGCATTGGCGAAACCGAAGATCGGGACGATCGCGAAGGCCACCCATGGCTGCAGGCTGTGCTCGAGCCGCTGGAGTGACGGTTCCTCACCTTCCGTTGCGGAGGGCGCGGCGCGCATCGGAATGAACATGGCGCTCAACACGCCGGCTATGGTTGCGTGAACGCCCGATAAGAGTACCGCGAGCCAGAGTAGCCCGGAAAGCAGCAGATAGGGCAAGAGCCGGGTAATCCCTCGGCGATTGAGCGCGAACATCGCTGCAAGGATGACGAGTGAAGCCAGCAGCGCCACGCCATTGAGACTATCGGTATAGGCCACGGCGATGATCGCGACCGCGCCCATGTCATCGACGATCGCAACGGTGACGAGGAAGAGCTTGAGCGAAGTCGGCACTCGCTTGCCGAGCAGTGCCATCACGCCGATGGCGAAAGCAATATCGGTGGCCGCGGGAATCGCCCAGCCGCGTGCAAGCCCCGGGGTCCCGCCGGCAATGGCGAGATAGACCAGGGCCGGCACTGCCATTCCGCCTATTGCAGCTATCATCGGAAGCGCCCTATCGGACCAGGTGACAAGCTGCCCGCCGACGAACTCGCGCTTGATCTCGAGCCCCACGAGCAGGAAAAACAGCGCCATCAGCCCGTCATTGATCCAGTGGAGAAGCGAGAGCGGCCCGACATAGGCGTGAAGGCCGCCGAAATAGGTCTCGGCCAGAAAGCTGTTGGCGACGAGCATTGCGAGGGCGGCCGAGACCATGAGAAGGATTCCGCCCGCGGCCTCGCTGCGCAGGAAATCCCTCAGAACGGGTGAACGAATCACGGCTTCACTCATGCCTTGAGCTCACGAACCATGAGCACGTCGCAATCCACCGCGGCCATCAGCGACTCCGCCTGGCTTCCGATCGTCGCATGGGCAAAGCCGCTCCGGCCATGGGTTCCGAGGACGAGAAGCCTCGACCCGGTAAGGTCCAGTTGTCGCATCACCACGGTGCTCGTCTCGCCTTCGTCTGCGACCGCTTCCATTCGTGACCTCAGGGCATCGACTTGCGGATTGGAGAGAAAGGCTTCCAGTTCCTCCTGGGCCTCGCTTCGGACGTCCTTCTTGACATCGTCGGACTTTAGCCAGCCCTCGTACGGCACGTGAAACGCGTGAACTAAAGTGATGGCGGCGTCAGGAAACATTCGAGCGGCGGTGAGAAGGGAGGCCCGCGAGCAATCCGAAAGGTCGCTCGCGACGACCATATGATCGTAGGGGTTCGAACCGCGCTGCCGTACGACGAGAACGGGAGCGTCGGCGTTGCGGACGATATGATCGACGGCGGTGCCGAGCACATAGTCGCCGAGGCTGTTGTAGCGCGCCACTCCGGTAATGATCACGTCGCTGCCGCGCTCGGCGGCGATTTCCGCCAGCACCGTCGGCGCCGATCCAGCCCGAACCACCAGTTCCGCCTCCTGCGCCTCATCGGGAAGGTCGCGGCGGAGGCGTTCGATGACCGACGGGTCGATGTCG
The DNA here is from genome assembly GCA_964404245.1 of uncultured Sphingosinicella sp. Taxonomy (GTDB): domain Bacteria; phylum Pseudomonadota; class Alphaproteobacteria; order Sphingomonadales; family Sphingomonadaceae; genus Allosphingosinicella. Next base: position 2,856 of record CAYOJN010000134.1, on the reverse strand, counting down.
CCTTTCTCTACCGCGTGGGCGATCACCAGCCTTCCGTCACAATGGCGGACGACCTGGAGCGCTCGGTCGAGCGGCCTGTCCGACCGGGCGGAGAAATCGGTCCCCAGCAAGGCTTCAAAAGGCTTAGTCATGTTGGCTCCTGATGACGGTGAAAGTGGAGGCGTGCGCGGTTCTGATCTCTACGGTCAGCCTTGAAGCGGGTTCAACCCATGTCGCCAATATCTGATGGTCAAACATTGACCGGGTATCGCTCGAACGGTTGCAGCGGCGCCGGTGGCTTGGGCGGTGACCCGGCTCGAATCCGCCAGCGCTCAGCCGCTCCGTCCGGAATGCGAGGCCTTGTGCTGCATCGGGATCATGTTCGGACCACGTCCTGCGTCCCATGCCCAAGGGTGCGCCGGGTCGGCAAAAGGGTCGTCAGCGAAACCATTCGCTGGTGGAAGCGTATGCTGCTCAGTTCGGAAAGACCTTGATGAGCGGCTCGCTTCAGCACTCGATCCTCAACCGCGGCCTTGGCGCCGCTGTCTTGCTGCTCCCCGGTCGATGTGACGCTTACTGCGCGCGCGCGGCCTTTCCGGTGCCTGCCCGGATCAGGGCTATGCCCGTCGGGAGGACCGCTTGATCGTCGCGATGAAAACGATCCACATCACTGCAGTGATCCTGTGGTGCGCCGGGCTCGTCGCCTTGCCGCTGATGCTTCGCCACATCGAGCCGGATCAGGGACAGGTCACCTTCACCCGGCTCCGAAAGGCCACCCATTATGGCTATACCCGGCTGATGACGCCGGCAGCGGTCATCGCGGTGGCTGCAGGAATCGCGCTCATCTTTCTTCGCCAGACTTATACCGGCTGGATGATTGCCAAGCTCGGCGCGGTCGGGCTTCTCGTTTGCGTGCATGGCTTTGCAGGCCATGTCGTTCTTCGCTCCGAAGAGAAGCAAGGTCGCTATGATACGCCCGGCGCGGCCTTCATCCTCGTTCCCGCCATTTCGGCGATGTCTCTGGTCCTCCTGATCGTGCTCGCAAAGCCCGCAATTCCGACCGACCTGTTCCCCGAATGGCTGACGAGCCCCCGGGACCGTCAACTGCCCTGGGAAGACGTGCCGAGTTGATAGTCGAACACCAGCTTGCCCCCGTGCCACCCGGTCAGTGCCGTGAGCGCTGCGACGAGCAGCGACAGAAGCAGCCCGAAGGGAAGGACCGCCGACTCGAACGAGGCCACCCTTATGCCCCAGTTGAGGCCGAAGGCCGAAAGCAGGGTCATTGCGAAGATGAAGTGAGTCCAGCTTGCTGCGCGCGCCCTGATGCCGGGAACCAGAAGCAGTTCGGCAGTGCCGGAAATGCCGGCCAGAAGGCCCATGAGGAATCCCACCCCAGTGGTCCACAAGGCTGCTCGAACCCAGAAGATGTCGCCGGTCCACCAGTAAAGAAGATCGGCCCCTACCGTGCACATGGCGAGCGCGATCGGGAAGGCCACCAGCATCGCGTGGATCGGATGGCCGGCAAGCGCGATTCTGGATTCGGTGCGATTGTAGCTCGGCCGATCGGCGATCGGGTCGACGAGCCGGTCGACGATCTGTTCTTCCTCTCCGGGCACGTCGCTGGGCTCCACTTTGGTCATTCGCCCTCGTCAACGCGCCTGCGGGCAATCCTCTCCCTCGCCGCCCCAGCTTTGCTTGCAGGATGCGCCGGACGCCTCTCGACACTCGCGCCGGCCGGACGCTCGGCGGCCGAGATCAGCCATCTCTGGTGGGTGATGTTCGCCGGTGCGACCGCAATCTTCCTGCTCGTCATGATTCTCCTCGGTCTTGCCTTCGCTCGCCGGCGCGAGGCCACCGAGCAGAAGGAGCGGACCTGGATCCTCGGCGGCGGTCTCATCTTCACCTCAGCGGTCCTGATCGCTCTCCTGACCTACGGGATAGTGCTCGGCGAGCGGCTGATCCCGAACGACGAGCCCAGCATGATCGCCGAGGGAACGGCAGAGCAGTGGGGATGGACATTTCGTCAGCCAGCGGCAGACGGGACGATGATCGAGCGCGCCGACATCCTGGATATTCCCGTCGGGGCCCCGGTCGATCTTCGACTGACCAGTTCGGACGTGATCCACAGCTTCTGGGTGCCTCGGCTTGCCGGGAAGCTCGATGCCGTTCCGGGCAAGGTCAACACCCTCAGGATCGAGGCGTCAAAGCCTGGAATCTATGAAGGGACCTGCGCCGAATATTGCGGAATCGGCCATTCCCGAATGAGGCTTCGGGTCATCGCCCACGATCCTGCAGCCTGGGCTTCGTTCCAGGCCGGAGCCGCGCGGTGAAGGCGCTCAGGCTCCATCGGAAGCTCGATTCCATCTGGGGCTATCCGCCGGGCCTTCGCGGATTCCTGGTCAACGTCAATCATTCCAATATCGGGATCCGCTACATCGTCACGGCCTTCGTCTTCTTCGCGATCGGCGGGATCCTGGCGATGTTGATCCGGACTCAGCTCGCAACGCCGAACAGCGCTTTCGTGGACGCCGAAACCTACAGCCAGCTCTTCACCATGCATGGCACGGTGATGATGTTCCTGTTCGCGATCCCGATGCTGGAGGGGGTTGCGATGTATTTCCTTCCGCTGATGCTCGGAAGCCGGGACCTGGCCTTCCCGCGCCTCGGGACCTTCGGCTGGTGGTGCTATCTTTTCGGCGGATCGATGCTCATCGTTTCGATGCTGATCGGTCTTGCGCCCAATAGCGGCTGGTTCATGTACACCCCGCTTTCCAGCAAGGTCTTCTCGCCCGGAATCAACAATGATTTCTGGCTGCTCGGAATCACCTTCGTCGAGATTTCAGCGCTCTCCGCAGCCGTCGAACTCGTCGTCAGCAT
>CAYOJN010000133.1:0-6030 GCA_964404245.1 uncultured Sphingosinicella sp. | reverse complement strand
ACGGCCTTCTTCATCACCCGCGCCGATTTCACCACCTGCGGCAGGAACATCTTGCCCGATCCGAACAGGTCGCCGACGACGTTCATCCCGTCCATCAGCGGCCCTTCAATCACCTGGATCGGCCGCTCCGCCTTCTGCCGCGCTTCTTCGGTATCCTCGACGACGAAGGCATCGATGCCCTTGACGAGCGCATGTTCGAGCCGCCGCTCGACCGGCCAGCTGCGCCATTCCGCAGCTTCCTTCTCGCGCGCCGGATCGCTTCCCAGATACTTTTCCGCAAGGGTCACCAGCCTTTCGGTGGAGTCTTCGCGGCGATCGAGAATCACGTCCTCGCAAGCTTCCCGGAGCTCGGCATCGATCGTGTCGTAGACGTCAAGCTGGCCGGCATTGACGATGGCCATGTCGAGCCCGGCTGGAATGGCGTGGTAAAGAAAGACCGAGTGCATGGCCCTGCGAACCGGCTCATTGCCTCGAAACGAGAAACTGAGATTGGAAAGACCGCCGGAGATGTGGGCGAGTGGGCAACGGGCCTTGATCTCGCGGCACGCGTCGAGGAAATCGAGCGCATATCGACGATGCTCCTCGATCCCGGTGGCGATGGCGAAGATGTTGGGATCGAAGATGATGTCTTCGGGCGGGAACCCGTCGTCGACCAGAAGCCTGTAGGCGCGCTCGCAAATCTCGACCTTGCGCTCGGCGGTGTCGGCCTGGCCGACTTCATCGAACGCCATCACGACGACTGCGGCGCCATAGCCGCGAACGAGCCGGGCGAGACGAAGAAACTCCTCTTCCCCTTCCTTCATGCTGATCGAATTCACGACCGGCTTGCCCGATACGCATTTCAGCCCGGCTTCGATCACGCTCCATTTGGAGCTGTCGATCATGACCGGGACCCGGGCGATGTCGGGCTCCGCAGTGATCAGCTTGAGGAAGGTGGTCATCGCCGCTTCGGAGTCGAGCAACCCCTCGTCCATGTTGACGTCGATCATCTGGGCGCCATTTTCGACCTGCTGCCGGGCGACCTCGACGGCGGCGGCATAGTCGCCGGCCATGACAAGCTTCTTGAACCGGGCCGAGCCGGTGACATTGGTCCGTTCGCCAATATTGACGAAACTGCTTCTAAGGGGTGCGTGCATCACTGGTCAGGCGGCAAGATACATGGGTTCAATTCCGGCCAGCATCGTCCGGCGAGGAGGATCGGCCGGTCGTCGCGGCTGACAATCGGCGGCGGCCCGGGCAATCGCTGCGATATGCTCAGGGGTGGTTCCACAGCAGCCACCGACGATATTGACGATCTTCTGGTCGGCCCATTCCCGCACCTGAGCCGCAGTGACCTGCGGGCTTTCGTCATACTCGCCCAGATCATTGGGAAGCCCGGCATTGGGATAGGCCATGATCAGGCTGTCGGCGATCCCCGCGAGGGTGGCGATGTGCGGCCTCAACTGGGCAGCGCCGAAGGAGCAGTTGAGGCCGATCGAGAGTGGCCGGGCATGACGAACCGATGCCCAGAAGGATTCGATGCCGTGGCCGGAAAGGTTGCGGCCGGAAAGGTCGGTGATCGTCATCGACAGCATGATCGGCAGCCTTCGGCCGATCCCGGCCTCGACGCGCTGAGCCGCGTGGATCGCCGCCTTGGCATTGAGCGTGTCGAACACGGTCTCGATCAGAACGAAATCCGCGCCCCCTTCGACCAGGGCCTCGATCTGCTCGACATAGACGTCGGAAACCAGGTCGAAATCCACTTCGCGATAGCCTGGATCATTGACGTCCGGCGACAGTGACAGCGTCTTGTTGGTCGGTCCGACGGCGCCGGCAACCCAGCGCCTGCGTCCATCGGACTCCGCGACCTCCCGGACGATCTTCGCGGCTTCGACATTGATCGCCCGGACCAGGTCTTCGGTGCCGTAATCGGCCTGGCTGATTCGGTTGGCGTTGAAGCTGTTGGTCGCAAGGATGTCCGCACCGGCCTCCGCAAAGGCCGAAGCGATATCGCGAACCACGTCCGGGCGGGTGAGGTTGAGAAGATCGTTATTGCCCTTCTGGTCGCGGTCGAAATCGCGACTGCCGCGAAAATCCGATTCCCCGAGCCGGCGGGCCTGGATCTGGGTCCCATAGGCCCCGTCCTTGATCAGGATCCGACGCTCGGCTTCGGCTCTAAGCAGTTCTTCGGCAGTCATCATTCATGTCCTTCGGGCGCAGTCCAAGCAGGTGACAGATGGCGTAGCCAAGTTCGGCTCGGTTGAGGGTGTAGAAGTGGAAATGGCGGACGCCGCCGGAATAAAGCTGGGCACACAGTTCGGCCGCAATCGTCGCGGCGACCAGATGCCTGGCTGCCGGCAGGTCATCCAGGCCCTCGAACAGATGTTCCATCCAGGGCGGAATGGTCGCGCCGCACATTCCGGCAAAGCGGCGGGTCTGGGCAACGTTCGAGACCGGAAGGATTCCAGGTACGATTTCGGCCTGGATACCGGCGGCTGCCGCTTCGTCGCGGAAGCGGAAGAAACAGTCGCTCGAGAAGAAGAACTGGGTGATCGCCCGGTCGGCGCCGGAATCGATCTTGCGCTTGAGATTGTCGAGATCGGCCGCCCGGCTGAGCGAATCGGGATGGGTCTCAGGATAAGCAGCCACAGAGATTTCGAAGGGTGCCACCCTTCGCAGGCCTTCGACCAGTTGAGCGGCATTGGAATAGCCATCAGGAGCCGGCACGAAGGGGGAACCGGGTTCGGGCGGATCGCCGCGAAGGGCGACGATGTGACGAACCCCGGCCGACCAATAGCCACGGGCAACCTCGTCAATCTCTTCCCGGCTGGCGGCAACGCAGGTCAGATGGGCGGCTGGACTGAGACCGGTCTCGCGAACGATCCTCTCCACCGTCGAATGGGTACGTTCGCGGGTCGATCCGCCCGCGCCATAGGTTACGGAAACGAAGCGCGGCGCAAGCGGCTCGAGGGTCTTGATGGACTCCCAGAGCGTGGCCTCCATTTTCTCGGTCTTCGGTGGGAAGAATTCGAACGAAACGTCGATGTCGCCCGCCATGTTCTCGAACAGGGGGGAGCGCGGAAAAACCCCGATTCCGGTCATGCCACCACCTTCAGCTTCTTTCCGGGCTGTTCGCCGAGCCACAGCGTCACGGTGAGCGGACCACCTTCGAGATGTTCGATCACCCGACCTTTCAGACCGGCTTCCTCCATATATCTGAGCACTGCCTCGTCGGCGAAGCCCAGGCGGGCATGGGCGGCGGTCGAACGAAGCTCCTCACGTTCGTGAGGAGCGAAATCGACGACCAGAAGTCGCCCTCCTGGACTCAGCAGTCGCGCCGCCTCGGCCACGGCAGACGCCGGATTCTGGGCATAATGTAGCACCTGGTGGATGATCACGGTTTCGGCACAGGCGGACGGGAGGGCCAGCGAATACATGTCACCCTGGCGAAGCTCGGCCCGATCGAGACCCGCTTCGCTGAGCTTCACCCGGGCGACCCGAAGCATTTCCGGCGAGCGATCGATTCCGAGCGACTGTCGGGCGTCGCCGGCGAATAATTCGATCATCCTGCCGGTACCGGTGCCGATGTCGATCAGCCGGCCGATCTCTCCGTGGCCAAGCGCCCGGACGATAGCCGCTTCAACTTCGCTTTCGGCGACGTGGAGAGAACGAAGGGCGTCCCATTCGCCGGCATGCTGTTCGAAATAACGTTCGGCGGCAGCGACGCGATCGGCCCTCACCGCCGCCAGACGGGCGGAATCCGCCTCGGCGACCGAATCCTTGACCCCGTCGGTTTCGGCCCAGCGGTCGAGCAACCGGAAAAGCGGATCGAGCCGGTCCCTTGGCCCCAGATTGAGGAAGACCCAGCTCCCTTCCTTTCGGCGATCGACCAGGCCTGCATCGATCAGGATTTTCACATGACGTGAAACACGCGGCTGGCTCTGCCCCAGGACATGGGCGATCTCGCCCACCGACAGCTCCATCTTGCGAAGAAGTATAAGGATGCGCAGCCGGGTTGGATCGGCCAGGGAGGCAAAGATTTTAGGCGCAGCCACCATGATTTGCGCATATAAAGATATCTTTATATTTCGGTCAAGCAAAGGCATTGACTACCGACGTAGTAGAGAAACTCTGGACTCGGCTTTCCACTTCACATACAGAGGTCGCTTCGTCGGTGGACCGGAGGGGGCCGAAAGGCATGTCGGCACGCTGGCGAGAATGAAAACCTCGCAACTGATCGAAGGATACGAAACGTGAAGAAGATCACTCTGACCCTCGTCGCCGTTTCCGCGCTCGGCCTGGCCGCCTGCCAGAATGCCGACACCGAAACCAACACCCTCAACAATGAGGTCGATGCGACCGAGAACGCGGCGAATGCCGACGTCAACGCCGCCGAGACCGATGCTTCGCTCGCCGCTGAAAATGCGCTCGATGCCGCCGCCAACCTCACCTCCGAGGCCGGCGAAGCGATCGAGAACGCCGCCGACGCCACCGGCGAAGCGATCGACAACGCCACCAACTAAGCTGCACTGCAGCCAATTGGGTGAAGGGCCGTGGGTTGAAAGACCCGCGGCCCTTTTTCATGCCCGCTTTTCTGTCCTATTGTGGCTGTTCAGCGGGAGGTTGAGATGAGGAAATATTATTTGATTCTGCCCGTTCTTGCCCTGCTGGCAAGCTGCGGCGGAAGCGAGGAAGAAGCTGGCGGCCTGACGGTCGACGAGCGGCAGCGGCTGGAGAATATCGCCGATCGCCTCGACGAGGATTCGCGCGAGGTGCGCGAACTGCTCGAGGCTGACACCGGAACGCCCGAAGACAATGAAGGCGCCGGGTCCGCAGGCAGCCGCTGATCGAAGGAACGACGGCTTTGTCGGAAGACCAGGAAAAAGGGCCGGGATCGCTCCCGGCCCTTCTTCATTTCATGGGCTGAGCAAAGTGGACCTTAGAAGTCCATTCCGCCCATGCCGCCCATTCCGCCCATTCCGCCGCCGGGCATTCCGGCCGGGCCCTTGTCTTCCGGAAGCTCGCTCACCGCCGCTTCGGTGGTGATGAGCAGGCCGGCGACACTGGCCGCGTCCTGGAGCGCCGTACGAACGACCTTGGTCGGGTCGATCACGCCGGCCTGGACGAGGTTTTCATAGACCTCGGTCTGGGCGTTGAAGCCCAGGGACTGGTCGTCGCCATCGATCAGCTTGCCGGCAACGACGGCGCCATCATGGCCCGCATTCTCGGCGATCTGACGAAGCGGCGACTGCAGCGCCCGGCGGACGATGTCGACACCGCGGGTCTGGTCGTCATTCTCGCCCGAAAGACCCTTCAGAGCGATCGTGGCGTAGAGAAGCGCGGTTCCGCCGCCGGGAACGATACCCTCCTCGACCGCAGCGCGGGTGGCGTGAAGCGCATCGTCGACGCGGTCCTTGCGCTCCTTGACCTCGATCTCGGACGAACCGCCGACCTTGATCACGGCGACCCCGCCCGCGAGCTTTGCAAGCCGCTCCTGCAGCTTCTCGCGGTCATAGTCGGAGGTCGTGATCTCGATCTGCTGACGGATCGACTCCACCCGGCCCTTGATCTGGTCGCCTTCGCCGGCGCCATCGACGATGGTCGTATTGTCCTTGTCGATGGTGACGCGCTTGGCCTGGCCCAGCATGTTCAGAGTCACGGTCTCGAGCTTGATCCCGAGATCTTCGCTGATCATCTCGCCGCCGGTCAGGATCGCAATGTCCTGGAGCATCGCCTTGCGGCGATCGCCGAAGCCCGGCGCCTTGACTGCGGCGACCTTGAGGCCACCCCGAAGCTTGTTGACGACGAGAGTCGCGAGCGCCTCGCCTTCAATGTCCTCGGCAATGATCAGAAGCGGACGGCCCGACTGAACGACCGCCTCGAGGATCGGAAGCATCGCCTGGAGATTGGACAGCTTCTTCTCGTGAATCAGGATGTAGGGGTCGCTGAGCTCGACCTGCATCTTTTCCGGGTTGGTGATGAAATAGGGGCTGAGATAGCCGCGGTCGAACTGCATGCCTTCGACGACGTCGAGCTCGAATTCGAGACCCT
>CAYOJN010000132.1:0-6037 GCA_964404245.1 uncultured Sphingosinicella sp. | reverse complement strand
TGATCGCGAGGCCATTGCGGACAATCTGCCCGATTGCCTGTGCCAATTCCAGACGTGCGCGTGTCAAATCAGGACGCTGTGCCACAAGGAAACGCTTTTCGGGGTCATCATTGCCGCGATTCCACAAGGCGTGGAACTCGCCGGCAAGGTCGGTCAGGTAGAAAGCGATCCGATGCGGTTCGTGGCTTGCCGCGGCCCCTTCGACGACCCGCGGAAACTGGGCTGCCACCCTGACCAAAGCCAGCTCCTCATCGTCGAGCAGGGTGAGATCGGCCTGGTCCGGAAGGGTAAGCCCCGCTTCGGCCGTCCGCCTCTGGAGCGAGCAGATCCGCGCATGGGCATATTGAACGTAGAAGACGGGATTGTCCTTCGACGCCTCCACCACCTTCGCGAAATCGAAGTCCATCTGGGCGTCGGCCTTGCGGGTCAGCATGGTGAAGCGAACCACGTCCTTGCCGACTTCCTCGACGACTTCGGCCAAGGTGACGAAATTGCCGGATCGCTTCGACATCTTTATCGGCTCGCCAGCCCGGAGGAGCCGGACCATCTGCACCAGCTTGACGTCGAACGGCTTGGCTCCCTCCGTCAGTGCAGCGACCGCAGCCCGGATCCGCTTTACGGTACCGGCATGGTCGGCACCCCAGATGTCGATCAGCTGGTCTGCGGTCTGCGCCTTCTGAAAATGGTAGGCGAGGTCGCCCCCGAAATAGGTCCAGCTGCCATCCGACTTCCGGACTGGCCGATCCTGATCGTCGCCGAACCGGGTCGACCGGAAGAGGGTGAGTTCGACCGGCTCCCATTCGTCCTGCTCGTCGAGGCTCTTGGGCCGTTCGAGAACGCCTTCATAGATAAGGTCCCGGGACCGGAGCGTCTCGAGCGCCATGTCCGCCAACCCCTTTTCATGAACTTCGGCTTCCGAGGCGAAAACGTCATGATGGATTCCGAGCAGTGCGAGATCGGCCCGGATCTGGATCATCATCGAAGCGACGGCCGTCTTCCTGAACAGGGGCAGCCATTCGCTTTCGGGCGCGTCGACGAAGCGACGGCCATGGGCTTCGGCAAGTCCGGCGCCGACTGGCTTCAGATAGTCGCCCGGATACAGGCCTTCGGGAATATCGCCGACCTCCTCGCCCAGAGCCTCGCGGTAGCGAAGGTGAACCGATCGGGCGAGGACATCGACCTGGCCACCGGCATCGTTGACATAATATTCGCGGATGACCCGGTGGCCGGCATATTCCAGCAGCGAGGCCAGTGCATCACCGACGACGGCGCCTCGGCAATGCCCCATGTGCATCGGACCGGTCGGATTGGCGGAGACATATTCGACATTGACGCGCGTTCCAGCGCCCATTGTCGAGCGGCCATATTCGGCACCCTGATCGAGGATGGTGCGAAGCTCGTCCTGCCAGACCCCCGGCTCAAGCCGGAGGTTGATGAAGCCGGGTCCGGCGATGGCGGCCGCGGTCACGTCATCGAGGGCCTCGAGATGAGGAAGGATGAGCTCGGCAAGCGCCCTCGGGTTTATTCCGGCGCGTTTCGCGAGCACCATCGCGGCATTGGTGGCGATATCGCCATGAGAGGGGTCGCGCGGCGGCTCTACCGCGACAGCGGCCCGATCGATTCCGGGCTCGAGCCTGCCTTCCGCTTCAAGGGCGTCGAGAGCCGAATCGATATGAGCGGCAAAGCGGGAGTAGAGCGTCACATCAGTATCCAGTCACCAGGAGCAGCGGCAAACCGCCTTTCAGTCCCGATCATCAGCACCAGCGCCGGTCAGGGTCACCCCTGTTCCCGACCCCGTTCCCGGCGGGCCCCAATTCGTCGACTTCAGCCGTTCGACTTGACCGCGCTCTAGCGGATGCCGACCGCCCTGGTCCAGCGTCAGAAGCCTTCCGGAAGCGATGTCTTGCCGACCAGGGCCTCGAAACGGCTGATCGCGTAGCGATCGGTCATTCCGGCGATGAAGTCGCCGACCGACCGAGTGACCTCTATACGATCTTCCGAAGACGGTTGCCATGGCGACGGCAGGAGACCGGGATTGTCCCGATAGGCTTCGAACAGGCCGGCGACGACCTGCTGGGCCTGGACCTTTACCGCGCGCACAAGCGGAGCATCGTACATATGTTTCCACAGGAAGGCCTTGAGCCGCCGTTCATCCTCCTCCATCTCCGAAGAGAAGCCGGCAAGGGACCTGCCTGCGGTCCGGACATCCGTCACCGTCTCGATCCCGGCTTCCCTGATTCGTCGCTTTGTTTCCGAGAGCAGGTCGTTGACCATCAGCCCGATCTGGTCGCGCACCAGTTCGTGACCAAGACGATCCAGGGGTGATTCCGGATAGCGCCGGGTGACCTCCCTCCAGCAGCGTTCGACCAGCGGCACCTGGAGCAGATCCTCGATCGTGAACAGCCCTGCCCTCAGCCCGTCATCCACGTCGTGATTGTCATAGGCAATATCGTCGGCAATGGCCGCAATCTGAGCCTCGAGGCCGGGCCAAGTCCCAAGCTGAAGCGGAAACTCGCGATCAGCCTCGGCCAGGGCCCAGGCCGGGTCGAGCACCGGGCCATTATGCTTGGCGAGCCCTTCCAGTGTCTCCCAGCTCAGATTGAGGCCTTCGAAGGAGGGATAAGGGCTTTCGAGCCTGGTCAGGGTCCGGATGGTGTGGGCATTGTGATCGAAGCCACCGGCCTTCGCCATCGCCAGTTGAAGGGCATCCTCCCCCGAATGACCGAAGGGTGGGTGGCCGATATCATGGGCAAGGCACAATGCCTCGGTCAGATCCTCGTTGAGGGCCAGGGCCCTCGCGACCGTTCGGCCGATCTGAGCAACTTCCAGGCTGTGGGTGAGGCGGACCCGGAAATGGTCCCCGTCCGGCGCGACGAAGACCTGGGTCTTGTGCCTCAACCGGCGGAACGGAATGGAATGGATGATCCTGTCCCGATCCCGCTGGAAGGCATCGCGGGGCCCGCGTTGCGATTGATCATTCTCCCGATGAAGGCGACCGCGTGAGCGGGACGGGTCGGACGCGTAGGAGGCCAGGCTCATGTCACTGCGCCTAGAGCCTGTCCCGCTTATTTGGAAGGCGGGCGAGAGCAATGACAGCCGATTGTGAACAGCGGATTCGGGGTTCGCGTCAGTGGCGAAGCCGCGAAATCTCCTGTCCTGCGCCGCTCGACCAGGCGAAGGAGGACACGTCCCGGCGGGCCAGGACGTTGACGAAGGCCTGAGCCTCCGCTGCGCTTGCGAACGGTCCGACCAGAAGCCGGTTCGTGGCATTGGCCGGAACGACCCAGGCATTGCGATCGGCCAGTTCAGGCGCCTTCTGGCGAAGCCTTCCCAGTTCCTGGGGGAGAGCGGCGACATTCGCACCACCCGCAATCTGGACCCAGTGGCGAGCGGGATGCGCCTCCGCTCGCGAACCGCCTCGCGCAGAGCGCTGCTCGGTCGAGGTTTCGCGAGCCGGCGTTCGTGCCGGAGCGGTCGCGGCAGCAGCGGGCGAAGTGGCTTCCTCATCCTCGGGAAGCGAGCTGATGACGGCCCTGATGTCGGCAAGGGAGGGTGATGAAGCTGGAGAGGATCCAGTCCCGGGCGGCGCCGAAGGGCGGGCCGTTGCCCGGGTCTCAACAACAGCCGGCGGCGGCGAAGAGGGTGGCGGCGCTGCCTGCCGAGCGGTTGCCTGGGCAGGCTCGGCCGGCCGGGGGACCTCCGGCTCGGCCCGAGCAAGTTGAGCACTCGCCCGATCCGCGCTGGCCTGCGACTGGCGAGGCCCGGAAGCGGCTGCGCCCTGGCGGGCCGTCCGCCGAGGCAAAGCTTCGGCCGGTCCGGCGCGCCGCCTGACCGTCCTTGGCGCTGCGGCTTCCTGGTTCCTCGCCGGAGCAGAAGCCGCCGGCGCAGGCGCAGCCTGTGAAGGCATTGAGACGGCCGGCGGTGCGCCGGCAACCGCACGTCCGCCGCGGTCGGCAAGGGCAGCGCCGCCATTGGATGGGAAGCGCCCGAAATGGGCCGCCATTGCCTTCTCGGTGGGGCTGAGGGAAGAAAGCCGGGCGAAGAAAGGTGCCATGGCCGCAGCCGCCGCAGGCGGCATCAGTCCCTGCGCCGTTCGATTGGCCCCGGCGGGATCGCCGGTCAGAGCGAGGATGAAGGCCTGGGTTCGCCAGGCAGCGCGATCATTGCGGCGGAGCTGCCCGTCAATGACCCGAAGTGCCGCCGCCCGATCGCCGCTGATCGCGAGTGAAAGCGCAAGCCGGCGCCGGATTTCCGGCTCCTCGCGCTGCTGAAGGACCAGGGCATAATCCTGCTGTGCCCGACGAGGATCACCGACCATGTCATGAGCAAGGCCCCGGTCGCCGGCGATCTCGACTACCGGAGCGCCGAGCGCAACGGCTTCGGCGAACAGGTTCAGCGCCGGCTGCCCACGCTCCATCTGCACCAGGACGGACGCCATTCCGGCTTTTACCCGGGCGTCACGAGGCGCAACTTCGGCAGCACGGGCGAAAAAGGTGAGCGCCGCCTGGGTGTCGCCACCGGCCAGGGCTGCACGACCGGCCCCAATGAGCGGATCCAGTGCACGCGGATTGTCGGCAAGGGCCATCAGGTGGCGGCGCAGCTCGGCGCCATCGTCGGTAGGCAGCGGCTGGACGACCGCGCCCGGCGGAAACTGGCCCGCTGAGCCGGATTGCGCCTGAGCGTCGCTGCCAATGACGATCCCGGCCGCGCTCAGCAATAGGCCGAGGCGGATCCCCCGCATCATCGAATTGATCATTCCACTGCTAGAGCCGCCCTGAACCTGTACCGGCAATGACCATCAGCGCTGCTTGCGGCCAATCGGGGCGACCGAACGATGAATGGCCCGGCCGGGCCCCGAAGGGCACCGGCCGAAATCGCAACATCCGCAGGCCCGAAACCTACTGATTATTCTGCCGGTTGAGAAAACGGGGAATGTCGAGCGGGTCGCGACCGGACCGAAGTTTCGGCGCCGGGCTCTCGGATTCGTCTTCGTCGACCTGGGCCTTGGCTGCGCCGCGAGCAATATTCGACATGCGCTCGAACAATGTACCGCCCGATGCCGGAGGAGCGGCAGGCGTCGGTTCGGCCGGCCCTTCCTCTTCGCGGCTGAGCCAGGTGCGGCGCCCCGGGCCCGCCTTCGGGGCGGGCAATTCCTCTTCCTCATCAGCTTCGGTCGAAGGCTCCCCGGCGACCATGTCTCCGAGCAGAAGCTCGTCCTCTCCTCCCTGATCATCGGCGAGAGCGTCGAGCTGAAGCTCGTCGCTTGCTTCCTCCTGCTCGATGGCAGCGAGCGGGTCCATCTTCCCGGACTCGGACTCGGTTTCGACGTTCTCGGGCGGAGTGAGGGTGATCGGCCTGGACTCGCTCGACGCGGCCTCGGTCCTCGCCGGCTCGCTTGAGCGCGCGGTCGGGAAGGTGAAGACCTTGGCTGGCTGCGCCGGAGCCTGGACATTCTCCTGGACGTCGATCCCGGTGGCGACCACGGAGACCCTGATCTTTCCGTCCAGATCATTGTTGAATGCCGACCCCCAGATGATGTTGGCGTCTTCGTCGACAAGCTCTCGGATATGATTGGCCGCTTCGTCGACCTCCATCAGGCGCATGTCCTCGCCGCCGGTGATCGAGATGATCACCCCCTTGGCCCCCTTCATCGAGACGCCGTCGAGCAGAGGGTTGGCGATCGCCTGCTCGGCCGCTTCGATGGCGCGGTTGTCGCCGGTCGATTCGCCCGTCCCCATCATCGCCTTGCCCATCTCGCTCATCACCGACCGAACATCGGCGAAATCGAGATTGATCAGGCCCGGCATGACCATGAGGTCGGTTATCCCACGGACGCCCTGCTGAAGCACTTCGTCGGCCATCATGAACGCTTCCTTGAAGGTCGTGTTCGGGTTGGCGATCCGGAAGAGGTTCTGGTTGGGGATGACGATCAGAGTGTCGACATGCTGCTGAAGCTCGGTGATCCCGGCCTCGGCAGACCGACCGCGGCGGGCGCCCTCGAAGCTGAACGGCTTGGTGACGACGCCGACGGTCAGGA
>CAYOJN010000131.1:0-6045 GCA_964404245.1 uncultured Sphingosinicella sp. | reverse complement strand
AGATGCGCATGCGGCAGATCGACGACCCACTGCTCCAGGACCGGATGCACGATCTGGATGACCTGTCGAACCGGCTTCTTCGAATCGTGTCGGGCCAGCTGGGCACGGCCGCTCAGACCGGTCTTCCTCATGACACGATTCTCATCGCTCGCAATCTCGGGCCGGCCGAATTGCTCGAATATGATCGTCGCAAGCTCAAGGGCGTCGTTCTCGAGGAAGGCTCACTCACCGCCCATGTCACGATCGTTGCCCGGGCGATGGGTGTGCCGATGCTTGGACGGGTCAGAAGCGTCCGCCAGATGATCTCGGACGGGGATCATGTCCTTCTGGACGGGAGCGATGCGGTCGCCTTTGCAAGGCCGACCGCGCCCATCCAGGAAGCCTTTGAAGCCAAGCTTGCAGTGAGCCAGCGGCGGCGAGCCGAATATGCCGCGATGAAGGATCTGCCCCCGGTCACCCGGGACGGGGTCCGCATTGCCGTCATGGTCAATGCCGGGCTTCGGGACGACGTTGCTGCGCTCGGTGCAACGGGAGCCGACGGTATCGGTCTGTTCCGGACCGAATTCCAGTTCCTCGTCTCGGCCACCCTCCCACGGCGAGAGAGTCAGCAGCGGCTGTACAAGGCCGTTCTCGATTCAGCCGGGACCAAGCCGGTAGTCTTTCGAACCGTCGATGTCGGTGGAGACAAGCAGCTTCCCTATCTTCGCGGCGCCGCCAACGGGGAGGAGAATCCCGCAATGGGCTGGCGCGCGCTTCGCCTTGCCCTTGATCGCGATACCTTGATGAAGGCCCAGGCCCGCGCCCTGCTCGAGGCCGCTGGCGGGCGTGAGTTGAATATCATGTTTCCGATGGTTTCGGAGCCATGGGAGTTCGCTGCTGCCCGAACCCTGGTCGAGGAGCAGAGGGCATGGTTGGCCGACCGGAAGAAAAGGCTTCCAAGCCACATCCACTATGGCGCCATGCTGGAGGTGCCGGCGCTTGCGGAAACGCTCGACCAGTTGCTTCCGCAAGTCGATTTCATGTCGGTCGGGACCAACGACCTGACGCAATTCCTTTTCGCTGCCGATCGCTCGAATCCCCGACTTGCGGAACGCTATGACTGGCTGTCACCGGCCATTCTCCGGTTCCTTCGGCGAATCGTTCGGTCGACCGAAGAACATGAAGTCCCGCTTGGCGTATGCGGCGAGATGGGTGGCCGGACGCTCGAAGCGATGGCGCTGATCGGCATCGGGGTGAAAAGATTGTCGATCACGCCTTATGCCGTCGGGCCGATCAAGGCGATGATCCGGTCGCTCGATCTGGCTTTGCTTGCCCGAGAAATGGAAGCCCTGCTGGCTTCTCCTCCGCCCGATCTTCGCTCTGCACTGGCCGCGTGGGCGGAAAAGCATGGAGTGGCAATGGCCTGACTTTGCCTGAGCCGGACTGCCGATCGCCAATTCCTGACCGGCCATCGGTTGACACGGCCGGACTCGGCGATGATGAGTGAACCACTCCAGGGTAGACGGGAACTAGACAAGCTTCATGGCCGACCAGGATTCCGACCTGCAGTTCGAGAGCGCCTCGATTGGAGACCGCCTTCGCGAAGCGCGCGAGGCGAAGTCGATGACTCTCGACGAAGTGGCAACCCAGACCCGGATCCCGATCCGTCACCTCCAGCATATCGAGCGTGAGGAATGGGACGCGCTTCCGGCAACCACCTATTGCGTCGGCTTTACCCGCGCCTATGCCAATACCGTCGGTCTCGATGGCGCTGCCCTTGCCCGGGAACTTCGTGATCAGCTTGGCGGAACAAGGACCCGGGCCCCGGCCCCTGAATATTATGAACAGGCCGATCCGGCCCGAGTGCCGCCCAGGCCGGTCATCGTCATCGCCATCCTTGCCGCGCTGGTCCTTGTCGCGGCCTATCTGGTTTGGCGGAGCTCGCTGGACAATTCACCGGAAGAAGCCGGGGTCGAGCTTGCAGTCCCGGAGACGCAGGCACCTCAGCCCCAGGCAGCTCCGGCTCAACCTCAATCTCAGCCGGCGACATCGCTGTCGGGCCAGCCGGTTACCCTGGTTGCGACGGAGGAAGTCTGGCTTCGGGTGAGCGACGGCGCAACGGCCTTGTTCCAGGGCATCCTTCAGCCGGGCCAGCGTTATTCGGTGCCACCAACGGCGGAGAATCCGGTGGTCCGGACAGGTCGGCCTCAGGTCCTGCGAACGCTCGTCGGCAGCCGCGACCTCGGCCCCCTCGATTCGGTCGAACGGACGGTCAGCAACGTCAGCCTGAGGCCGGAGGCCCTGGCTTCACGGCCCTGACCAGTCGGGGAGGGGGCGCTTAAGGCTGGCGACAGCTTTGGTCGTCGACTAGAGTGTCGCTCGAAACAGGGTTGCGGGGAATGTTCATGCGTTTTCATCTTCTTGGCCTGATCCTGCTCGCCACGGCCGCAGTTCCGGCGGCGGCCCAGCGAACGGAAACGGTTGAACGCCGGGTCGACCGGCTGGAGCAGGAATTGCGCGCGGTTCAGCGGCGGGTCTTCCCGGGCGGCCGTGGGCAGATCGTTGAGCCGGAAATCCGTCCTGAAACCGTGACCTCGCAGCCTACGGCGTCCGGTGACGCTTTCAGCAGCCTCTTTGAACGGGTGAACGCGCTTGAAAACCAGCTTCGCACCCTGACCGGCCAGGTTGAGGAGCAGGGGTTTCGGACCCGCCAGGTCGAGGAGCAGCTGACTCAGCTGAGAACGGATCTGGAGCGCCGGGTCGGCCGGCTCGAGCAACAGAGAAGCGAACCTTCAGCTCCGTCCGTGCCCTCGGGGCCCGCGGCCGAGCCTGAGCAGGAGGCCAGCCAGACCCCCTCGTCCACTGCGGGAGATTCCGCGGAAGAGGCCTATAATGCCGGCTATCGCCTGTGGAGTTCCGGGCGTTTCGCCGAGGCTGCGACCGCGTTGGAGGCGGTTGCGAAAAGTCATCCCGACAGCCGCTGGGCAAGCTGGGCTCGCAATCTTCACGGGCGAGCCCTTCTCGACGACGACAAACCCGCTGCCGCGGCCCGGGTCCTGCTTGCCAATTATGAAGCCAATCCCCGTGGCGAGCGGGCGGCCGACAGCCTCTATTTTCTGGGCCAGGCTCTGACCAAGCTCAACCGGCGAACCGAAGCCTGCCGGGTTTTTGACGAACTGGAGCGAGTCTATCCGCAGATGCGTGACTTCATCCGCAGTCGTTTGCCGGCTGCCCGCTCGGCTGCCCGCTGCACCGCTTCGGGAAGCAATTAGGGCGGCTGTCGGAAGGGCCGCATAGCCGCCCGATCGCCGGGCACCGCCGAACGGTCACGAAGTCGTGCCGTTGCCGACCCGGCTTCATCCGCGAGGCGCCGTGGGCTAGGTAAAGGCGATGGAAGAGCATGCGCCCTTGCCTGGCCATCGCGAACGCTTTCGTTCGGACCTGACCCGCCTCGCTGGAGATCCGCCGGGCCGGGTTGGAGTCGCCGTCTCGGGAGGCGCGGACAGCCTGGCGCTGCTCCTCTTGTGTCGATCTGTCTTCGTCGGTCAGGTCGAGGCTGCCACGGTGGATCACCAGCTTCGCCCTGAATCCCGCGATGAGGCGGCCTATGTTGCAGGGATCTGCGACATTCTCGATATCCGGCACGAGCGGCTCGAGCCCGCCGCGCCAATCGCCGGGAACGTCCAGGCCGGTGCTCGTAAGGTGCGCTACGAACGGTTGGAGCAGTGGCGCCAGACTCGCAAGCTGAGCTGGATCGCGACTGCCCATCATGCCGACGATCAGGCAGAGACGCTCCTGATGCGACTCAACCGGGGATCCGGAGTCGCCGGGCTCTCAGCCATCAGGCCGGTAAATGGCCATATTGTCCGGCCACTGCTCGGCTGGCGCCGCCGGGAGCTGGAAGCGGTGGTTGCACGGGCGGGGCTGGATCCCGTTGTCGATCCCTCCAACAGCGACTCGAAGTTCGACCGGGTGCGGCTTCGACTCCAGCTTGCCTCGTGCAACTGGATCGATTCGGCTGCCCTGGCTCGAAGCGCCGGCGCCTTGGGTGAGGCGGAGGCCGCCCTCGAATGGGCGGCGGACCGGCTCTGGCAGGAACGGGTCGAACGATCAGGTGATCGCTTCACCCTCGACCCGGCTGAACTTCCGTCCGAGCTTCGCCGAAGGCTCGTTCGCCGGCTGCTCGCCGCTGTGGACCCGAAGGCCTCGCCTCGGGGCGATGAACTGTCCAATTTCGTCCACAGACTCGAAGGGGGAAAAGCGGCGACCCTTGCGGACGTCAAGGGCGAAAGCGGGGAGGTGTGGGCATTCGAGCCTTCGCCGCCGCGCCGCCCTCGGACGTCCGGGTGAGCCCGGCGCGTCCGCCGGATTCGGCTAAGCCGATGTTCAGGACCCGGCGATACATTGCGCAGGGCTTGCGAACGCCTATGTAGGAAGTCGGTAATGGCGCGGCCGGCAGCCGGTGTTCGGGCCGAAGCAGGCGCCGCTTTCTTGGGAAGGTCAGATGGCAGAGGAAAATCGGCAGGGCGGCGACAAGGAGCCCTCGGGCAACAACTGGATGAAAAGCCTTCTGATCTGGGCTGGAATATTGTTCGCGCTGGTCATGTTCGTCCAGATTGCGGGCGGCGGCGCCACTCGTGCGAGCGATGCCCTGCCTTATTCCGATTTCCTGAATCGGGTCGAGGAAGGATCCGTCAAGCAGGTCGTGATCGGCAAGGAAGTGATTACCGGCCGGCTCACCAATAATGAGACGTTCCGAACCAACGCGCCGCCTCAGGATGCGGCGCTGATCGAACGGCTTCGCCAGCATGAGGTTTCCTTCGCCGCCGAGCCCGAAGCGTCGACCTCGGTCTGGCTCATTCTCCTCTACCAGTCACTGCCATTCCTGCTGATACTTGGAATAGCCTTCTTCGTGATGCGCCAGATGCAGAAGAATGCCGGGTCCGGCGCAATGGGCTTTGGTCGTTCCAAGGCCAAGCTGCTGACGGAGAAGCACGGCCGAGTGACGTTCGACGACGTGGCCGGGATCGACGAGGCGCGCGAGGAGCTCCAGGAGATTGTCGAATTTTTGAAGGACCCGACCAAGTTCGCTCGCCTGGGCGGCAAGATTCCGAAGGGCGCGCTGCTGGTTGGCTCGCCGGGGACTGGCAAGACGCTTCTCGCCCGCGCCATCGCCGGCGAGGCCAATGTGCCTTTCTTCACCATTTCCGGTTCCGATTTCGTCGAGATGTTCGTCGGTGTCGGCGCGAGCCGGGTGCGCGACATGTTCGAACAGGCGAAGAAGAATGCGCCCTGTATCGTCTTCATCGACGAGATCGACGCGGTCGGCCGCCATCGGGGCGCCGGGCTCGGCAATGGCAATGACGAGCGTGAGCAGACCCTCAACCAGCTTCTCGTCGAGATGGACGGCTTCGAGAGCAATGAGGGCATCATCATCATTGCTGCAACCAACCGTCCCGACGTGCTTGACCCGGCGCTTCTTCGCCCGGGCCGGTTCGATCGCCAGGTCGTGGTTCCGCGGCCGGACATTGACGGCCGCGAGAAGATCCTCGCCGTTCACATGAAGAAGGTGCCGTTGGCGCCCGACGTCGATGCTCGAACGATTGCGCGCGGGACCCCCGGTTTTTCGGGCGCCGATCTCGCCAATCTCGTCAACGAGGCGGCTCTGCTTGCAGCACGGATGGGCAAGCGGCTGGTGGCGATGAAGGAATTCGAGCTTGCCAAGGACAAGGTCATGATGGGCGCGGAGCGCAAATCCATGGTCATGACCGAGGAAGAAAAGAGGGCGACGGCCTATCACGAGGCCGGCCATGCGCTGGTTTCGCTCCACGTCGACGGCTGCGATCCCCTCCACAAGGTCACGATCATCCCGCGTGGCCGGGCACTGGGCGTCACCTGGAACCTTCCGGAACGCGACCGCTATTCGATGTCGATGAAGCAGATGAAGGCGCGCCTTGCCCTGTGTTTCGGCGGCCGGATCGCCGAGCAGCTCATCTACGGGCAGGATTCGCTCAACACCGGTGCCTCCAACGACATCCAGCAGGCCACCGACATGGCAAGGGCGAT
>CAYOJN010000130.1:0-6189 GCA_964404245.1 uncultured Sphingosinicella sp. | reverse complement strand
CGCCGATCAGGAGCGCCATGTTCAGCTTGTGATAGCGACCATATTTCTCGAAATTTTCGGCGACCTGCATGGCAAGTTCGCGGGTCGGTTCGAGGATCAGCGACCGCGGCATCAGGGCCCGGCTTCGGCCCTGTGACAAGATGTCGATCATCGGCAGGACGAAGCTTGCGGTCTTGCCGGTGCCGGTCTGGGCAATTCCGATCAGGTCCCGGCCCATGAGGACAGACGGGATCGCCTGACGCTGAATCGGCGTCGGCTCGTCATAGCCCGATTCACCTACGGCTCGGAGCAATTCGTCGGAAAGGCCGAGATCGGCAAAAGTCATGCGTGGTCCGGGATTTGCGCTCTGCATCTTGATGAGCCGCTTCGGGTCTCGCTTGTGCGATGGCGCCTCCCTTGTCAAGGAGAGCCGCTGCCTCGCCTCAGTCGCGAACGGGGGTCAGGGTCCTGAATCGATTGATCCGGCATTGTCCGCCGGCCCGGGACCGGACGAGGTCGCGCTCGGCGCAGATCCGGCCATCCTCGGTCGCCGAGACATAGAAGCCATAATAATAATCGAGCGCCGGGCAGCGCTGCTCAAGATGGGCCCGGAGCCGGGTTCCGTCCCGAAGCAGGAGATCGACGCTGTCTTGCGCGAGCAGGGTCGCTCCGGCGATCCGGGCCGCGGAGACGCAGTTCGGCGCCCGGCCTTCGCGCCAACGGACGGGTGCTGCGCCCCGGGGCGTGGCGATGCGCGGCCCGGTCTGGACCCGAATGATGAACTGCTGACGCACGATCGCCGGCGGATTTCGGGCGACGGGCGGAGCTTCCTGCGCCGTGGCAAGAGCATAAGCCAGCAATGCGGCCGCTCCCGCCAGGATCATCCTTCACGCTCCATGACTGCCTCGATTTCCCTTTTCCGCTTTAACCGGTGATGAATTGCTCCGCGTCGGGGGCCCCTCTATCACTCCGGCAATGGCTTTCGCATCCCGAACTCTGCTCGATCGGCTGGCCGCCTTGCTCGGTCCGAAGGGCTATAGCGAGGAGCCGGTCGATCTCGAGCCCTGGCTCGTCGACTGGCGCGGCCGCTATCGGGGAAAGGCCCCAGCGATGCTCTCGCCGAAAAGCCGTGACGAGGTGGCGGGGATCGTCAGCCTGTGCGCCTCGGATGGGGTCGCCCTCGTTCCCCAGGGCGGCAATACGTCGATGGTCGGCGGTTCGACGCCAGCGGCAACGGGCGACTCGCTCCTCCTCAGCCTGAGGCGGATGAACCGGATCCGGTCGATCGATCCGGACTCCAACCTGGCCGTTTGCGAGGCCGGAGTGATTCTCACCCGGCTCCACGAGGCGGCGATGGCGATCGGTCGGCGTTTCCCGCTCACCTTGGGGGCGCGGGGGTCGGCGACGATCGGCGGGCTGGTCTCTACCAATGCCGGCGGGACCCAGGTGCTTCGCTTCGGAACGATGAGGGCGCTGGTCTCGGGAATCGAGGCCGTTCTTGCCGACGGCTCCATCCATGACGGGCTTGCCCCGCTGGTGAAGGACAATCGCGGCTACAGCCTCACCCAGCTCCTGGTCGGCGCCGAGGGCACTCTCGGGATCGTCACTGCGGCGAGCCTGAAACTGGTCCAGGCCGTCGGCGATCGCTGTGTCGCCTGGGCCGCCTGCGACTCCCCGGCGACAGCGCTTGCTCTGCTCCGCCAGCTCGAGGGCTCCGGCGGTGCTTCGGTCGAAAGCTTCGAACTGGTGCCTTCGATCGCGCTCTCACTCGTCCTTGATCATATCCCCGGAACCAGGGCGCCATTCGCGAACCCCTCCGCCTGGAACGTCCTGATCGAGGCGACGGCGCCGGCGGCGCCTGCTGCGTCCACCTTTCTCCACCAGCAGCTTGGCTTGGCACTGGAATCGGGTCTCATCGCAGATGCGGCGATCGCTTCGAGCGAAAGCCAGGCGGATGCGTTCTGGCGGCTTCGCGACAGCATTTCGGAAGCCGAGCGCAAGGCGGGGCCTGCAGCCAAGCATGATATCAGCATCGCGGTGGCCGACATGCCCGGTTTCATGATCGAGGCGGCAAAGTCGGTGGAGCAGCGCTTCGCCGGAACCCGGGTGATCGCCTTCGGCCATCTCGGCGATGGCAATGTCCATTTCAACGTCGGAGCCCCGACCGGTGCCGATCCTTCGTGGGTCGAGGAGGAAGGCGCGCAGGTGAGCCGCTTCGTCCACGACCTCGTCACCGCCGCCTGTGGATCCATTTCGGCCGAACATGGAATTGGCCAGATGAAGCGCGAAGAGCTTGCCCGGGTCTCCGATCCGGCGCGGCTGATGGCCATGAGGGCGATCAAGAAGGCGATGGATCCCAAGGGCATAATGAACCCTGGCAAGCTGATCGATTGAGCTCGCGGGCCGCTGCGGACGGCCGATCTGCCCTTGCGCAAGTGGGCGATGGAAAATAGACGTCAGCCGCGAAACTCTTGCGGCCTCGCCATGCCGGCCGCTTCCGACCCGCCGATGGAGACCACCAATGGCTAGCCAGCCGCAGCCCCCTTTGCCCATTTTCTACAAGAACTTGCAGCCGCTTTCGACCAAGGCGCACAGCGACTATCGGGTGCGTCCGATTGACGGGGCGCCCTATCTGGCCAACCAGCATGCCATTCCGCTGACCATCGACGAATTCACCCAGGCCCAGCGCTTCTACCCGATCGTCTTCTCGTCGGGCGAGAACCCCATTCCCCTGGGGCTCCTCGGACTCAATGAAGGCGTCAACGTCTTCGTCGACGACGAAGGCAAGCCCTATGGCCCCTTCTACATTCCGGCCTATGTACGTCGCTATCCCTACATGCTGGCCCGGATTCAGCCCGATGCCCAGGAATTGTCGCTCTGCTTCGACCCGGAAAGCGGCCTGATCGGGCCGTTCGAGGATGGCGAACCCCTGTTCGATGGTGAAAAGCCGACGGAGGGGCTCAATGCGGTCCTGAAATTCTGCGAGGAATTCGAGACGTCCGCACAGCGAAGCGCCGCCTTCGTCAAGGAGCTGGAGACGCTCGATCTGCTGATCGACGGCGAAGTTTCGATCCAGCCCGAGGGTAGCGAACAGCCTTTCCTCTATCGCGGCTTCAAGATGGTTGCGGAAGACAAGCTTCGTGACATGCGCGGCGACGAGCTTCGCAAGATCAACCAGAACGGGATCCTTTCGCTGATCACCGCCCATCTTTTCTCGCTCACGCTCGTTCGCGAGCTGTTTGCGAAGCAGGTGCAGCTGGGCAAGATCGACATCCAGCCGCAGTCGGGGCCGATCGTCCTCCAGCCCTGACGTTTCGAGCCAGGGCTCGGACATCCGCAACGAGGCCCTCCTCCGACGAGGGGAGGGCCCGATGCGCTGCGCTCCAGCCTGGAGGGAAACCCTCCGCCCCAACGAACGGCCTGAGAAGGGTTTTGAGGCTAGCGCGACTGCCGCTGAACGCCGCTCTTGGCGGGGGATCGCTATCCCATTGAAAAGTTCTTGAAAAGTCCGGCTCAGTTCCTATTTGCAACTTGTACCGCCGTAGCCCCTTTGCGGCGGTACATGGCGCTCCTTTTCTCCGTAGAGGGAGCGCTCCTCCCTGAACCTGGCCGCCTCACTTCGGTGAGGCGGTCATTTTTTTCCTTCTTCGACACTTCCGTTCATTCGGCCGCGATCGCCTGATCGGGCGCGAGCAATTGCGATTCCAGCGCCTGGGCGACCGCAAGGATCAGCCGACAGGCGGAGTCGAAGCCCGGCCCGGGTGAGCGAAGCTCGGGATCGAGATAGATGGACCGGTCAAGCTCGACCTGGACTGCGTGGATATGCTCGCTGGGGCGGCCATGCCGGGTCGCGACAAAGCCGCCGGCATAAGGCGTGTTGCAGGCGGTTCGAAAACCCAGCGCGCGCGACGCGGCGACCGCAGCGGCAAGCAGATCGGGAGCAATCGTCGTTCCGAAGCGGTCGCCGAAGACCACTTTGGCGTGGGACTCCTGGCCCTGGCCCGGAACCGGGGGACGAGGCGGCATGGAGTGGCAATCAAGCAGGACCGCCGAGCCGAATTTCGCCCGTGCTCGCTTGAGGGCCGCTTCGAGCGCCTGATGATAGGGGCGGTGAATGTGGGCGATACGCCGGTCGAGTTCCTGCCTGGGGATCCGCTTGAGCCAGATGGCGCCGGCGCCCGCTATCCGGGACGGGATCAATCCGATTCCGCCGCGGCTTCGGGCGGACTGGACGATGCTCGCGGGGGGCAGCGGTGGCGAAACGATCAGCGGATCGATTTCGCGCTCGTCCCGGTTGAGATCGATTTCCGCCCTCGGCGCGGTCGCGACGAACGCCGTCATCCCGGCGCTGGTCGCTCTCCAGGCGAGCTGGTCGGCAAGGCGATCCTCCAGCGCTTCCAGCGCATGCTTCGGCAGACGCGACGCCTTCAGCAGTTCGGGGCGATAGTCACGCCCGGCATGGGGAACCGAAAGGATGACGGGCGAAACCGGCTCCTCCGGTCCGATCCGGATGAAAGGCGGTGCATCGACGGCTTCGGTCATCCCGTGCAGGAAGTAGGCCCCGGGCCCCCGCCCGGCAACCCCAGGCGGTGACGCATTCGGTCCGGGAGGAACGCAGCAGTCCGGCTTGCATGACAGGAAATCGGGCCATTACCTGCGCAATCGCGGCCGTCCCGGCTGGAAAATATTAAGCCCTTGCGCCATAGGGGAGGGGAGGCGGTGACGCGCGGGAGCCCAGATGCTGAGAATATTACTCGCCGAAGACGACGAATCGATGCGGGTCTATCTGAGCCGGGCGCTCGAGCGGGTCGGCTATCAGGTCGTCGCGGTCGATCGCGGAACCGCGGCCGTCCCGTTGCTGGAAAAGGAAAGCTTCGATCTTCTCCTGACCGACATCGTCATGCCGGAAATGGACGGGATCGAGCTAGCCCAGACCGCCGCCCAGATTTCGCCGGAGACGAGGGTAATGTTCATCACCGGCTTCGCAGCCGTCGCCCTCAAGGCGGGGCGCAAGGCGCCGGACGCGAAGGTGCTTTCCAAGCCCTTTCACCTCAAGGATCTGGTCGCCGAAGTCGAGCGCATGTTCCAGAGCGAGGACCAGCACGGAAGATTGTGACAGGGCCGCTTGCGCGCCGCCCCGGCCTTCACTAGATAGCCGCCTCGTGGGCGTGTAGCTCAGTGGTAGAGCACTGTGTTGACATCGCAGGGGTCGCAAGTTCAATCCTTGCCACGCCCACCATTAAAACCCCGCTTTCTCTGGGAGGAGGCGGGGTTTTTTATGTCCAGAAAAGCGTGGGTGATGGATCACGAGCCCGTAACTGCCCCGGAAGACCGGGCAGGGAATGCTCACACCCAGAATGGCGGGGCCCTGGCCGCCGGCGGTTCGGCGAAATCCGGATCTCCTGCGCGCGACGATGCTGGCCGGGACAGGCTGGCCCGCGAGAGGCCGGCCATACGCGGAAGCGACAATCAGGGGCGCCAGCGTCTGAGTTGTTCGAGGACGTCCTGAATGATCTGCTCTGTCGTGAAGTCGGTCAGTTCGCGGGAGCGCGACTCGCCTTCCGTGTGTCCTGCCAGGGTCCATGTGAGGCTGCGGCGCATCTCCGGTGCCTCGACTGTGGTGAACGCAGGAAGAGGGTGGGATCGGGCGTAGAGGCGGTAGATGAAAGCACGGTCCGGCGCGAAATTGACCGTCAGTGATGCGGCGTCTTCGCCCGTCTCGACCCTGGACTGTGCCCATCCTTCTGTCAGCAGAGTGTCGCGCACGGCATTGAGGGCCGGCTCCCCATTCGTTCTGATCTGATTCCGGATCTCGGCCCTGGTCGCCGGTATGAACAACCGCTTGAAGCGGTCCGTGATTGCCGGGCCCTCCTGAGCGATGGCGACCCCCTCAAGATCCGCCTGGGTCTGTCGGATGAGGCCGGCGATCAGCAGGAACATGATGAAGCAGAAGGGCAATGCGGCCATGAGCGTTGCCGCCTGAAGCGCACCGAGCCCGCCGGCGAGAAGCAGGAGGGCGGCGGTCGCCGCCAGGAGAATGCACCAGAAGACGCGCTGAAAGCGCGGCGTTTCCTCAGCACCTCCGGAGGCAAGCGTTCCGATGACGAGTGAGCCGGAATCGGCGGAAGTGATGAAGAACACTGCCACCAGGGTGATGGCCAAAGTGGAGGTGATCGCGGTTCCCGGCAGATATTCGAAGAACTTGAACAA
>CAYOJN010000129.1:0-6244 GCA_964404245.1 uncultured Sphingosinicella sp. | reverse complement strand
CCGGTAATTCCGAGATCGTTCTCGACCGCAAAGTCTCCGACAAGCGCATCTTCCCGTCGCTCGACGTCGGCAAGTCGGGAACCCGCAAGGAAGAGTTGCTGGTTGATCCGGCCAAGCTTTCGAAGATGTGGGTTCTTCGCCGGATTCTCATGCAGATGGGCACGGTCGATGCCATGCAGTTCCTTCTCGACAAGATGAAGGATGCCAAGTCGAACGACGATTTCTTTGCCTCGATGAACCAGTAGAGCCCAGGGAAAGTTCGCTGATGATGCTGGAATTCCTAACCAATCTGTCGGCTCTGACAGGCGGCATCGGCGGCATGTGGAACGCCATCGTCAACGATTTCGCGAACATCACGGAGCCGGCGGCGCTCGCTGCCTTCGGCCAGGTGCTGATGATCGACATCATGCTCGCCGGCGACAATGCGATTGTTGTCGGCGCTCTTGCAGCCGGACTTCCGGCCGACCAGCGCCGCAAGGTCATCCTGATCGGAATCATTGCCGCTCTGGTTCTTCGGATCATCTTTGCGCTGATGGTCACCCAGCTGATGCAGATTGTCGGCCTGATCCTGGCCGGCGGCATCCTGCTCCTGTGGGTAGCCTTCAAGATGTATCGCGAGCTTCGCCATGGCGGCGAGTCGGCCGGCTCGGCGGAAATCCAGGGCGACGAACATAGCGGCCTGAGGCCGGCCAAGAGCTTTGCCGGTGCTGCCTGGGCGGTCGCACTGGCCGACGTGTCGATGAGCCTGGACAATGTGCTCGCGGTCGCCGGAGCGGCTCGCGACCATCCCGGGATCCTGATCGTCGGATTGCTGCTGTCGGTCGCCTTGATGGGTCTCGCTGCCAACTTCATCGCCAAATATATCGACCGCTATCGGTGGATCGCCTGGATCGGTCTTGCCGTCATCGTCTATGTGGCGGGACGGATGATTTATGAGGGCTTCGTCGACCATGAAGTGGGCCTCCAGCAATATCTGTGGCCGCGATCGGCCTGACGCCTTCGTCCAAGGGGGTCTCGAGCCATTCGGGGGCTAAGGAAAGCTTAAGCGCAACCATCCTATCCAGGGCCGATGACCAAGCCCTGGAATCCAAGGCTGATTGTCGGCAACCAGCGGCCGGCCTTGCCCCGGCGGTCCTCCAGCTGGCGTCCGAAACCGGCCGAAATCGGGTTGGTACTGGTTGGTGGTCTCGCGCTCGGCCTCGCCGCCGTTCCATTTCTGCCCACGCCCTCGTCGAGAATAGCGCAGACTCCTGAACTCACCACTCGGGTCGATCCATATTCGCAAGCCAGGCGGTCCCGGGCGATCCTGGAGGCGCAGGAGAGTGCCCCGGCGCCGGCCCTGCCTTTTCAGGGCGGCGGAACTCGGGCGCAGGGTCGAGCCCTCGTCATCGATGGCGATACGTTCAGGATAGGGGACGAGCGGATCCGGATCGCCGACATCGACACGCCGGAAATGGACGGGCGCTGCGCCTACGAGCAGCGACTTGCGCGCCGGGCCCGGGCCCGGCTCACCGAACTGCTCGGCGAAAGTGATTTCGAGCTCCATCGGATCGGTGAGCGCGACCGCGACCGCTACGGACGCAGCCTTCGAATCGTCGTTCGCAACGGGCGTTCGATCGGTGACCAGATGGTTGCCGAGGGTCTCGCCAGAACCTGGACCGGCCGCCGCCTTCC
Source organism: uncultured Sphingosinicella sp. (assembly GCA_964404245.1). Classification (GTDB taxonomy): domain Bacteria; phylum Pseudomonadota; class Alphaproteobacteria; order Sphingomonadales; family Sphingomonadaceae; genus Allosphingosinicella. The sequence continues at coordinate 4,570 of CAYOJN010000129.1, read as the reverse complement.
GTGGTGTTGAGCAGTCGGGTTACTCAAGCGGGGTCCGGTTCCTCGAAACGAAACATTAGACACGATGGCGGGCCGGCCGCGGCACCGGCATGAAACAGGCGTGCTTCATTGGACGATTGCCAGGGAAGCCAATGTCCGTCATCTTGTGCCGGCGCTTCCCTTCATCCGAATACCAAGGGAGATCAGCATGGGAACACCAAGCGCGTCCACGCCTCAGCCGGAACTCGTCCGCGAGGCCAGTCTAGACCTGTCGCCACCTACACCCGCCAGGATATTGGAAACGGGGATGGCCTTCTGGCCGTCGAAACTTCTGCTCAGCGCCGTTGAACTGGGTCTCTTCACACTCCTGGCGAAAGGGCCTCGAACCGGATCTGAAATCGAGATCGAATTCGGATTCCATCCACGCGGTACGAGCGACTTTCTCGACGCCCTCGTCGCGACCGGCTTCCTTGCCCGTGACGGCAGCGGCGATGAGGCGCTCTACGCCAACACCATCGAGACCGACCTTTTCCTCGATCGCAACAAGGCAAGCTATGTCGGCGGAATTCTCGAAATGTCGAATAGCCGGCTCTACCGTTTCTGGGGCGACCTCACCGAAGCCCTGAAGACAGGCAAACCGCAGAACGAGATCAAGCATTGCGGCCGGCCGATGTTCGATGAACTCTATGCCGATCCGGAACGCCTGGAGCAGTTCATGGCCGCCATGAGCGGGGTCTCGATGGGCAATTTCGAGGCCTTCGCCCGAAAGTTCGATTTCACCCCGTTCCGTAACATGATCGACATCGGTGGCGCCACCGGACAGCTTTCCTGCATCGTCGCCAGAGAGAATCCCCACCTCACGTGCCGATCGCTCGACCTGCCGGTCGTCCGTCGGATTGCGGAGCGGCAGATCGCCGCCTCGGGACTGACCGATCGGGTCGTTGCCGGCGAGATCGACTTCCTTGCCGAGGAATTCCCTCAGGCCGATCTGATCACCATGGGGATGATTCTCCATGACTGGAATCTCGAGAGGAAGAAAGCGCTCATCGCCAAGGCCTGGCGGGCGCTGCCCGACGGGGGTGCCTTCGTTGTGATCGAGAATATCATCGACGATGACCGGCGGGAAAATGCCTTTGGCCTGATGATGTCGCTGAACATGCTGATCGAGTTTGGCGACGCCTTCGACTTTACCGGCGCCGATTTTCGCGCTTGGTGCCTTGAGGCCGGCTTTCGACGGGTGGAGATTCTTCCGCTCCAGGGCCCGGCCAGTGCGGGCATCGCCTACAAGTAGACTTCCTCCATCCGGATCGATTCGTCGACGGAACGGTGCGAATCGTCGCAGCTCCTTCGGCGAACGGTTTCTGGTCCGGAACTATTCCCGGTCCGAAAGGCTCAATGGTCGCAGCCAGGCCGGCACAGGGCTCGAACTCCGCCGGCCTCTTCCTGCTGCTTCATTTCAGGAGTTGTCTTATGCACAAGACGTTCATGGCCTTGATGATGGCCGGGTCGGTTTCGCTGGGGGCCTGCGCCACGACCCATGACGATACATGGGAAGATGTCGGAACCGGCGCTGCGGTCGGTGCCGCAGCCGGCGCTGGTGTCGGTGCACTGGTTGGCGGGCTGAGCCCGATCGAAGGCGCAGCGCTCGGCGCCGCAGTCGGCGGCCTTGCCGGCGCGGTCTGGGCAGACCGCGACAATGATGGCCGGGTGGATGGCTATACGCGCGGCGGCCAATATTATCAGGGTGAACCCCCGGGTTATGATCCGCGCACGGGCAGGGCCTGCACCTCCACCCTCGCTGGAGCTGCAACGGGCGCAGGCGTTGGCGCCGCCGCTGGTGCGGGTGTCGGCGCCGTGGTCGGCGGAGTCAGCCTGCTCGAAGGCGCGATTGCGGGAGCTGTCGTCGGCGGCCTCGCCGGTGCTGTCTGGGCAGACCAGAATAATGACGGCTGTGTCGATGGCTATACGAGCGGCGGACGTTATTATCCCGGTGAACCGCAGCCGACCTACCAGGCGCCGGTCCAACGGGGTGAACGCGGCTAGTCTGCTGCCTCACCTCGAAACAGAAGTTCGCCCGAATCGGTTTTGCGGTTCGGGCGGACTTCAGATCCGAAGACGATCGGATGTGGCAGCGATCTGGATGGGATCAGGCGGGTTCTTTCCTGAGCTCTGAAAGGTCGGCCGGTTCAGTCGCGGCGACGCCCATCCCTGCCGAACAGCGAGGCCAGTTGGACCGGGTCGCGCTCATAGACATCCGGGCGAATGGCGACTCCCCCCGGTTCGGGCGCGGCCGTCATGTAGACGAGATAGACGGGCACCGGCTCGGGAAGGTTCACCTGCTGCTCCGGACTGTTTCCGTCGGGACGGGGAACATGCCCGAAGAGCCAGGTGGCGAGCCTTGGGGCGTCTTCCAGGCGAACGCAGCCTGAGCTGAACAAACGGGCTTCCTCGCGAAGCAGGTTCCGGTCGGGCGTGTCGTGGAGATAGACGCCGAGATCGTTCGGGAACATGAACTTCATCCGTCCCATCGCATTGTCGCGGCCGGGGAGCTGCCTTACCCGCAGCTCCTGGCGTCCATCGGCGACGGCGCGCCAGTCAACCTTCGAAGGATCGAGGGGACGGGCATCCTGTGTCCAGTCGGACAGGATCTCGTAGCGCCGGGCGCGGATAATTCCCGGACCCTCGGAGAGGACCGCGCTGGCGATCCGGCCTTGAACCAGATCAGGCGGAACGTTCCAATAGGGATTGAGGGTCACGTAGCGCATCATCGCCGCCATCATCGGGGTCGGTTCGCTGGGTTTGCCCACGACGACCCGCATCGAACCCTGCGCTTCCCCCCCTTCATACATCCAGAGCCGGGCCGCTGCGGCATCGACCAGGATATGGCGATGTCCAAGCGGTGCGGGAAGCGCCCGCGCCCGTTCGAGATTGAGTCGAAGGAGCCCTCGTTGCTGCGGTGAGCCTGCATTGAGGAGGGCAAGCGTGAGCGGCCCAGCAAGGCCGTCGGCAGGCAATTCATGGGCGCGCTGGAGGGCGCGTACCGCCTGGATGAGGTTTCGGTCATAGCCACTGCCGGGAGCAAGGCCGAGACGCGCGCGCAAGAGTCCGACGCGCGGATCGCGCGAGCCCGGCCGGAGTATCGGACCGGCAGGAATATGAACCGGGTGACCACCCTCCTCCCGGGTGGCCTGGGCAGCGAGCGCACCGCGAAGGCGAGCATAAAGCGGGTTCATCCAGCCGCTTGTTTCGAGCCATAGCTGGAGGTTCCGGGCCGAGGCCGCCATTCCCATGACTTCGGTCCGATCCGGCACCTTCGGCCGAAGGTGCGGCTCGGTGTAGATCATCCCGACGTCGAGGGACCTGCGTACCGCTTGAACATAGGAAGAGAAGGTTCGGGACAATTGGAACTCGGCCCGGGCGATATCGCGAAGCGATCGCGACTGGGCAGTATGAAGGGCCTCGATCAGCGGCTCGATCCGGTAGGATCGGGGATCGAGGCTATCCGCTTCGGCGGTGTCGAGCAGGTAAAGAAGCTGGTCGACTTCCGGCCGGAACAGCCCATTGTCGAACCAGAAGGGCCGGTAGTTTCGCCGTTCATAGAAGCGGGCGACCTCCCGATCGCCGCGGACCGCCCTGCGCATTGCCGAGAGGAACTCGGCCGGCACCGGCTGGGCGACGGCAGGAAAGGCCGTGGCGAGCGCGAGCCCGCCGAGACCGCCAAGCAATTGACGGCGGCTGCACGAGACCGTGCCACTCCGGCGAAGACACCGGCTATCCACTACAGAACCAAAAGCTCAGCTACCATGTTCGCTGATCTGAACGAGCAGCCCTGGCTGACGTTCCGGTCGGACGGCCAGCGACTCGATATAGCTGTTCGGACTTTATTCGGCGGCAACGCCCGCGCGAAGGAACATGTCGTCGCCATTGTCGCTTTCGGGCACATCATTGGCCGCTTTCGCCTGCTGGCGGCGATCGAAATTGTCCCACACCTCGTTCCAGTTTCCGCGCGTTGCGGCCTTCGAATATTCGGTTGCCCGAGTTTCGAAGAAATTGGCATGCTCGACGCCGTTCAGAAGGGGTGCGAGCCAGGGCAGCGGGTGCTCCTCGACCATGTAGATGGGCTGGAAACCCAGCTGGCCGAGTCGCCAGTCCGCTATGTAGCGGATATATTTCTTGATCTCGCGCGGGGTCATTCCAGGCACCGGCCCCATTTCGAAGGCGAGGTCGATGAACGCATCCTCGAGCCTGACCGTCTTCTGGCAGACATCGAGAATTTCGTCCCTGACCGACTTGGTCAGGCAGTCCCGTTCCTTGACGAAAGCGTGGAACAGGCGGGTGATTCCCTCGCAGTGAAGGCTTTCGTCGCGGACCGACCAACTGATGATCTGGCCCATTCCCTTCATCTTGTTGAAACGGGGGAAGTTCATCAGCATCGCGAAGCTTGCGAACAATTGCAGCCCCTCGGTGAAGCCGCCGAACATGGCGAGCGTCTTGGCGATGTCCTCGTCGGTGTCGACGCCGAAGGTCGAGAGGTAATCGTGCTTGTCCTTCATCTCCTTATACTGGAGGAAGGCGCCATATTCGCTCTCGG
>CAYOJN010000128.1:0-6257 GCA_964404245.1 uncultured Sphingosinicella sp. | reverse complement strand
AACCTCGCCACCCTGATGGAAAGCTTCCCGGCCTACTGGCGGCCGATCCTGGAAGGCACCTTCTTCCGCCATATCGGCGATCCTTCGGATCCCGAGCAGCGAGCGAAGATGATGGCACTTTCGCCGATCACCCATGTCGAGAAGATCAACAAGCCGCTCCTCATCCTCCAGGGCGCGAACGATCCGCGGGTCGTGAAGGCGGAATCGGACCAGATCGTCGAGCAGATGAAGGCCCGGGGTCTTCCGGTCACCTACATACTCTATCCGGACGAGGGCCATGGCTTTGCCCGGCCGGAGAATAATCTCAGCTTCACCGCGGTCAGCGAGGGCTTCCTCTCCCAATGCCTGGGCGGACGACAGGAGCCGATCGGCGACGATTTCGCCGGGTCGAGCATCCAGGTGCTGGAAGGCGCGGAGCATGTCCCGGGCCTGGCCGAGGCGATGGCGAGGAAGGCGAGCGACTAAGGGAGCAACCCCCCGGCCCCCTCCAGCCAATGCTGGAGGGGGTGGGATGGGGATGAGATGGAAGGGTTATCCTGCGAAGCAGGAAAATGGAGAAATGCAGGATAAGACCCGGGCACACGAGGGTAGATCAGCGTCGTAAGCCGCCGACTCCGATAGGGATCGGAGCGGTGTCATTGCCGCTTCAGTCGCCGAAGCCGGCCGCGGCGTGCCGGTTCGCGTAGCTCAGGCGAAGATTGCGGCCAGTTCCTCGACATCCGATCCCTCCCGGACCTGTTTCAGCTCGGCATAGAGGGAAGCGATCATGACCGCGCCGACGAGCGCAGTGAGCGTCGACCCAAGTGCTTCCCCAAGTGCCATCAAGGTCAGTCCCGGCGCGGGAGGGTTGAGGCCGAACAGGCTGACGATCACCGTCGAGATCACGAACCAGACGATGATGAAAAGGACCAGCAAGAGAAAGATCCTGCCCTTCGATCCCCTGGTCAGTTCGGCGCTTCGGCGAAGGCTTGCGAAGATACCGGGACGTTCCTCGACGAGCACAGGAACCGCAACGATCCACATCAGATAGAGAATGACCCCGGGGACGATCAGAAGGATCATTCCAAGCACGATTCCGAGCCCGGAGACGATTCCGAGCCCGATCATTGGAAGGAGCAGCCGAAGCGAGAGAGCCGCGCTTCCGGCAAGATCGGGGGTTCGTCCGCCGAACTGGCGGATGGAGGACCGGATGAGGATGACCTGAAGGATGAAGGAGGTGATCCAGGCCAGAAGCGTCGAGAATTGAAAGAAAGGCGACAGGAGCGAGATCGCCCCGTCACCGAAGTCGATCTCGCCGAGGGCGTAATTGACGAAGACGACCGGAAGGAAGGAGAGCAGGAGGGCGACGGCAAGGAAGGGAAGGAAATTGCGGCCGAGCACCGCAAAACCCCGGCCGATCACCCGCCCGATGTCGATCTTCTCCACTGTCATTGAGTCTGCCATGCCCCACCTTTTCCTGTTCGGGCCGAACCTTGCCCAACTTCCCGAAACTGTCCAGACGGACCTTTCCGCAACCGGCGGGCTTTGTTCGCTTCTTCCTTGCGCCGTCTCCCGGGCCGAGCCTAAGCTCCCTGCCGGCGGGGGCGATGACCAGCAAGAGCGTAACGATCGGCGACAGTGGAAGCAGGGCCGGGCCCGACGCCGGGTCAGGATCGCTCGAGGCGGCGCACCGGGCCCTGCTCGAGGACCGTTCCATCCAGTTCCACCTGGTCGAGCCCGATCCGGCGCCGGAGATCCCGGCCTGGCTCCGATGGCTCGGCAAACTCATCGAAGGCGTCCTGCCGGCGGCCGAATATCTGTTCTGGGGCCTTGCCGCCGGGGCGGTCCTTCTGATCGCCTTCCTGATGCTCCGCCGCGGCGTGGACTGGCGGCCGTGGCGAAGACGGGTCCGTCCGGAGGAAGAGATCTGGACGAGCGAGGAGTCCGGGCCGGCGCGGCAGCTTCTTCGCGAAGCCGACGCGCTCGCCGCCGAGGCCCGTTACTCGGAGGCCAGCCACCTTCTCCTCTTTCGAAGCATCGAGGAGCTCGAGTCCAGGCGGCCGGGGATCATCAGACCGTCCCTGACGAGCCGGGACATCGCCGCCCTGCCCGACCTTCCCCCCACCCCCCGCAATGCCTTCGCAAGGCTTGCGTCCCTGGTCGAGCGGAGCCTGTTCGGAGGCCGCGACCTCAAGAGGCAGGATTGGCTCGATTGCCGATCGGCCTATGAAAGCTTCGCCTTCGCGGAAGCCTGGCGCGGATGAAGCCGGCCTCGCCCTTCAATCCGAAGCTGGTCGCCGGGATCGTCGTATCGGCGCTGATCGCCTTCCTTGCCTTCCTTCTTCTGCTGGCTTTCGGGGGAAGCCTGGGATCGGGCTCCGATGGACGCGCCCATGCGCTGTCGCGATCGGCGATCGGCTATAGCGGGATCGTCCGCCTGGTGGAGGCGGCGGGGGAAGCGCGGCTCGTTCGCGACCCGGCCGATCTCGACGCCGAGGCCCTTCTCGTCGTCACTCTCGAGCCCACGAGCCGACCGGAAGCGGTCGCCCAGCTGATCGGCGACCGAGGGGGGCGGATCACCCTGATCGTGCTTCCCAAATGGAACACGATCCGCGATCCTGATCGGTCCTCCTGGGTGCGCCAGGTCGGAAGGCTCGAGACGGCCTGGCTCGATCGACTTCTTCCCGGAGTGAAGGTGGGCTCGGCTCCAGTCTCGAAAGCGTCGGCCCAGGCCTGCGGCCGGCAGTGGCTGAACGGCCTGTGCGTGCCGCTCCCGGCCTCCGCCCAGCTGATATCGGGCGATAAGGTGGAGCCGATGCTGGTAACTCCGGAGGGTCATATCCTGCTCGGGCGGCTCGGCAATTCGCCCCATTTCGTCCTCGCCGATCCCGATCTCCTCAACAATCACGGCCTTCGCGACTGGGAGAGGGCACGAGATGCCGTCCGGCTGCTCCAGGAACTGAACATGACCGGCGCCGAGGCGACGTGGTTCGACCTGACCCTGAACGGCTTCGGACAGGAAGATTCGGTCGGGCTGCTTCGGCTGGCGTTCGAGCCGCCCTTCCTTGCAATGACCCTTGCGCTTGCCATCGCCGCCTTCCTCGCCGGCCTTCACGGTCTCCACCGCTTCGGCCCGATCCGCCCGGAGCCGAGGGGGATAAGGTTCGGAAAGGCAGCGCTTGTCGAGAATAGTGCCGGCCTCGTCCGGGCGGCCGGGCGCGAAGCCCAGCTGAGGGGCGCCTATGCCGAGATCGTTCGCCAGTCCGCGGCCCGAGCCGTCGCTGCACCGAAGACCCTGAAGGGCGCCGACCTCGAATCCTATCTGGATCGCCTTCCGGGCGCCGAACCGGGTGCCTTCAGCCGGATGATCCGGGATCTTGCCGCCGTGGGCAGGCGCGACGAGCTCGTCCCCGCTGCCCGAGCCCTGTTCGAATGGAAAAGGAAATTCACGCCGTGAACGTAGCTGAAGTGAAGGATCTGGCTGACCGGATCAGGGAAAGCCTGGCGCGCGCCATCGTCGGCCAGGACGATGCGGTGGAGGCGCTCCTGATCGCGCTCTTCTCATCCGGCCATGTCCTCCTGGAAGGCCCGCCGGGAACGGCCAAGACCTTCCTGGCCCAGTGCTTCGCCCGGATCCTGGGCCTCGATTTCGGCCGGATCCAGTTCACGCCCGATCTGATGCCGGGCGACATCGTCGGATCCAATCTGTTCAACTTCCAGACCAGCCAGTTCACTTTGACCCGAGGCCCGATCTTCTGCGACCTGCTGCTCGCCGACGAGATCAATCGGACCCCGCCGAAAACCCAGGCGGCGCTTCTGGAAGCGATGCAGGAACGGGCGGTCACAATCGACGGTGAGACCCACCGGCTGCCCGAACATTTCATGGTGATCGCGACCCAGAATCCGATCGAGCAGCAGGGCGTCTATCCGCTTCCCGAGGCGCAGCTCGACCGATTCCTGTTCAAGCATCTGATGACCCATCCGTCTGCCGAGGAGGAGAAGAGGATCGTCCTTGCCCATGGCGCCCGATATGGCGCCCCGAGGCCCGAGCATTTCGGGATCGAGCCGATCGTCACCAGAAGCGATATCGCCGCCGCGATCGAGGCCGCATCGGCCCTGGAGATGGTCGAGGAGGTGGTGGACTATGTCGTCGCGTTGATCCGGGCGAGCCGGACCGCGCCCGAGCTGGAAACCGGCGCCTCGCCCCGGGCCGCGGCGATGCTTGCCGGAGCGGCCCGATCGCGGGCGGCGATATATGGGCGCGATTATGTCCTGCCCGACGACGTCAAGGCGCTCGCACCGTCGGTGCTTCGCCACCGGATCCAGCTGTCCGCCGCTGCAGAGATCGAGGGCGTGCCGGTCGAGGCCATCGTCGCCCGGCTGATCCAGGAGATAGAGGCGCCGCGTTGATCTACCCGAGCCGAGCACTGATCCTGCTGACCGCGGCGGTCGCTCCGATCGCCCTGGCCATCGGCCTGTTCCTTCCCGCCTACTGGCAAAGCGGGCTGGCACTGATCGTTCTTCTCCTGGCTTTGGCCGCGGTCGACGCCCTTTCCGGTGCATCGGCGGCAAGGGTCCGGATGGCGTGCGAAGGCCCCGGGGCGGTGGGAGTCGGCGAGCGGCTTTCCCTTGACGTCCATCTCGAATTCCAGGGCGCCTCGCCTTCCCGGGTGCAGGTCGTCCCCGGCCTCGTCGGGGAGGCCGAAAGGCTGGACACGGCCGGCGCCGTTGCGGTGGAGGAGGGCCGGGCCGCGACATCCTTTGCCTATCGCCCGACCCGGCGCGGGACTCTTCGGGTGGAATCGATCTGGGCGCGGTGGAAGGGGCCGATCGGGCTGGTCTGGAAGCAGCGGCAGGTCGCGGTGGACCGGACGATCCTGGTCACTCCGAACATCGGCGCCCTTCAAGGCCAGGCCTTCCAGCTGCTCAGCCGGGACGCGATTCACGGCCTGGTGGCCCAGCTCCAGGTCGGCGAGGGTGCGGAGTTCGAGGCGCTGACCGAATTTCGCCCCGGAATGGACCGACGAGCCATCGACTGGAAGCAGTCGGCGCGCCACTCCACACTGATCGCCAAGGAATTCCGGACCGAGCGCAACAACCAGATCGTCATGGCGGTGGACCATGGCCGATCGATGGCCGAACCGGTGGGCGGGCTGGCCCGGGTCGACCGGGCGGTTTCAGCGGCCCTCCTGACGTCGTTCATGGCGCTGAAGGGCGGCGACCGGGTCGGCCTGTTCGCCTTCGACAACCAGCCCCGGCTCTCGACCCAGCCGGTCGGCGGGCCGAAGGCCTTCGGCCTACTCCAGAGGGCGGCGGCGGAGATCGATTATTCCGCGAACGAGCCCAATTACACCCTTGCCCTTTCGACCCTTGCAAGCCGGCTTCGCCGCCGGTCACTGATCATCCTGTTCACCGAATTCGCCGACACGATCAGCGCCGAGCTGATGCTTGCCGCGGTCGGCCAGATCCTGAAGCGTCACCTGGTCCTGTTCCTGGTGTTCCGGGACGAAGAGCTGGAAGCCTTTGTCGAGCGCGAGCCCGAGGAAGCCGAGGATGTCAGCCGGGCGGTGACCGCAGCGGCGCTGCTTCGCGAACGGCAGCTGGTGCTCACCCGGCTTCGCCATATGGGCGTCCATGTCGTCGAAGCCGCTGCCGACGAGGCGGGGCCCGCTTTGCTCGACGCCTATCTCGTCCTCAAGCGAAGGAGCCTGTTGTGACGGAGGCGATCGGGACGAGCCGCCTTCGGGCCCAGAGGGAAAGCGAGTGGCGGCGCCTGGAATCCATCCTGGAGCAGGCCGAGGCAAAGTCGGTTCGATCGCTCGAGGACGAGGATCTTCTGGCCCTCCCGGTCCTCTACCGCAACGCCTTGTCCTCGCTTTCCGTGGCCCGGGAAACCTCGCTCGACCTGGAACTGATCACCTATCTGGAGGGGCTGAGCGCCCGGGCCTATTTCTTCGTCTATGGAGTCCGGACCGGCGCCTGGAGCCGGATCAAGGGCTTCTTCAGGACGGACTGGCCGGCCGCGGCGAGCGACCTGTGGAAGGAGACGGCGGCATCCGTGCTGCTGATGATCCTCGGCGCGATCGCCGGCTATCTGCTGGTGGAGCATGACCCCGCCTGGTTCGCCCGGCTGGTTCCCGAAGAGATGCGCCAGGGCCGGGATTTCGACGCCTCCGCCGAAGCGCTCCGGCAGACGCTCTATCATGACCGCGGGGCAAGCGGGCTCAGCATCTTCGCCACCTATCTCTTCGCCCATAACAGCCAGGTGGCGATGTTCT
>CAYOJN010000127.1:0-6298 GCA_964404245.1 uncultured Sphingosinicella sp. | reverse complement strand
CCGAAGATGAAGATCTGGTTGTTGGACCGGACCTGGACATCGGCGACTTCGGAGTTGGCGACGAAGACGTCGCTCATCGTTCCGTTGAGACGGACCAGCTGGCCGGTACCGACCGAGAGGACCACGTCGTTGCTTGGAGTGACGACTGACTGGGCGACTGCCTGGGTGGCGGGCGCTGCAGCAAGGCTCATCGCGAGGGCTGCGGCCAGGGCCGTGCCGAGCGCGCTGCGCCGGATTGATTTGGGCTTCATCATCTTACCTGGCTCCCACCGGAACTACAGTGACTTCCTTGCCTCGGGCGACCCGGACGACCGGGCCGGTCGGGACAGCCTGCTCATTGACCTGGGCTGGCTGGCTCGGGACCGATCCGTGATCGGGCTGGCTGCTTCGCCGGCTCGGGACGCTGCCGCGCTGGAAGCGGGAAACGTCGGCGCCGACAGTGTAGGTCGAATTGCTGTCGATCGGCCGATTGGCGATCGCGAGCAGCATCCGGCGCTCGGCGCGGGGATCTTCACCCTCCGGCACCTGCACTTCTCCGGCCGCGATTGCGCGCTCGAGTTCGGCATTGTTGTCGGCGAGCGATCGAAGCGACAGCGACAGCTGCCCGATCGTCTGGGACACGGCGATCTTCTCGGCGATCTTCGGAGTAGCTTCGAAGGTCACCGTCGACGTATCCTGGGCCACCTGATTGCCCTCTTCGTCGCGGGCATTCAGCCGCTGGTCGACGGCAAGCACACGGATGTTTCGAATGATCGTTTCCGAAACCCGAAGCGGCTGCTCGTCGCTGTCGGCGGAAAGTTCGTGGGTGAGCACCAGGTCGACCCGGTCGCCCGGAAAGACGAAGCCTGCGACACCGCTGGTGACCGAAACGCCAACCGTGACGGCGCGCATCCCCGGCCCGAGAGCAGCGGCTAGGAAGCCGCGCTCGCCGGGACGAACGAGCGTTCCCTGGGTGACTGGCTGGCCAGCGCTGATTTCGCTTCGGACGACCGTTCCGATCAGGGTCGACGGATCGACTTCGGCGTCGCCGCCCCGAACGAAATAGGCGTCCTGGACCAGGCCTTCGGGCCACGGCTGATACCGAAAGGCTTCGGCATCGATGATCGTCCCGACCGGGAGAGTCCGGGTCGCGACCAGCACCTGCGGTCCGACCGGAACGGCCGGGCCGGCCACGGCCTGGGGCGCAGAAGCGCCGGTGAACATGCTCCTCGCGGTCACTGCGGTGACTGCGGCAACAATGAGCGCTCCTACCAGCAGCGCGATTTTCTTGAAGTCCATGGCGCCTGTCGCCTCCCCATCCGGGCTGAAAAATTACAGCCCCTATTCATCAGCCAAATTGGTAAAGAAAACGTTCGCTAATCAGCCACAAACCCGAAAAAGCGATTGCCAGCCCGTAAGGCACCTTGAGCTTGTCGGATCGCTGAAGGAGCCGCTGCCGGATCACCATCGCGAGAGTGAGGACACCGCCGGCGAGCGACATGATCACCACCAGCGGCAACAAAGCTCCGGCCGGAACCCACAGGGCGAGCGCGGCGAGCATCTTGACGTCACCGCCCCCCATCGCCCCGATCGCGAAGGCGATCGAGAACAGGCCGAACATCGCCATTGCGAGTCCCACCTGCCAGGCGACGTCAGGCCAGAGCGAAAGACCGCTTGCCCACCAGAAGGGGATGGCGGTCAGTGCAATGGCCAGATTGAGCCGGTTGGAAATGGTTCTCGAGCGCAGGTCCGACCAGCAGCCGGCAAGAAGCATGAGCGCGAGGGCGCCGAGCAGGACCAGGGAAAGACCGTTCGTCATGGCCAAGGCTCTAGACGGCCCAGCTTTCAAAAACGTAACCGGCGGCAATGACGGTCCAACCTCGTCCGACTCGAACGTTTCCGCCGGGCGCCCGGCTTGACGAGTGGGTTGCGCCCGATGGTCAGGGAATCCGGCGCATGGACTGGCGCCAGCCTTCGGGCGAACGCGCTCGCGGCAGCCTGCTCTTCGCCGGCGGCCGTTCGGATTTCATCGAGAAATATCTCGAAACCTATCAGCACTGGAATCACCTCGGCTGGAACGTCACCACCTTCGACTGGCGGGGCCAGGGCCTGTCGCGCGGCGCCATGGCGCCCGAAAATCCGGACAGTTTCGATTCCCTGGTCGATGATCTCGACTCGCTGATCGGCGACTGGCGAGGCGATCATCCGGGTCCCCGGGTCGCCATAGGCCATTCGATGGGGGGACACCTGCTTCTCCGAACGATGGTCGACCGATCGCCGGATTTCGACGCCGTCGTCCTCGTCGCGCCGATGCTGACCGTGAACAGCGGTCCAATGCCCGACTGGATGGCCGCCAGCTTCACCGAATTCCTGTCCTGGCTGGGGCTCGGTTCAAGGCCGATGTGGAAAATGGCGCCGGCCCTCGAACGGCCAGGATCGCAGCGCCAGAGAATCCTGACCAGCTCGCGCGAGCGCTATGAGGATGAGCTGTGGTGGTGGGATCAATATCCCCAGTTCCGGCTCCCGCCGCCAAGCTTCGCCTGGTTGAGGGCGGCATTCCACTCCTCGTCATCCGCTTTCACCCGAGAAAGGCTTGCCGGAATCGAAACGCCTGTCCTTCTGCTCGGTGCCGAACGCGATCGGCTGGTCGATCCGGTCGCCATTCGGCAGGCGGCCGCTGCGCTTCCGAACGCAGAGCTGGAGATGTTCACCGATTCCGGACATGAAATCCTTCGCGAATCGGATCCGGTCAGGGACCGGGCGCTGGATCGGATCGACCGGTTTCTCGACGTTCGAGCGCCGTGAAGGCGGACGTCGTCATCGTCGGGGCGGGAATGGCCGGTGCCAGTCTCGCCGCCGAGCTCGCCTCCCGGGTATCGGTCATCCTGGTCGAGGGGGAGGCTCGTCCCGGCCTTCATTCGACGGGCCGCTCGGCGGCCTTCCTTTCGGAAACCTATGGGGGGCCGCTGGTCCAGCCGCTGACCACGGCTTCGCGATCCTTTCTGGACGCTCCGCCAGCCGACTTTTCCGAACGAAGCTTCCTGGCACCGCGCGGAGCGCTCCATCTCGCCGATCCTGCCGGTGAAGAGACGCTCAGGAGTGTCGCTTCGGCCTTCTCCGACAGGGTCGAGCTGGAATGGCTTGACCGGCCAGCCCTCGAGAAGATCGTGCCGGGTCTTCGGAATGACTGGCAGCTTGGGCTCTGGGAACCGAGCTGCGCCGATATCGACGTTGCCGCGCTTCATTCGGCCTATCTCAAGCTCGCCGCCCGGCGCGGAGCCCGGCTGGCTACCGATGCACGCGTGGAATCGGCGACTCATCGCGAACATTGGCGGATCGAGACCAGGGCAGGCCAGTTCGAATCGCGGATCCTGGTGAATGCCGCCGGGGCCTGGGCAGACGAGCTTGCAACGGCCGCAGGCGAGCATCCGCTCGGGATCCAGCCCTATCGCCGAACGATCGCTCAGATCAGGGTTGATCCGCCGGCAAGTCCACGACTTCCGCTCGTCATCGACTCGCTGGGCCGATTCTATTTCAAGCCCGAGGCGGGGGGGCGCCTGTGGCTGAGCCCCCATGACGAGACGGCCTGCGAGCCCTGTGACTGCGCGGCAGAGGAATATGATGTTGCGACGGCGATCGACCGGCTGGAACAGGTGGTCGATTGGCGAGTGGAGCGGGTCGAGCATCGCTGGGCAGGTCTTCGCAGCTTCGCACCCGATCGCCTTCCCGTCTTCGGCTTTGCGCCGGGCGACAGGAATTTCTTCTGGTTTGCAGGACAGGGCGGCTTCGGGATCCAGACCGCGCCCGCGGCTGCAAGGATCGCCTTCGCCTTGCTTCTGGGCGAGAAAGCCGATCCCTCCGTCGCCGGGATCGATCCTTCGCCTTATTCGCCGACTCGCTTCACCTGAGTCGCTTGCCCGTCTTCACCCGGCCATGAACTGGAGCGCCGCTTCGCAGGCAAGCTGGTCCGCCCGTTCGTTTTCCGGATGGCCCGAATGGCCTTTCACCCAATGCCATTCGACCTGGTGAGGCTCGGCCGAATCGATCAGGCCTTGCCAGAGGTCCGCATTCTTGACCGGCTTTCGACCGGCCGTCTTCCAGCCGTTGCGCCGCCAGCCGTGGACCCACTTGGTGATCCCGTCGCGGACATAGATGCTGTCGGTATAGAGGCGTACCCGGCACGGCCGCTTCAGGGCCCGAAGGCCGTTGATCGCGGCCAGCAATTCCATCCGGTTGTTCGTCGTGAGCGACTCGCCCCCGCTCAGCGCCTTCTCACGGTCGCCGGCGCGGATGATCACTCCCCAGCCGCCCGGGCCGGGATTGCCCTTGCAGGCACCGTCGGTGAACATCTCCACTTCGGTCATTCGCCGCTGGTCCGGGCGATCACTGCCATCTGCTCGGGTCGATTCAGGCAGCCTGGAGTGAGGCTGGAAGCTTGAACACCATCCGTTCCTCGACGCCTTCGACCGGTTCCTCGACGACCTCGAAGCGTTCGGAAAGCCGGTCGACGACTTCGCGCACCAGTATCTCGGGCGCAGAGGCACCGGCCGTAAGGCCGAGGGTCCGGATGTTCCCAAGCCAGTCGAAGTCGACATCGCTCCCGCGCCCGATCAGCCGCGCGCGAGTGCCCTCGCGCTCCGCGACCTCGACCAGGCGAAGGGAGTTGGAGCTGTTCGGAGCGCCGATCACCAGCATTGCGTCGCAGCGGCCGGCAATGGCCTTCACGGCCGCCTGCCGGTTCGACGTGGCATAGCAAATGTCTTCCCGCCGAGGCCCCTGGATGGAGGGAAATCGGCGCCTGAGGATAGCGACGATCTCGGCCGTGTCGTCCACCGACAGGGTGGTCTGGGTGAGGAAGGCAAGATTCTCCGGATCTCTCGGGAGAACGCTCTCGGCCTGCTCTGCAGACTCGACGAGGATCATTCGACCTACCGGGACCTGGCCGAAGGTTCCGATCACTTCCGGGTGGCCGGAATGGCCGATGAAGACAATGTCGCGGCCCTGTTCGATGAGGCGTTCGGCCTGTCGATGGACCTTGGAGACCAGCGGGCAGGTGGCGTCGAGATAGTCCAGGCCCCGTTCGGCGGCCTTGGCCGGGATTGCCTTGGGAACGCCATGGGCGGAGAAGACCACCGGGACACCGTCGGGGACATCATCCAGTTCGGGGACGAAAACCGCGCCCTTGGCCTTCAGGCTGTCGACGACGAAGCGGTTGTGGACGATTTCATGGCGGACGTAGACGGGCGCTCCATAGCGCTCCAGTGCAAGCTCGACGATCCGGATCGCTCGGTCGACGCCTGCGCAAAAGCCGCGCGGAGCAGCGATCAGAAGAGTGAGAGGGGGATTGGTCGAAGCCATTTCACCATGCCTTATGCCGAAGCCGATTCATCGTCCACCGCTTTGGGGAGCCTTCTTGCCTGCGCGAAACCCGCTTCCTATGATCCCGCGCCTGCCTTAGGGGGTGGCATATAGGAAGTTGTCAGCACAGTTCGAGGATCCCGATTTGCGCCTGTTCCAGAAGCCTGCAATGGCTACCTTCTTGCTTGCCCTCGCTCTCGCCGGCTGTGCCCGCGAAGGCGACATCCAGCAGACCGGTATCCTGACCACCTATACTGCCTGCCCGCCGGTCGCCGTGCTCGCGCCAGCCGGCGACGTCACCTTGTTCGATCCACCGGCAAGCCGCGATTCGTCCGCGATCGACCTGGTTGCAAACATCACCAACGTCCGAAGCCATTGCGACGAGACCGGCGACTATATCGTCACTCGTGCCACCTTCGAGGTTCAGGCGCAGCGCCGCAACGCCCAGGGAGCCAGGGAAATCGTCCTGCCCTATTTCGCGACCGTGCTTCAGGGGAATGGCAATATCGTTGCCAAGAAGGTCACCAATGTCGGCCTTCGCTTCGAAGACGGCCAGTATCGGGCGACCACGACGGGCACGGCGACTTCGCAGGTGCTTCGTTCCGCAGCCACCCTTCCGGAGGACATCCGCCGGCAGATCACCCGGGTGCGAAAGCCCGGTGATCCCGATGCAGCGCTCGATCCGATGGCCGATCCCGCAGTGAGGGCAGCGGTCGATCGGGCCCGGTTCGAACTCCTGATCGGCTTCGAACTCAGCGCTGACCAGCTGCGCTACAACGCCACGCGCTGATCCGACGGCGCTCCGACAGCGCAAAGCGTCTCATGTCGGCGATCGGCGATTGACTCGGCCAGACCGACTGTTCAGAGCGGATCGGTCCAATGGACGTGCGGGAGAGAGTGGCGGACAACCGCTGCCGCCGAAGGAGCAACCGCCCCGGAATCTCTCAGGCAGAAGGACCGC
>CAYOJN010000126.1:3566-6303 GCA_964404245.1 uncultured Sphingosinicella sp. | reverse complement strand
CGGCCAATTTCAGAGACCCGGCCAGTCGAGCTTCCGCTTGTCGCAGCCGCGGGGTCGAAACTTCCCAATGACCTGAGTGCCTGATTTTGTCGGCACCATTTTCGGAGTGAGAGAATTGCCGCCTTTCGGCGCCCCAGCGAGGCTCTTGAGGGACTGCCATTCAGACCTGACCGTCATCGTTGGCTGTGCTCCAGTTGGGAACGTCAGTGCAGCTCTCGTTCGACCGCACAACCCGAAGTTCGGGTTGGCAGAGTTGGCTTCCAACGATCAGAGCCAACCTCCGCCGACACTCAGAATGAATGGAGAGCGAAACCGCTGGAATAGGAGCAAGACGGTGAAGAGCGCTACCGAGCCTCTGCGGAGGTGATTCTCTCCAGCGGAACTGTGTAGGACTGGTCGATACCGTTGGCGTCGCGCCAACGTTGCGCGACCTCGACCGAATCGTCGTCTACGCGCCGCCACGAGAACGCGCTCGGCGCGTTGATTGGTCTGAAACTGACGAAGCCAGGCTGAACCGAATCGGCCGTCCATGAGAATTCACCCCAGCGGGAAACAATCTTTCCGCCTTCGAGACTTGCAGTGCTTCCGTCCGTGGAGGTCCTGAAAGTCGCATCGGGAAACCGGCGGGAGCGCATCGTCACCTGATCTGGAAAGTCATATTCTTCGTAAAAGGACGAGCCGTCCGGCGCCCTCCCCTGCCAGCGCCCCTCCAGGAAGCGAAGTTGCGCAAAATCCGTTTCAGTAAATATCCCTTTCTCCTCTGGAGCACCGCTCAGCATTGCGATGGCCAGCGTGGCTGCAAGTATCTTCATCATGACGGCCCTTCCCCTCTCGGAACGATTCTAGCTGCAGTGGCAAGGCCGGCAAGGCTCCAAACCCTCCGTTTTGATGAACAACCGCCAATGCGAGCTGAAAAGCCGCTGGACGGACTGTGCGCAGACCGCCGGTCGATGACATCGGCGTCGAGATGGAAAGGCGCAGTTGTCGGCGCGGGCCGCAGGGTAGACCGGAGGCAGGACTTTACCTGAAGGTGAGGCGCGCGTTCCCCGACCCATACAGGCCTGCCGGACGGCGGAGTGAGGAGCTCGAAAACGTCTGCTCGTGCCTGGTAAAAGCTGGCCAGTCCGTCGGGTTGATAGCCGGTTTCTTCGCCCGTCAGCGCGGTCAGGCGTCTCCAGGAGTCCGCGCGAAAAAGCTCGCTGTTATTCTGCTTCAGCGATGACCGCCCCTGATAAAAATCCAGGCGGTCGAGCGCCCAGAAGCCACAAGCGCCGTCAAAGGCTTATCGGAAGACCATGCCGCCGTCGGTGATAATGGCCTGGCCGGTGATATAGTCGCTATCGCTCGAGGCCAGGAAGGAGACGAGGTTGGCGACATCCTCCGGCTCTTGCGTGCGGCCGACGAGAATTTCGTCGGAGAACGCCGCGAAGGATTCGCCCGGCTTCGCGCCGGTATGCTCGGCCATGGCGGCGTCTATGCGGTCCCACATCGAGGTGCCCGCGACCCCCGGGCAATAGGCGTTTACCCGGATGTCATATTGGGCGAGCTCCTTTGCAGCGGCGACGGTCAGAGCGCGCACCGCGAACTTGGAGGCGCTATAAAGCCCCAGCATCTCATAGCCTTCATGGCCGGCGATCGAGCAGGCATTGATGATCTTGCCGACGCCGTCCTGGCCCTTCATTTGCTCGGCGGCAGCCTGGATGCCGAACAACACGCCCTTGACGTTGATGTTCATCACCTTGTCGACCTCGTCTCCCTCGATATCGACCAGGGGCCCGACGGATTCAATTCCGGCATTATTGACGAAAACATCGACCCGGCCGAACCTGTCGGCGGCGGCCTTGACCAGCTTTTCCTGGTCGCCACGGTTCGACACGTCGGCCTTGATTGCGAGCACGTCATGGCCGGCCTCCTTGAACTCGCCTTCAGTCTTCGTCAGCCTGTCCTCGTTGATATCGCTAAGGACCACCTTGAACCCATCCCGGGCCAAGCGCTCGGCAATGCCTTTGCCGAGGCCGGCTGCGGATCCTGTAATGACCGCGACAAGGTCTTGCTGGTTCTGAGGCATGATCAACCCTCCGTCTTGGCGTTGAAAGTCGGGCGGCGGCGCCGCCGGTGTTCGAATGACGGTTGGAAGTGCTGTAAAGTTCCTCGCTGACGAGCCGAGTGGCAGGAAGATTTTGCAGCAGCGCGTTCGCCAGGAGAGCGTCGGAAATCCGCCACTGACGAAGCCCGGAAAACTCGCAATCCCGAACATATCGATGGGTCCAGAGTGCCGCCACGGGAAGCGGGCGCCGAGATTGAGCGACTGAAGGTTTTCAAGCCAGGACCGGGAATTCATAATGAGAGATTGGCAGGTGAACGTGCTCCTTGGGGCAGCCATTTTCAACGCGCTCACCACAGGCGGAATATATGACCGATTGGGGTCCATTCAGAAAAAGATGAACGGAAAAGCGCCAACGTTCGCGAGGGGGCAAGAAGAGCGCGAGTGAGACCCCTGATGGCGTGTTCGACGAGAAACTCCAGCGATGTAGCTGACCATGCTCCTGGAATGGCCGCCTGAAGTGATGTCGTCCGGAACGACGCATCTTGCACGCGAACGCCTGGCGGCCTTGCAGTTTTTCAGCGCCGCGATCAGATTTCTGGAACATCCCGATCGCGGAGATTCAGATCGCGAGCGGTGGCAGGTTCCAGGAGGCGCATGAACGAGACCGATCACCTGCTTGCGGCTGCGCTG
>CAYOJN010000126.1:0-3466 GCA_964404245.1 uncultured Sphingosinicella sp. | reverse complement strand
CTATCTTCCCACGGACGGGCAGCGAGCTTGCGGCGAGCTGGGGAGTCTCGCTGGCGGCGGGCGCAGGCGAAGAGATCGCCTATCGCGGCTTCCTGCTCTGGTATGCTTCGCTGCTGTTCGGGTGGCCGGCAGGGCTTCTTCTATCCAGCCTGCTGTTCGGAATCGCCCACGGCTACCAGTCCTGGTTCGGAATCATATTCGCCACTTTCGCGGGCCTGGCGCTGGGCGCGGTGTATCTGGCGAGCGGGAGCCTCCTGCTCGTCATGTGGATTCACGCGACCTACGACATGGCCAGCTTCACGACAGGCCGGATCCTGCTTCGCCGGAAGGCTGAATTACAGCCAGGACGCAGCAATGGCTCACTCGCCATGACGCAAGGGCCTGAACCGGCAACCGGCGTGAGAGGCGTTTCGGAACCGGAGGAGTGAAATGACGCCACGACCTGCCTGCCCCGCTTCATCCTTCTGTTCCGATCGTCATTCCGAACGAAAGATCGCCGCAGCGTTTGCCAGCTTCAAGGCTGATGTTCTAGGCTGAGCGGGCATCCATCCCGACCGGACATTTTCGGTCCGAACAAGCGGGACTTCGGCCGCGAAGGCTGCCGGGAACAGGAGGAGACGTGAAAAGCTTATTGGTGGAACTCGACCCCGACGTCCGGGATGGCCGGCTCGACTGCGCGGCCGATCTGGCCCGTGCCTTTGGAAGCCATATCACCGGAGTCCAGGCGACACCGATCAACGCCTATGTAAGCTTCGACCCGTTCGGCGGCGCTTACGCCATTCCGGCGGTGCTGGAGGCCGTGAGCGAACGGGAACAGGAGATACGCTCTGCCTTCGAGGAGGAGATGGCCAAGGAAGGCCTCACCTGGGACTACCGCCATGCCCGCGGCGCCCCTTCGGAGGTTCTGGCCGAATATTCGCGGCTCACCGACCTCATCCTGATGGCGAAGCCCGGCGGTGAAGGCAGCCGAAGCGAGCGCCTCGCCCATGTTGGCGATGTCGTCCTGTCGAGCTCCGCCCCAGTCCTCGCAATCCCGCCGCAGAGCAGGTCCTTCGACCCGTTCGGAAAGGCCCTGGTCGCGTGGAACGGCAGCCCGGAGGCGTCCAATGCCGTTCGAATGGCGCTCCCGCTCCTGGCGCTGGCCTCCGAAGTGGTCCTGCTCACCGCCGAGGAGCCCGGCGGCAAATGGGACCTGCCAGCCACCGGTCTGGCCGAATATCTCTCCCGGCACGGCGTGCATTCGAAAATCGAGACGGTGACAGTCACCGATGCGGACATTCCCTATTCGCTCCTCACCGCTGTCGCGGATCGTGAACCGGCTTATCTGGTAATGGGTGCCTATGGGCGAAGCCGGGCGCGCGAATGGCTGCTTGGCGGAGTGACCCGCCAAATGATCCTGGATCTTCCGGCACCGGTGCTGCTCGCTCATTGATCGCCGGGGTCACTGACTCAGGAAGCGCCGAAGGATGGCAATGAATTGAGGCCAGGCCGGTTCATGCTCGAGAAGGACATGGTTGGCGCTGTCCAGCTCGACGAAGACCGAATTCGGGATTCCCGCCGCAAGCTCCCGGCCGGCCTCGGGACTGACGGCCTGGTCGTTGCTGGCATGAGCGACGAGAGTCGGCACCCTCACCCGGCCAAGTAGGGCGCTGACGTCGATCCCGGCAAAAACCCGCTGAAGCCGGACGGCATTGTCGGGCGTGGTGGAAACCCTCTGCAGCTCGTTCCACCAGCCGAGCTGCTCGGGGGTGCCGCCGGGAATATAGTGGCTGGTGAACATCTGCCGGTACGCCGGATTGTCATTCCCCCAGCCGGTCCTGGTCAGGGTCACCATCGCTTCGCGCCGGGCGAGATCATCCCCTTCCAGCCGCAAGGCCCATCCGCGAGAATAGGAACCCAGAAGGACCATCCGCCGGATCCGCCCGGGATGGCGAAGCGAGTAAGCAATGGCCACTGGCGCGCCCTGAGAGATTCCCAGCAGATCGAACTGGTCCAGCCCGGCCGCCTCGACGACAGTTTCGAGATCGTCGACGAAGCTGTCGAAGGTCAGATCGGCGACATCCCAGTCGGAAAGGCCATTTCCGCGCTCATCGTAGCGGATCAGTCGATTCTCCCTGGCCAGTTCCCGAAGCCAGTGCCGCCAGACCGGGCTGCTCCAGTCATATTCGAGATGGTTCAGCCAATTGGCCGTCTTCACCAGTGGAAAACCGGCGCCCATCGATGACCAGGCGAGCCGGGTTCCGTCACGCGACCTGCAATAGCGTAGCTGCTGGGCAGGAAGCGTTTCGGTTGCCCGGAATTTTTGCGCCTCCCTTCGCCAGGCTGCCGGGGGGAGGCCGAAAGTGCGCTTGAAGGCCCGACTGAACGCCGCTTCGCTTCCGAACCCGATGGCAAAAGCGACGTCGCCGGCCTTTCGATCGCAATCGCGGAGCATGATCGCCGCCTGACCGAGTCGCCAGCGCGCGCAATAGTGCATCGGCGGCTCTCCGAGCGCCTGTCCGAACCTCTCCTTGAGGACGGTACGAGACACTCCCGCTTCGCGAGCGAGGACGGCAAGGTCCAGCGGCTCGGCGAAGCGGCTGTGAATCACCTGCAAAGCGCGCGAGACGGCCGGGTCACTCGTCGGAGCCGGCGCAGGATCCGCCAATTGGTGGTGATCGTGCTCCAGTCTGAGCACTGATCCGGGATGGCCCTTCTGCATGAAGACCGCTCCTGTCTCTCGAAGGTTCTTATCCGACTTACGGCCTTGCGATCAAATCTGCCGACCGCCCGATCATTGGCCCGGGCGGCCTTACTCGACCATCTACGAGCCGATCTCAGCGAGGAGAAAGAAAGTGACATCAGTGGATCCGGACAAACTCGATAGTCTGACGGCGAAGATGCTTGCCGATCTTGGCGGCGCCTACAGCGTTCCAACCGCCCGGATCGGCTTTCGACTCGGCCTGTTCCGATCCCTTCACGAGGATGGGCCGGCCTCAGCCGCGGAACTGGCAGCTCGGCTCGGCCTCGCTGAACGCTATGTTCGCGAATGGGCGCTGGCACAGGCAGCCAATGGCTATGTCGAGTATGATGGCGCCGCGGCCCGTTTCAGCCTGTCCCCCGAACAGGCGATGGTGTTCGCCATCGAGGACAGCCCGCTCTACTTCGCCGGCGGCTTCGACCTTGTCGCCTCGATGATCGAGGGCGAAGCCAAGGTCGAGGCCGGGTTCAGAAGCGGTGAAGGCGTCGAATGGGGGGAATCGTCCACCTGCCTGTTCTGCGCCGTCGGCGCCTTCTTCCGACCGGGTTACATCAATGCCCTCGTTCAATCCTGGCTTCCTGCCCTGGACGGAATGCTTCCGCGCCTGGAACGCGGCGCCAGGGTGGCGGATATCGGCTGCGGAGTCGGCTTTTCGACCCTGCTGATGGCCGAGGCTTTTCCGAACAGCGAATTTGTCGGCTATGACTTTCACGGCCCCTCGATCGA
>CAYOJN010000125.1:0-6358 GCA_964404245.1 uncultured Sphingosinicella sp. | reverse complement strand
CGTTCACGGTCTATGGCGACCCGCGATCGACGGCGGCGGATTCCTCCGACTGGAATCTCGCCTTCATCACCACCTCCCTTACCCGGCCGGAATTCGAGCGCGAATATCCCGACGCCGAGAAGATCGACTGGGACCATGATTATCGCGACTGCCCGAACTGGACCGACGGCGACGAGGTCCTCGTCGCCGAATATTGGACCAGGGAGAAAACGGTCTCCCAGATCGTCGCACTGTCCGACGGGACGGTTCGGAAAATCGAGGAGGTCGAGCGCCTCGCCGGTGAGCTGTCCGCCTTCGGGATTGAGCCAATCGGCGAACCGCGCGAAATCGAATCCTGGACCGTCACCCAGAGGATCATGTCCGGTGCGGAAATCCTCAAGGAGGTACGTTGGGCAGGCCGATACATTCCGATCGTTCCTGTCTATGGCGAGGAGGTGATCGGCGAAGATGGCAAGCGCCATTTCCGATCACTCATCCGTGATGCCCGTTCGGCCCAGCAGATGTTCAATTACTGGCGCACGACAACGACCGAGCTGATCGCCCTCGCACCGAAGGCGCCCTTCATCATGGAAGAAGGCGCGCTCGATGTGGATCCAGACGAAGCCAGGAAATGGGACAGCGCGAACAGCGTTTCGCACCCCTACCTGGTCCATGCCCGGGGATCCAAGACTCCGCAAAGGCAGAGCTTCACGGGCGTTCCTGCTGGACCTCTTCAAGAGGCGCTGAATGCGGCCGACGACATGAAATCGATCATCGGGATCTTCGATGCTTCCCTGGGCGCGCGGTCCAACGAGACTTCGGGGCGGGCGATCATGGCGCGGCAGCGCGAGGGGGACGTTTCGACGTTCCACTTCATCGACAATCTCTCGCGCGCCATCCGTCACGGCGGCCGGATCATTCTCGACCTGATTCCGAAGGTTTACAGCACCGCGCGGATCGTTCGAATCCTCGGCGAGGACATGGCCCCGAAGGCGGTTCCAGTCGCGCCGCAAGGCCGGGCGCCGGCAGAATTCTCGGCTTATGGACCGATCTTCGACATTACCGCAGGCAAATACGACCTGACGGTCAAGGCGGGCCCGTCCTTCACGTCGATGCGGGAAGAGAATCGGCTGATGATGACCGAGATGGCCCAGGCCGGGGGCGAGATCGTCGCCTCGGTTCTCATTCCCCGGATCGCCCGGCTGATGGACGTCCCCGATGCCGAGACGATCGCGGACGAGATCGAGGCGAAACTGAACCCGGGCCACGGTCTTTCGCCCGAACTCCAGGCGATGATGAGCCAGAATGAATCGCTGAAGGCCGATGCCCAGGGCAAGGCGGAAGAGCGACAGCTGAAAGCCGCCGAAATCGCCCTCAAGCGCGAGGAGCTGCAGGTGAAGGCGGTCGAAGCCCAGGCGAAGCTCATCGCCGCGCGCCAGCCCACCTTCTTCAAGGCGCCGCCTCAAACCAGCCTGTGATCGGCCGTGCAGGCGATGCAATCAACCCAAACAGGAAGGAATGACATGAACGACGAGACCCATCCGGCCGACGAGGACGAGAGCCGGGAACCTCCCCCTGCCGAAATGCAGGATCCCGAGCCCAAGGCTTCCGATGAGGCACCGGTGGACGAGGAGAGCCCAGTCACCGATGAAGAGGAGATCGAACTCGAGGACGGGCTGACGCTCAGGCTTCCTCCCGCACAGGCTCGCAAGCTTCGCGATGGCTGGCTCCGGCAGGCGGATTATACCCGCAAGACCCAGGAACTGGCGGAGCGGCGCAAGAGCTTCGAGGCTGATCGCCAAACTGTCTGGAGCTCGACGAATGAAGAGCTGGAAGCCTTTGCGACCCTTCGAACCCTGGAGGGACAGGTAGAACAGCTTCAGCAGACCAACTGGGCGGCCCTTCAGGACCCGATGCAGGCCCTGAAGGCCCATATGCACTATCAGCAGGTCCGGGACGCGGCGAGCGAGGCCCGAGCCCGCTACGATTCCGCAAGGAAGGAACGCCTTTCCAGCGAGCAGCAGAACCGTGCCAGGCTCGTGGAAGAAGGGCGGACGATCCTGACCCGGGACATTGGCTGGAATGACGAACTCAAGGCCAGGCTTACCGATCACGCGCTTCAGCGCGGTCTCAGTCGCGACGATCTCGCCGACCTAGAGGCCAACCCTGTCGCAGCGATGATCCTGAAAGACGCCTATGAGTGGGCTCAGCACCAGACAAAGACGCAGGCGGCAAATCGCCTCACCCAGGCGCAGCAGGCAAAGCCGGCAGCGACGGTAAGCGCAAGGCGCGCACCGCCGACCGGCCTCGATGACCGGCTGTCGACAGACGAATGGGTGAGACGCCGCAACGATCAGGTTCGGAAGCGAGGCTGATCACTCAACCCGCGCCGTGAGGCGCCGGCCCTCCCATCGAAGGATTTTTCACCATGGCGAATACACTTCTCACGCCGACGGCAGTCACTCGCGAAGCGCTTCGGATCCTGCACCAGAAGCTGAACTTCATCGGCTCGATCGTGCGCGAATATGATGACGGCTTCGCGAAGACCGGGGCGAAGATCGGCGACAGCCTGAAGATCCGGCTGCCCAATCAATATGTGGTTCGAACCGGAGCGACCCTGTCCACCCAGGACACGAGCGAATCCAGCGCCACGCTCCAGGTCGCAACTCAGAAAGGCGTCGATCTCAATTTTACTTCGGTCGACCTGACGATGAGCCTCGACGACTTCTCGACCCGGATTCTCGACCCGGCGATGAGCGTCCTTGCAGCCAATATCGAGGCCGACGCGATGTCGATGTACAAGGACGTACCGCAGTCGGTCTGGAACGGCGGAAGCCCGGCGACTCTGATGAAGGTTCTGGCCGGCCGCAAGAAGCTGAACGACAGCCTTGCGCCGAACGACAATCGGACCGCCAACCTGAATACCCAGGACACGGTCGACATGGTCGAGGCCCTAAAGAACCTGTTCCACGATAGCCGGGAAGTGTCGCGCCAGTACCGCGAAGGCGTAATGGGCCGAACCGCCGGCTTCGATTTCGTGGAGAATACGATGTGGTCCGCGCACCTGCGCGGCGCCGGCGCCGGCTACCTCCTCAACGGCGCTTCCCAAACCGGCTCGACCCTCGTCGTCGATACCGGGACCGGAGCGATCAACGCCGGGGATGTCGTCACCATCGCCGGGGTCTTCGACGTCCACCCCGAGACGAAGCAGTCTACCGGACAGCTGAAGCAGTTCGTCGTCACAGCCGATGCCTCGTCGGGAGCAACCAGCCTATCGGTCTCGCCCGCGATCATCGCCTCCGGCGCCAGCCAGAACGTGTCGGCGGCACCGGCCGACAATGCCGTTCTAACCTTCGCCGGTTCGGCCTCGACCGCGGTTGGCACATCGCTTCTGTTTCAGAAGGAAGCCTTTGCCTTCGCAACGGCCGATCTGGTCATGCCCAAGGGCGTGGACTTCGCCGCGCGCGAGGTACTCGACGGCATCTCGATGCGGATCGTTCGCCAGTACGACATCAACAATGACAAGTTCCCGACCCGTCTCGATGTCCTCTACGGCTACAAGACGCTTCGGCCCCAGCTGGCCTGCCGACTCCACAACAATTGAGCAGGAAGGGGGCGTCGGCCCCCTTCCCTTCTTCCGGGAGGTAAGCATGTACGCCTGGTTCTACGGCCCCGATGGCGAGGCGGCGATTTTCACCGATCCCGCCGACATTCCCGAAGGCTGGGCCGATGCGCCCGGAAAGGCTCCGGTCGACCCCCTCGATCATGACCGTGACGGAAAGCGCGGAGGGTCGTTCCCGAGCTACTTCCGATCGTTTCAGCGATGAGGAATTTTGAAGGCCTGTCGGCCCTGATCGCGACATACACGGTCCGCGACGATCTGGCGGACGTGATCCCTACCTTCATTGCGCTCGCCGAAGCGAGGCTTCAGCGCGAGCTCCCGGTAGCCGAGCGCGAGGCGGAAACGATCTCGACAATTTCTTCAACGGAGATCGTCCTTCCTTCCGACTTTGCCGGGGTTCGAACGATCCACCTGGAGACGGACCCGATCACGATCCTCGAGCCGATGGGTCTGGATGCGCTTCATCGTCTCGGCGGCGGCAGCGGAAAGCCCGCTTTCTACGCGATCGTATCCGGCGTCGGGCTCACCGTCAGGCCGGAGCCAGACCAAGACTATGTTTTCAATCTCAATTATTATCAGCGCATTCCGGCGCTTTCGGACAGCAACCCGTCAAACTGGCTGATCGAGGATCATCCCGACGCCTATCTCGCCGCTTCCCTGGTCGAAGCCTTCGCTTTCCTGATGGACGAGCAGCGGGCCACCTTCTGGGAGGCGAGGACACAAGGCGCGATTGCGGCCATCCGTTCGGCAAGCAACCGAAAGAGCGGAGGCGGGGCACCGATGCGACTGAAGAATGATCTGCCTTTGGCCGATACGTTCGGCATCAACAGGGGCTGACTTCGCCTCTGTAAAAACGCCGAAGGGCAGCACGCCCAACGCCCCCGACCAAAACCATTTCCTGAGAGGCTGAACCATGGCCGATATTCGTATATTCGAAATGGGCGACATCGCGCCCGAGGGCACTGTTCGCCCTTCAGTCTGGCGGGCAAAGCAGGCGGTGGAGGTCCTGCCGAGCAGCACCCAGTCCGACGCGTTCGGCGCCTGGACCGGATATGTCACGGTGCAGGCCGACGCGGATTGCCATGTGGAGTTTGGTGCAGATCCGACGGCAACCGCGAGTTCGTTCAAGGTTCTTGCCGGGGAGAATGCGGATTTTCAGGTTCGCCCCGGCGACAAGCTGGCTGTGATCGAAGCCTGATGCGCGGGCTTGGAACCGGGCTGGGCCTGTCGGAACTGCAGCGAGGGAGAAACCCGTTTGCCGATTTCGCCCTGGCGCTCGACTTCAAGCGCGGGCGATATTGGGACGGGACGCGGATGCGATCGTCTCTCGCCACGCTGAGCGGTCATTCCTATGCCCGGACGGGCGACAAGTATGAGCTGAACACGGCGGGCGTTCTGATGCCCTTCGCGGCGGATGTGCCGGGGATCGTGCCGGGATTGGGATTTTGGTCACGCGGGTCGGTAACGAACGAGTATTCCAACAGCAGCGGCGCGGCCTGGTCAGTGCTTGGCAACGGGGTCGTCGGAGCAAGCGGCTCAGGACTGCTAGGCTCCACTTCCACCTTTATCTCCAATCTAGCGACAGGCTGGGGCGCCGTTACCTCTGCTGGCCTGGGAGGCACTGCAGTTTCGCAAGGAGCAACGAAGACCGCACGAGTCTTTGTTCGCGGACGGGGCCCGAACATCGGGAAAACGGTGACGGCACGGATCGCGCGGAACGGCTCGGGCACATTCGAGATTGGTGTCGGCCTTGCGGTCGTCCTTTCCTCTGACTGGAAAGAGGCGCTTTGCACCTACACCTTTGCCAACGACCAAACGGGCTACAGGATCGAGATCACCGCCGGAGAGATGGACTCCGCTGCCGAAGTCGAAGTCTGCCTACCTGGCGCGGTCACCGGAATACTACCCGGCCCCATCATCCTCACGACCGGATCGGCAAGGAGTGTTGGAGCAGACGCTCTGAGCCTTGCCAGCCCGATCGCAGCGGACGAGGATTTCGTCTGGTGGAGCAGCGTCTCACTGCGCGATATCGCCGGAACAGGACAGGTGATTTCCCAGATCGACGGCGGCTCCTCGAACGATCGAATCATCCTTCAGAAGAGCTCGCTTGGATACGCTCGTGTTGACGCCATAGTCGGCGGCAGCAGCGCCGCTGCAATCAATATCATTCCCGATGTCCACAATGACGTGACAGTCATGTTGCGCCGCCGGGCTGGAAAATGGTCCGGTGCGGCAAAGGTGCAGGGGGACATCACAATCAGCTCGGAAGGCGAAGGGACATTCCCTTCAGGTCTGACGCATCTGCGAGTTGGATCAAATCATAGTGCGGCCTCTCACGCCAACTCCCCGATCAGGTTCGTCGGCATTCGCAAAGGCACGTTCAGCGATCCCGAGATCGCGGCGGTCCTGGAGGCGGCATGATGTGGAAGTCGGGTCAATGAAACTCACCTCCCCGATCGGCGCCCCGCAATGGGCGCTGGACCTCATTCGTCAGATCGAGCGAGGCGCGAGGGGCTTTCCCGAGCATCCGGTTCGCCTGCCCTCGTTCACCGTCGCCGCCCTTCCCGACGCCGCACATTGGCGCGGCGGAATGATCATCGTCGCGGACGAGACGGACGGGGAAGTTCCGGCCTGGTCCGATGGCACCAGCTGGCGCCGGCTCACCGATCGCGCCGTCTGTTCATAAGGATAGAAGATGCCTAGCACCGCAACCGCTCGCAACCGGCTTGAGAAGCAGGGGGCGGGAGAAAACTCCAA
>CAYOJN010000124.1:0-6443 GCA_964404245.1 uncultured Sphingosinicella sp. | reverse complement strand
AAGCAGGCTTCTATCCTGCCCGTATCATGCTGAACCCCAGCTTAGCGGCCCCACCACGGCCGGGCGCGGGTTAGCGCCCTTCCGGGAGGGAATCCTTAGCGTCCCAAATTCTTCAGCGCCACCCGGATCAGAAAGGTGTTGCCGCGGCTGGCATCACCGGTGGTCTCGTAATCGCGCCTCCAGGTCAGTCCAAGCTCGATGCAATCGTCGTCGTAGAGAAGGCCGACCCGGTGACGAACCGGCTCGAAGCCGTCGGCTCGTGACAAGGGATCCTCGCGCTGGTTCGTAAGGTCGATGACGGTGGACCCGAAGATCGACCAGTAGCGGGCGAAACGCACCCGCCCGCCGAAACGGAGTTCCTCGCGGTCACGAAGATCCTCGATCGCCGTGTCGACGTCGCGGTTGAGGCGCAGATAGCCGATGGTCGCATAGGTCTGCCGTCCGCCCACCACCGCGTCGATCTCGTTGCGGCGGATCGCGAGATTGTCCTTGTCGAGCCGGAAGCGGTGAACGAAGTTGACCCGCCGGCCGACCCGGACACTGGTTCGGCCGACGAAATCCGAAAATCGATCGGACAGGCCGGTGCCCTGCGGGAAGATCGTCTCCTGATTGCCGAGGCGATAGCTCTGGCCGATATTGGACCGGACCGAAATGCCCGGAAGATCGACTGCCCAGTCCGCTCCATAGGTCAGTCGAAGCCCGTCCTCCCAGCGGTCATGGCCGGGGAAGCGGTTGAGGGCGAACAGGTTGGAATCCTCGAGATCGACCGAGCGGGCATCCTCATTGGGAATGTCCATATTTTCGGTCGGCGCCGAGGCGACGAGCTGGAGTCGCGGAGTCAGCCTCTGGGTCCCGCCCATGAACCGGCCCACCAGCGGCCAGCGAAGATCCGCTGCCAGGGCACCGATGAAGCGGCCGCTCAGGCCTTCCTTGCCGCGATAGATCAGGGTCTGGGTGAGAGCGGTGTCGTTGGCGTGATACACATCGCCTCTGGCAAAAGCCGTGAACGTCAGTTCCTGACCGAGCGGAGTGATCCGGCGCCGTTCCCAATGGGCGCTTGCAAAGGCACGCTGGCTGTCCTGGCCCTCCGGGCGGAGGATCGACAGGCTATTGGCCTGGAGCTCCAGCCGCCCGCCGAACATTTCGGGAAACCGCCAGCGGGCGTCGACTGCAGGAAGGACGATCGGCTGCTGGCCGCTGACATCGGTCACCCGAAGTCCCTGAAAGGCCCAGCCAGCGATCGACACATAGCTGTCGGTGGTGATCCTCTCGGCATTGACCATCGACCGGAGCCGGTCGTCGCGGCTGATATCATAGCGACGAAGGAAGGTCCGGTCGGTGGCGTAGCGAACCGAACCGGTGACGCTCCAGCGCGGATCGAGCTGAAACCGGCCATTGCCTTCGACATAGGCCCTGATCCCGTCATTTCCGCCCGGCGCTGGAAGCGCCAGCGGATCGAGTTCGATCCTTGAGCCGTGGGTGACGTAGCCGCGCAGCTGGAAGGCGCCAAGCGACGTCAGCTCCCGATATTCCGCTTCGAGCATCGGAAGCACGCTGGAATAGAAATGGGGGGTGATGGTGGCGTCCCGATCCGGTGCCAGGCGCAGATAATAAGGGGTGCTGAGTTCAAGTCCGTTTCTTCGGCTAAGCCGGATTTCGGGAACCAGGAGGCCGCTTCCTCCGCCCTGGCTTCCGTCCGGATGGGAAAGGCCGGGAAGGGCGAGAATTGGAAGACCGAACAGGCTTAGAGTCGCCCCCTGATAGCTGATCCGCTGCCGAACCGGATCGTGGACGACCCGAACCGCGTTGATCTGCCAGGTCGGGTCCTTCGGGCAGCCTTCAGGAGTCACGACCGCGCAGGGTGTGTAGGCCGCCCGGCTGAGGACCGTATAGCCGTCGCTTCGGCTCGCCTCGGTCGCTGCAAGACGGCCACCATCTTCGAGGACGAGAAGCAGGTTTTCGACCATGAAGTCGCGAAGGTCGTCCTGAAGAAGTGCCTCGTCGCCATAAGCGACATCGCCTGCCGGGCTCGTCACCTTCACGTCGCCAAAGGCCCGTACTTCCCCGGTCAGGCGGGTCCACACGACGGTGTCGGCACGAAGGTCATAGCCCTCGCGGTTCATCCTGACTTCGCCGCTTGCCGTTACCCGGTCCTCATTCTCGTCATAGACGAGCTCGTCGGCGCTGAAGGCAATGACCGACGGCTGGTCAGCTTCCGCGGGAGCGTCGACCACCGATCGAGGCACTGACTGCAACTGCGCAAGGGCCGGAATCGGGATGCACAACAGCAGCGGGAACGCGGTGCGGCAGATCAGTCGATAAGTGTTCACAAATGAGGCTGCTCTCGCCGAGAGGATGGCCGAGCCTATTGCACCTGAGGCCGCTCCCTGCAATGGCATGCTCGCCCCCTTCCAAACCCGCTTTTGCTCAGGAGATGCCTCCCGTGATCACGATCAGCTTTGCCGAACATCGTCCAGAAGGCGCCTTCGCACTCGCGATCCCGGTACGCGGCGAAGACATGCTTCACGAGCGCCTGGCCGGCTTTGACGAGGCGGCCAGAACCCTGGCGGTACGTTCGGCGGAAGCACAGAGGTTCGAGCGCGAGACCGCGGCCATCGCCGAGACCTTCATTGCCGAGGGCGATCGAGTCCGCCGACTTCTGCTCGTCGGCCTCGGCAGTCGGGGCGATGAAGAATCGCTTCATGAGCGGATTGGCGGCGCGCTGGTGGCGAAGCTTCTCCTGTCCGGGGAAACCCGCCTGGTCATCGATGTCGGCGGGCTTGGGCTCGATCCCGAGGCCGCTGCCCGAATCGGCTTCGGGGCCGCCGCCCGAAGCTGGCGCCATGATCAATATCGAACCAAGCTCGGCCGGAAGCAGAAGCCGACCCTCGAGGAAGTGATCATCGTCGGGGCCGAGGGCGCGGATCAGCAGTGGGGGAGATTCCAGTCGCTCCTCGATGGGCTTCATCTTACCCGGACCCTGGTGACCGAACCGGCCAACGTCATCTACCCGGAAACCTTCGTTGCGCATTGTCGCGAGTCGATGGAGGGCCTTGGAGTCGAATTCGAGGTACTGGACGAGGCCGCGATGGACGCGCTTGGAATGGGCGCTCTGCTCGGAGTCGCTCAAGGGTCGGTTCGCCCTCCGAGGCTGCTCGTGATGCGCTGGAATGGGGCTTCGGATTCAAAGGCCGATCCGGTCGTCTTCATCGGCAAGGGTATCACCTTCGACACCGGCGGGATCTCGATCAAGCCGGCCCAGGGCATGGAAGCCATGAAATGGGACATGGGCGGGGCCGGCGCTGTCGCCGGGGCGATGAAGGCGATCGCTTCGCGCAAGGCCAGGGCCAATGTCGTTGGAATCTGCGTGCTCGCCGAGAACATGCCTGACGGCAATGCCCAGCGGCCCGGCGACGTCGTGACCTCCATGTCGGGCCAGACGATCGAGGTGATCAACACCGATGCCGAAGGGCGGCTTGTCCTTGCTGACGCCATGACCTGGGCGCAGCGCGAGCTGAAGCCGAAGGTGATGATCGACCTCGCCACACTCACCGGTGCGATGATCATTTCCCTGGGCCACGAATATGCCGGCCTTTTCGCCAATGACGATGGCCTTGCCTCGGCTTTGACCGACGCCGGGAAGGCGAGTGGGGACCGCCTGTGGCGGATGCCGATGGGCGAAGTCTATGACAAGATCATGGATTCCCAGATCGCCGACATGAAGAACAGTGCCGGCCGTGAAGGCGGGTCGATCACTGCAGCCTGCTTCCTTGGCCGTTTCGTCGAGGACGGGGTGAAATGGGCCCATCTCGATGTTGCCGGAACGGTCTGGGCGGACAAGGCCGGAAATCTGTACGACAAGGGCGCAACCGGCTTCGGAGTCGCCCTGCTCGACCGTTATGTTGCCGATCATCACGAAGGCTGAGTCGGGACGGCTCGCGGTCTCGGCCATTGCAGCCGTGGAAGCGAAGCTCTAAGGAGCGCGCGATTTTCCGTCACCTCAAGGATATGGAGCTTAGTCGGCCATGGCGACCGAACGCACTTTCTCGATCATCAAACCCGATGCCACCCGTCGCAATCTCACCGGCGCAATCACCAAGGTGCTGGAGGAATCCGGTCTCCGGGTCGTCGCGTCCAGGCGGATCCAGATGACCCGCGAGCAGGCAGAAGGCTTTTACGGCGTTCACCGCGAGCGGCCCTTTTTCAACGACCTGGTCAGTTTCATGACGTCGGGCCCGGTCGTCGTCCAGGTTCTGGAAGGCGAGAATGCCGTCGCCCGCAATCGCGAAGTGATGGGCGCCACCAATCCGGCCAATGCCGAGGAAGGCACGATCCGCAAGCAGTTCGCCGAATCGATCGAGGCGAACAGCGTCCACGGCTCCGACAGCCTCGAAAATGCGAAGATCGAAATCGACTTCTTCTTCAAGCCCGAAGAGATTGTCGGCTGAATCCCGCGCTCGTTCGGCAACTTTGAATGACGACCAGGGCGATCCGGCCGCTGCCGGGTCGCCCTCGTTGTTCGTCGGGACGTCAGTCGTCTTCGCTCGCCTCCGGAGTGGAGGGAAGGGCTGAGGCGGCTTTCCGGTCCAGTAGCGTCCTTGAATAATCCTCCAGGGCCAGCGGGTAGAGGCGATGCTCTTCATCGAGGACTCGCTTCGCCAGGCTTTCGCTGTCGTCGCGCGGCTGGATCCGCACCTTCGACTGGGCGATGACCGGCCCTGAATCGAGGTCCGCAGTGACCAGGTGGACCGAACATCCACCATATTCGTCACCGGCGGTGATGGCCCGGCGATGCGTGTCCAGCCCCTTGTAGAGGGGGAGAAGGGAAGGGTGGATATTGAGGATCCGGCCCTTCCACCTTTCGACGAACTCGCTGGATAGAAGCCGCATATAGCCGGCGAGGGCGACAAGCTCGACGTCGTTTGCCTGGAGGGCCTCGTCCAGCTTTCGGTCGAATTCCGCCCGCTCCAGCCCCTTGTGGCTGAGCGTCCAGGTTTTCAGACCGAGCCGGCGAGCCAGGACGAGCCCGCGGGCTTCCGGAACGTTCGAGGCGACGAGGGCGATTTCATAAGGTCGCTGGGGATCGCGTCTCTTGTGCTCGGACAAAGCGAGCATGTTCGTTCCGCGTCCCGAAATCAGGACTGCGACCCTGATCCTGTCAGCCATGATGGACGGCCGACCATTCGGTCCGTCCGCTCCAGGTGCCTTTGGAGCCGGTGACAGTGCAGCCTCGTTCACCGGTAGCGATCCGGCCGATCTCGAACACGCTTTCACCGGCCTGTTCCAGCCTTTCACTGACCTTCGCCGCCTGATCCGGACCGGTGAGGACGACCATCCCGATCCCGCAATTGAAGGTCCGGGCGAATTCGCCCGGTTCGATATTCCCCTGAGCCTGGAGAAAGGCCATCAGTCGCGGCTGCGGCCAGCGATCGGCGTCGACAATCGCATGAAGCCCGGCGGGAAGAACGCGAGGGATATTCTCGAGGAGGCCGCCCCCGGTGATATGGGCCAGAGCCTTGATCGTCTTCTGCCGGACGAGCGGAAGGAGGGATCGGACGTAGATCCGGGTCGGCTCGAGCAGGGCGTCGATCAGGAGCCGGTCCTTGTCGAACAGGGCCGGACGATCGAGCTTCCAGCCCTTGTCGGCGGCGAGCCGGCGGACGAGGGAAAAACCGTTCGAGTGGACTCCGCTGGAAGCGAGGCCGAGGAGGACGTCGCCATCGGAAACGCCTTCGCCGGTCAGTGCGTCGCCCCGCTCGACCGCGCCGACGCAGAAGCCGGCCAGGTCATAATCGCCGGCCGCATACATGCCCGGCATTTCCGCGGTCTCGCCGCCGATGAGGGCGCAGCCCGCGTCCGTGCAGCCGGCGGCAATCGAAGCGATCACCGTCTGCGCAATGTCGGGTTCGAGCTTCCCGGTGGCGAAATAGTCGAGAAAGAAAAGCGGCTCGCCGCCCTGGACGATGAGGTCGTTCACGCACATCGCGACGAGGTCGATCCCGACCCCGTCGTGGCGACCGGAATCGATGGCGAGCTTGAGCTTGGTTCCGACCCCGTCATTGGCAGCGATGAGGAGCGGATCCGAATAGCCGGCCGCCTTGAGGTCGAAAAAGCCGCCAAAGCCACCGAGCCGTGCATCCGCTCCCGGCCGCGCGGTCGCCCTGGCGAGTGGACCGATCGCCTTCACCAGCGCATTGCCGGCGGCGATATCGACCCCGGCGCCTGCGTAGGTATAGGATTGCTCGTCTTTCAATGCGGTCACCTCGGTCTGCTCCACTCCTTCTGGTCCAGAGGTTCGGAGGAGCGCCGGGGAAAAGCCGCCGGCACGGCGCCGGGCCCGCTGCTCATGAACGCTGGACCTCCCGAAAAGCGGAAGTTGCAGACCTGCGCTAGCCACAACGCGCTTGGATTTCCACGGTCAACTCGCCAAAAGACCTGCGTGA
>CAYOJN010000123.1:0-6543 GCA_964404245.1 uncultured Sphingosinicella sp. | reverse complement strand
CTGAAGGACTCCACCCCCTCGCCTCCCCCATCCATTTCCCCGGCGAAGGCCGGGGCCCATGAACACGACCCTCTCCGAAGATACGCTTCGTCCACCGCCGCTCGGACACTCGAAGAACCGTGTCCATGGATCCCGGCCTTCGCCGGGAATGAAGAAGGGCATGGCGCCCTCGGAACACGGTTCACTCCGAGTGCACCCTTCTTCCGTGGCCACGCGATCACTCGAAACACCGTGTTCCGCTGGCTCATCTCAGTGGCCTTCATGTTTGTGAATTAAGCGGACAGCAGCTTTCGAGGCCTTCTGGCTGACTGCACGCCCACCCCCCTCCTCTTCCACTTCCACTTCCCCGGCGAAGGCCGAGACCAATGAACACGACCCTCTCCGAAGATACGCTTCGTCCGCCGCCGCTCGGACACTCGAAGAACCGTGTTCATGGATGCCGGCCTTCGCCTGGAAGGCACCGGGAAGAAGGAAAAGGGATGATCCGATCGCGGGGACGCGCTCGAAGGCCTCCTTTCCCGGCGAAGCCAGCGGGCTTGCCGATCGTCCGGGCTTGCGGCAAGCGCGGGGGATGACGAGGGCGACCGCCAGGCAAAAGCAGGCATTCGGGTGAAGGGTCGGCGCCTGATCATCGCCGGTGCAGCCCTGCTTCTCCTTGGCGCCCTGCTTGTCTTCCTGTTAGCGCCGCGCCCGATCGAAGCCGAGATCCGGGTCGTCGAGCGGGCGACGGCGGTTCGTGCGCTTGCCGTCAACGGCCGGATCCGGCCCCGCCAGTCGGTGGAGGTAAGGCCTCCGGTCGCCGGGACCCTGACCCAGCTGCCCTTTGACGTCGGCGACCGGGTTGGTGCCGGGACCGTCATCGCAAGGATCGACGATGGCCCCCAGCGCGCAGCGATCGGCGAGGCGCAGGCCGCCGTTTCGGCCCAGGAAGCGGTGGTCGAGCAGGCCCGCCGCGACCTCGCCCGCTACCAGGCGCTCGGAGAGTTCGTCACCCGCCAGCGCCTCGAGCAGGCCCGGCTCGCGGTCGAACAGGGCGCAAGGGACCTGCAGCGGCTTCGGGCAAGCGCGGCCCAGGCGAGGGAAGTCCAGCAACGCTCCGTTCTCCAGGCGCCCTTTGCGGGCGTGATATTGGAGCGGCCCGTCGATCCCGGCCAGACCGTGGGCACGGAGACCGTCCTCTACCGGCTCGCCAATCTCGACTCGCCGGAAATCATGGCTGAGGTGGACGAAATCTATGCGGCCGAGCTTCGGCCGGGAAC
Source organism: uncultured Sphingosinicella sp. (assembly GCA_964404245.1). Taxonomy (GTDB): domain Bacteria; phylum Pseudomonadota; class Alphaproteobacteria; order Sphingomonadales; family Sphingomonadaceae; genus Allosphingosinicella. Next base: position 5,284 of record CAYOJN010000123.1, on the reverse strand, counting down.
GATGGGCCTGGTCGAACTGTCCGGAACCGACCGGCGGCTCCGGGCCCGGATCGTCCATATCGAACCGAGGGTCGATGAATCGACCGGCGCCCGCGAAGTCCGGCTGAGCTTCGTCGACCCAATCGACTTCGCTCCCGCCGGGCTGACGGTCACGATCAACCTGATCGTCGAGCGCCGCGAGGATGCCCTGAGCATCCCGCGCGGAGCGATCCTCGATCCGGACAGCAATCCACGGGTGAGAATCGCCGATTCCGACGGCGTCGTGAGCGAAAGGCCGATCCGGTTCCTCGACTGGCCGGCGCCGGACGTGATCGTCACCGCAGGGCTCGAGCCTGGCGACCGGCTGCTGGTCGATCCGGCCACGGCCGAGTCGGGCAAGCGGGTCCGGGCGGCACGCTAGGCGATGCGCTACGCAGCGAAGATCGCCGTTCGCCACCTGCTTTCGACCCCGGGCCAGACCGGCCTCCTCATGCTCGGAGTCGCTCTCGGAGTCAGCGTCTTCATCTTCATGAGCGCGCTGATCGGCGGCCTCGCCACCTTGCTTACCGAGCGAACGGTCGGGAGCATTTCCCACATCACCTTCGAGATGGCCGAGCGGGACCCTGCCCGGCTCCTTCCCGGTTCTGAAGTCCAGATCGTCGTCCAGCGCGACCTCAGCCGGCGCGAGCAGATCCTGGTCTGGGAGCCGGCCGTCGAAACGATCGAGGCAGCCGAGGACGTGACTGCCGTTTCGCCCCAGATCAGGGGAAGCGCCTTCGTCAGGCGGGGCCAGGCGATCGCCCCGGTCGGAGTGATCGGGGTCCAGCCCGACAAGCTGTCTGCGATTGCCGACCTTTCCGGAGCAATCATCGCCGGAAGCGACCGGCTTCCACCGGATGGCCTGCTGATCGGCCAGACGCTGGCTGGCGAGCTCGGCCTGCGAAGCGGCCAGGTCATCCGGCTGACGTCGGACCGGGACCGCGAGCGGAGCTTCCGGATCAGCGGCATTTTCGCGCTCGGTATCGCAAGCGCCGACCGGCAGGCCGTCTACATGAATTTCTCCGCCGCCCGGGCCCTGTTCGACCTTCCGACCGGAATCTCGCGGATCGAAGCCAAGGTCCACCCGCCGGAGGCGGCGCCCGTCCTCGCCGATCGCCTGCGCCGTTCGACCGGGCTCAAGGTCACCCCCTGGACCGAGGAAAATTCGCAATTGTTCGAGGCGCTCGATGCGCAGGGAAGAACCGGGACCATCATCAAGCTGTTCGCGCTCATCACCATCATCGTCGGGATTGCGAGCGCGATGCTCCTGTCGATCGTTCGCCGACGCTCGGAAATCGGGATCCTGCGGGCGATGGGGGCAAGCCAGCGGCTGGTGCTGAGCATCTTCGTCATCGAGGGGACTTTGATCGGGACGCTCGGGGCGCTTGCCGGCGCCCTCCTCGCCTGGCTTGCGCTCATCCCCTTCCCCCCGATCCTGACCCTGGAGGGCGGCGGCCTCCCGGTCGACCGGGCGCAGGGCGATTATGCGCTTGCCGTGGCCCTCACCGCCCTTGCCGCCGCCTTCGCCTCCATCCTTTCGGCCCGCCGGGCGACCCGGATCGATCCGGTCGAGGCGATCGGGCAATGAGCGAGCCGCTCGTCTGCGTTCGCGGGCTCGTCAAGCGTTTCGGGGAAGGCCCTTCGGCCGCGACCGTCCTCCACGGGATCGACCTCGACCTGGAAACAGGCGAGCTTTCGGCGCTGCTCGGCCCATCGGGATCGGGCAAGAGCACCCTCCTGACGATCCTGGGAACCCTGTTGCAGCCGAGCGAGGGAACCCATTTCATGCTCGGCAAGGCGCTCCACGAAGCGAGCGATTCCGAGCGGACCCGGTTCCGAAGCCGGCATATCGGCTTCGTTTTCCAGTTCCACCACCTGCTCCCCGACCTCGTCGCGCTGGAAAATGTGATGATGCCGGCCGCTGCCGCAGCAGGCCGCGAGACCCCGGCAATGCGCCGGCGAGCTTCGGAACTGCTCGACGCCGTCGGCCTGGCCGATCGCCGGACCTACCGGCCGGACGCCCTTTCGGGCGGGCAGCGCCAGAGGGTCGCCGTCGCAAGGGCGCTGATGAACGAGCCCGACCTGGTCCTTGCGGACGAGCCGACCGGCAATCTCGACCGGCAGTCGGCCGAACAGGTGATGGCGCTGATCGGCCAGATCAACCGCGATACCGGTACCTGCTTCCTCATCTCCACCCATGACGAGCGGATTGCCGGCCATTGCCGGCGCCATATCGAGCTTGTCGACGGCCGCCTCGTCCACAACGGGCGAGCGGCAAGGCCTGCGGTCAATTAGGAGGGGATCGTGTTCATGGGCCCGGCCTTCGCCCGGGACGTGCCGGGCCGGTATATTTCCTTTCGACGTTCAGCGGACCGGGACCAGCTCGACCTGGTCGGGAATGCGAAGTTCCAGGGCCCGGACGACGGGGCCGCGATGGTCGGCGCCGACGATGACGGCGATCCTGCGACCCGGATTTTCGGCGACGATCCGGACGACATTGTCGGCGATCCTCCGGTCACGCTCGGCATAGAAAGCCGAAAGTGCGGAATAAGGCGTTCCGGCGAGGCTTCGGGCAAGGACATTGTAATAAGCGCGTGCAAGGGCGTCATAGCGCCCGTCGTTGAGCTCGGCGGCGCTTGCCGATCCGACCATCGCCATCTGCTCCGACTGGACAAGATCGGCCTGGCTGGTCGAGACCTCGGGATCCTCTTCAAGCGCGCGCTGAAGGCGAGTGATCTCGCTGCGCCTGGCCCACCAGTCCTCGGGCACCGGCCGCCCTTCCAGTTCCGGTCCGAGCCAGTCGATGCCGCGGACCTGAGGCGACCAGGCCCGGGCAAGCTCGCGCATTTCGAGCGGGTAGTTGCGGGCGAGATAGTCTTCCCCCCGCTCAAGATCCTCCTGCCGGATTTCGACCGCGACGAGATCGGGGGCGAAGTCCCGTACCGCCGAATAGAGATGCTCGTAGCGATAGGCCGGGTGATCCTTGTGGGCGCCGTGGAGGCTCGCGATCACCAGCACCCTGGCCGGTTCGGGCCGCTCCGCAATCGTGGCGCAAGCCGAAACCAGAAGCGCCAGCGCAACCATGATCAACGCTCTCATCACGACGCCCCGGTCCAATCATCCCCGGCCGGAGCGTTTGAGCCTCACCAGCGCTTCGTCAAGCGAGGAAAGAAATCGCGAGCGGTCCTGCTTCGTGAAAGGCGAAGGTCCGCCGATGATGTCGCCGCCTGCCCGAAGGTCCGCCATGATCGCCCGGGTCGCGACCGCGGCGCCGATGGAATCGGTGGTGAAGGGCCTGCCATTGGGAGCGATGACCCCGGCGCCCGACTTGAGCGCCCGGTCTGCAAGAAGGATGTCGGCGGTGACGACGATCGTCGTCGCGCCCGAAGCCTCCGCTATCCAGTCGTCGGCGGCGTCGAACTTGTCATCGACCAGCTGGCGCCGGATCAGCGGATGCTCGGGAATCCGTATCCGGCTGTTGCTGACGATGACGACCTCGACCTGGTGGCGAAGGGCGACCCTGAAAATCTCATCCTTGACCGGGCAGGCATCGGCATCGACGAGGATCCGGATCGTCATCGCCTATGCTCAACCGCGCCGCTTTGGTTGCCCTTTGCGATAGGGCTTGGCTTCATGCCGTCGAGGCGCGGGCCCGCCTTGCCGGCGGCCCCTTGCCTCTTCCCTGGGCGATCCCTGGACCGACTGGAACTGAATTGCGCCCTCGCCGTCGGGATCGTCGCGGGCGGTTCGCTTCACGGCTGCGACGAAGCGGTCAGCGACGCTTCGCTTGATCTCGAACAGGGTCTGGTCGGCAGCGATCCGGATCGCTCCGATCTCGTCACGGGTCACATGGCCCCGGCGGCAGAGCAGGGGCAGAAGCCAGCGCGGATCGGCATTGTGGCGCCGCCCGACATCCATCCGGAACCAGACCGTATCCTCGAAGCCGGGCCGAGGCCCCTCGGGCCGGGCCGGCGGCCCCTTGCCCTGATCGACCAGCTCCTCGGGCGCCGGCATTCGCGCTCGATAGGTTCGAACCAGGCGCGCAGCGATCTCCTCCGCCGGCTGGCGGGCAAGAAGCTGGGCTGCCAGTTCGCGGTCTTCCTCGTCCATCTCCACCGGCTGGAGAAGCTGTTCGACCAGTCGCTCGCGATCGTTTCGCCTGATGTCCTCAGGCTTGGGGGCCGAAATCCATTCCGCCTGGATCTTCGCTCCGCGGAGCATCGCCTCTACCCGCTTTCGGCGCGGATAGGGAACGATCAGGACCGCTGTGCCCTTCTTGCCCGCTCTTCCGGTTCGTCCGGAGCGGTGCTGGAGGGTCTCCGCGTCGCGCGGCAATTCGACGTGGATGACGAGCGATAAGGTTGGCAGGTCGATTCCACGGGCGGCGACGTCGGTCGCGACGCAGACCCGGGCCCGGCGGTCGCGAAGCGCCTGGAGGGCCTGGTTGCGTTCGCTCTGGCTATGTTCTCCCGACAAGGCGACGGCGTCGAAGCCGCGTTCGATCAGACTAGCATGGAGGCGCCGGACATTGTCGCGGGTGGCGCAGAACAGCATTGCCGATTCTGCTTCGTGAAAGCGAAGCAGGTTGACGACGGCATGTTCGATATCGGCGGGAGCGACCGTCACCGCCTTGTAGACGATGTCGCCATGGCCGCGATCGGCACCGACGGTGGAAATTCGAAGCGCGTCCTTCTGGTAGCGCTTCGCAAGCGCGACGATCGGCTTGGGAATCGTTGCCGAGAAAAGGAGGGTTCGCCGGGTCTCGGGCGTGGAATCGAGAATCTCCTCGAGATCCTCGCGAAAGCCCATGTCGAGCATCTCGTCCGCCTCGTCGAGGATCGCGACCCGAAGAGCGGACAGATCGAGGGCGCCGCGTTCGAGATGGTCGCGAAGGCGTCCTGGAGTCCCGACCACGATATGGGCCCCCTGGGCAAGAACCCGGCGTTCCTTCGAGGCATCCATCCCGCCAACGCAGGTCGCGATCCGTCCGCCGATCTTGGCATAGAGCCAGTGGAGTTCGCGGCTGACCTGCAACGCGAGCTCCCTGGTCGGTGCGATGACGAGGGCGAGCGGTTTGCGGACCGTTCCAAGGCGCGATTCGCCGGCCAGCAGGTCGGGCGCAACGGCAAGGCCGAAAGCGACCGTCTTTCCAGAGCCGGTCTGGGCGGAGACGATCAGGTCGCGGCCTTCGGCCTCCGCTTCGAGGACGGAGGACTGGACCGGGGTGGGCGACTCATAGCCGCGATTTGCCAGCGCTTCGGAAAGC
>CAYOJN010000122.1:0-6568 GCA_964404245.1 uncultured Sphingosinicella sp. | reverse complement strand
GCATGTTGATCGACGCGCGCCACCAGGAGGAAACCCGGGTGGCCGTGATCAAGGGAAACCGAATCGAGGAGTTTGATTTCGAGTCGGCCGAGCACAAGCAGCTCAAGGGGAATATCTATCTCGCAAAGGTAACCAGGGTGGAGCCGTCGCTCCAGGCTGCCTTTGTCGACTATGGCGGAAACCGCCATGGCTTTCTTGCCTTCAGCGAGATCCATCCGGATTATTACCAGATCCCGAGGGAGGATCGTGAAGCCTTGCTCCGCGAGGAAGCGGAGCATGCGGCCGAGGAGGCAAAGCTTCGGGCTGCCGAACTCGACCAGGACGTTGATGGCGACGGCGGCGTTGAACTGGTCGACGATGTCGAGGATTCCGGGGACTTCGAAGGCCAGGGCGATTCCGACCACGAATCCGGCGATGACCTTCCGGCGGCTGCCGAGGAAGCCGAAAATGGTTCGGAGGAGAGCGCAGCCGAGACCCTTAGGCGCAAGCGGCAGAATCTGCGCCGGCGCTACAAGATCCAGGATGTCATCCGGCGCCGACAGGTGCTCCTGGTCCAGGTCGTCAAGGAAGAGCGCGGGAACAAGGGTGCGGCCCTGACCACCTATCTCTCGCTGGCCGGCCGCTATTGCGTGCTGATGCCCAACACCACCCATGGCGGCGGGATCAGCCGAAAGATCTCCAATGGCTCGGATCGCAAGCGGCTGAAGCAGATCATGGCCGATCTCGATCTGCCTTCGAGCATGGGCCTCATCGTCCGTACCGCCGGGCTCTCGAGAACGAAAACCGAGATCAAGCGCGATTTCGATTATCTTGCCCGCTTGTGGGACGAGATCCGCCAGAAGACCCTGAACAGTTCGGCGCCAGCGCTGATCTATCAGGACAGCGACCTGATCAAGCGGGCGATCAGGGACATCTATAATCGCGACATCGACGAAGTGATCGTCGAAGGGGCGGAAGGCTATCGCAACGCCCGAAACTTCATGAAACTCCTGATGCCGAGCCACGTCCGGCGAGTGAAGGAATATTCGGACCCGGTGCCCATGTTCCAGCGCCACGGGGTCGAGGATCAGCTCAGCGCCATGTATCAGCCCGTCGTCCAGCTGAAGTCGGGCGGCTATGTGGTGATCAATCCGACCGAGGCCCTGGTGTCGATCGACATCAATTCCGGTCGATCCACTCGCGAACACAATATCGAGCAGACGGCCTTTGCGACCAATATCGAGGCCGCCCACGAAATCGCCCGTCAGCTTCGGCTGCGTGACATGGCAGGACTGGTCGTGATCGACTTCATCGACATGGAATCGAGCGGTCACGTCCGCAAGGTCGAGAAAGCGATGAAGGAGGCGCTGAAGAATGATCGCGCCCGTATCCAGGTCGGCCGGATTTCCTCCTTCGGACTGATGGAGATGAGCCGCCAGCGGCTCCGCACCGGTGTCCTCGAAGCCTCGACCCGGCCCTGCAGCCATTGCGACGGCACCGGGCTCGTACGGACCGCCTCCTCGGCTGGCCTGTCCGCGCTTCGAATGCTCGAGGACGAGGCCGCTCGCGGCCGCGGGTCCCGGATCGTTCTTCGCGCCGGCCGTGAGGCTGCAATCTACCTGCTCAACCGAAAGCGAAGCGAGATCGGCGAAGTCGAGCAGCGCTACGGAGTCATCGTGGAGGTGCTGATCGAGGAAAGCCTCGAAGGCGCCAAGATGACGGTGGAATCGTTCGGTCCTCCCCCCGCAGAGCGGCCCAGGCCAGCCCCGGTAGAATCGGTTTCCGAGCCCGAGGAGGATCTCGACCTCGACGAGGAGGAAGAAGAAGACGACGAGCCGGAGAGCGAAGCCGATGAGCCGGCGCGCCGCGAGGGCCGGGAAGAGCGGGAGGATCGCGGCGAAGGTGGAAGCCGCCGCCGCCGTCGACGCGGCCGTCGTGGCGGACGCAGGCGCGAGCGCCAGGACGGCGAACGCGAAGGCGCGAGCGAGGACGAGAACGCTCCTGGCGAGCCGGCGACGAAGGGTGAACCCGAGGCAGAACCGAAGGTCGAGCCGGAGCAGGGCGAAGCGCCGGCCCAGGCGGAGGAGAAGCCGGAGCTTGCGCGGAAGAGCCGTCGCCGGCCGCGTGCCCGCAAGCGCGACGACGCACCGGCCGACTCGGCGGAACCGTCGGTTGAGGCCCCGGCCGCAGGCGAGGCTGCGCCCGCAAATGTACCAGCGGGAGTCGCAGCTCCCCCCGAGCCGTCAGGCGAGACCAAGGCTGCGGCCGAGACTCCGGCGGCAAAGCCGAAGCGAACGCGCCGAAAGAAACCGGTCGAAGCCGTGCCCGAGGCCACCGAAGCCGCTCCCGGGGAAGAAACCCCGGCGGCGGCCAATGATCGCGAAGCTGCTCCTCGCCGCGGACGCCGGAAGGCGGCTGCGCCGGCCCAGGCGCCGGAGCCGGCTCCCGAGACCCCGGCCAAGTCTGCGGCCGAGCGAACCGGCGCGCGGGACGAAGCGGCCTCGCAGGAAAGCGACGGCGTTACGGAGAGTGACGGTGGGCCACGACGGGGCTGGTGGCAGCGAACCTTTGGCGCCTGACCCCCTGAACCTGCCACTGGGCGCCGCCTGCATGCGGGCGGCGCCAGCCGACGGTTTCATCGCCCGTTCAGCCGCTGGCCGGAATAGGTCGCTTATGGTTGCCAATCCCCCCTCGACGCGACGATCGGCTTCATCGCTGGTTCGGTTGCTGATGCTCCTCGCGTTGAGCTTTGCGGCCGTCCTCCAGCCGGCAAGCGCTCAGTCGATCCTCCGCGATGCGGAAACGGAACTGCTTTTGAGGGACATGTCCCGGCCACTCGTCGAGGCGGCGGGACTTCGGCCCGACGATGTCCAGATCGTCCTTATCTATGACAATTCGATCAATGCCTTCGTTGCCGGCGGGCAGATCGTCTATCTCCATTCCGGTCTGGTCACCTCGGCCGAAAATGCCAATGAGGTGCAGGGCGTTATCGCCCACGAACTCGGTCACGTGGCCGGTGGCCATATCATCCGGCTGACCGACGGAATCCAGCAGGCCGGCCATATCAGCATCCTGTCGCTGATCCTGGGCGCAGCGGCGATCGCTGCCGGCGCAGGCGAAGCGGGAATGGGGATCATGGCCATGGGCCAGCAGGCAGCCATGGGCCGCTTTCTCGCCTTCAGCCGGGTCCAGGAAAACAGCGCCGACCAGGCCGGTGCCCGATTCCTGATGGATGCCGGGATCAGCGGCAAGGGATCGCTCGCATTTTTCCGGCGTCTCCAGAACATGGAATTCCGGCTGAACATCCCGCAGGACAATGGCTATGCTCGAACTCATCCGCTCAACGCCGAACGGATCACCCGCCTCGAAAGCAGCTACATGGCCGACCCTGCCTGGGACCGGCCTACCCCGACTGAGCTCGAGGAGCGTTTCCAGCGGGTGAAGGCGAAGCTGACCGGCTATGTCCAGGAGGCGCGGCTCGTCTTCAACCAGTATCCGGAAAGCGACCGGTCGGTGCCGGCCCGCTATGCCCGCGCCTATGCCTATCACCGGACCGCCCATCCGGATCAGGCGCTGGCCGAGGCCGACAGCCTTCTTCTCGACCGGCCTGGCGACCCCTTCTTCCTCGAACTGAAGGGCCAGATATTGCTCGAATCGGGGCGTCCGCGCGAAGCGCTGGAATCGCTTCGCAACGCGGTCCAGGGCGCGCCCGATCAGCCGCTCATCGCCTCGCTGCTCGGCCATGCTCTGATCTCGACCGAGGATCCCGATCATTTCGAGGAAGCCAAATCGGTGCTTCGAGTGGCGGTCCAGCGAGACAATGACAATCCCTTTGCCTGGTATCAGCTGGGTATCGTTTATGACCGCGAGGGCGATCCGGCCCGTGCGGCCCTGGCGACCGCGGAACGCTATAATCTCCAGGGGCAGCCGGCGCTCGCCTTGCCCAATGCCGAACAGGCGATGATGGGAATTCCGGTTGGAACTCCGGACTGGTTGAGGGCTCAGGACATCGCGATGGTCTCTCGGTCCGCCGTGGCGCGCAAGCGCGACCGCTGATGGGCTCGTCAGGTTCGAACCTGGGGGGCTGGAAGGCCGGACTGATCGGCGGGTTCATCGGAGCCCTTCTCGGGGCAGCCGCTATTGCCCTCTCCTCCGGCTATCTGATCCGATCCTACCTCTATCAGAACCCCGAAGTCCTGCCCGAAGCGATGGAGCGGCTTCGGGAGCGGGAAACGGCCGATATGCTTGGTCAGAATCGCCAGGCGCTGGAAACGCCCTTTCATGGCGCCTGGGCGGGCGCCGAGGATGGCGATGTCGTCCTCGTGACATTCTTCGATTATGCTTGCGGCTATTGCCGCGCCTCCAATCCGGATGTCGATCGACTGCTTCGGGAGGATTCACGACTGAAGGTCGTCTATCGGGACTTCCCTGTACTCGGGCCGGACAGCGAACAGGCAGCCCTGCTCAGCCTCGCTTCGGCCAAGGCCGGGCGTTTCCGTCTCTTCCACGACCGCCTGTTCGCCACTGCCCGGCCGACCGAGACCGCCCGTGAGTCCGCCCGCCGGGCGACCGGGCTCGAACCCGCCTCGCTCACTTCGGAATTTCAGGCTGAACTTCAGAAGAATTTCGAGCTCGCACGTGCGATCGGTGCGACCGGAACGCCGACCTTCGTGATCGGCAATCAGGTTCTTGAAGGTGCCGTTGGCTATGAGGCGCTGAAAGAGGCCGTTGCGGAGGCCCGGGAAGGGTAAGTCGGCACTTCGCCCTCAACCCTTGAAACCTTGCGCAACCACATACCATTCCGAGGACCCCTTGCGGCTGGCCGGCGGCTTGGCATGCTTTACGCTTGAGAAACGCCGCTTCAGTTCGGCCACAAGCTCTGAATCGGCGCCTCCGGCAAGAACCTTGGCGACGAAAGCCCCGCCCGGACGGAGGACTTCGGTTGCGAACATCAGGGCAGCCTCCACCAGGGCCATCGTCCTCAGATGGTCGGTCTGCGGATGACCGACAGTGTTGGCGGCCATGTCCGAGAGGACGAGGTCGGCCGGCCCGCCCAGCGCCTCCTTGAGACGATCCGGAGCTTCCTCGTCCAGGAAATCCATTTCCAGAATGGTCGCGCCGTCGATCGGTTCGGTCGGCAGCAGGTCGATCCCGACCACGACCGCCTTCGGTACCTTGAGCCGGACGACCTGGGTCCAGCCTCCGGGAGCGATCCCGAGGTCGACGATCCGGCTCGCGCCCTTGAGGAATCCGAACCTCTCGTCCAGTTCGATCAGCTTGTAGGCGGCGCGCGAGCGATAGCCCTCGGCTTTCGCCCGTTTCACATAAGGGTCGTTGAGCTGGCGCTCCAGCCAGCGTGTGGAGCCGATCTTTCGGCCCTTGGCGGTCTTTACCCGCTGTCTTGAGTTTCGACTCACCGATGATTCCGTTCGCGGGCCTCAGATCGGATGGCCATCGCGGGCCATCAATGCGCGCAATATGCCTTCGCGAATTCCCCGATCGGCCACTCCGAGGGTTTCGGCCGGCCAGATGTCCATGATCGCTTCGAGGATCGCGCAGCCGGCAACGACCAGGTCTGCGCGGTCGTAGCCGATGCATGGGAAACGCGATCTCTCGTCGCGATCCATCCGCGACAACATGGCGCTGATTTCGCGCATCGAGCTGGTCGGGACATGAAGGCCATCGATCGCGCGGCGATCATAGCTTGGAAGCGCGAGATGAACGCTTGCAAGAGTAGTGACGGTGCCGCTCGTCCCCATCAGCCGGATATTCTTCTTTTCGACCGGAAGGAGATCGACAAAGTGGCGGAAGGCGTGGCGGACCCGCTCGCGCATCCGGCTGTAAGCGGCAAGCCGCTCATCCGGGCCGTTAAACTCCCGTCCCTCGCTCTCGGTCAGCGAGAAGACACCCCAGGGGGCGCTCCACCAGCATTTGATCCGGGGCGTCTCTCCGTCGGTGTCGATGAGGACGAGTTCGGTCGAGCCACCGCCAATATCGAAGATGAGGGCCGGGCCATCGCCGGGCTGAAGCAGCCGATGGCAGCCCAGCACGGCCAGTCGCGCTTCCTCCTCGGGGGATATGATCTCCAGGCAGATGCCCGTTTCCTGGCGGACCCGTTCGACGAAATGCCGGCCGTTGACGGCCCTGCGGCAGGCTTCGGTCGCGACGGAGCGGGCCAGGCTCACCCGCCGACGGCGAAGCTTGTCCGCGCAGACCTGGAGCGCAGCCACGGCTCGATCCATCGCGGCTTCGCTGAGCTTCCCACTGGTCGCCATTCCTTCGCCAAGCCGGACGATCCGGGAAAACGCATCGATGACGGTGAATCCCTCACCGCTTGGACGAGCGACGAGAAGCCGGCAATTATTGGTGCCGAGATCGATCGCGCCATAGGTATGGCGGCCATTATGGCGACGCGGATAGACCCCGCTGATCGTGGCTGCCGGATCTGAAGCCGGCGCTTGCATAGCCGTGATGGCTGGCTGCGGCATTGACCCAAACTTCTCTTATTTTCTCATTCAGGTGGCAAAACCACCTTTGACCTGTGGATGGTTGTACACAGGCGGCGGGAAGCGGGCAAGAAGAGCGCCGG
>CAYOJN010000121.1:0-6588 GCA_964404245.1 uncultured Sphingosinicella sp. | reverse complement strand
GGGCATGCGCCAACAGCGGCACATCCCGGCGTCTTGAAGCTAGAAAGGGACAAAGGGGGAGCCGGAGCGCGGCCCATCATCCGTCGCAGGCGACGTTCAGCACTTTCCATATAGGGATCTTTTCACCGAAAACCAGTTCTGGCCGGCGGGAAGGATGGGAAACCCAGGAACGGGGGCCAGGCCCCGGCGTTGTCGGGTTACTGCCGCTCGTCCGGAATGCGGAGGCTCGCCGCGCAGGTGACGGGCGCTTCTTCCGGCGAGCCTGACAGCTAGAGGCCCTCCCAATGGACGACGACAAGAACAACGAGGATCGAGTCCTGACCAATCGTCAGGGGCATCCGATCACCAACAACCAGGCGCAGCGCACCGTTGGCTCACGCGGCCCGGCGACGCTCGAAAACTACCAGTTCCTGGAGAAGATCACCCATTTCGACCGGGAACGGATTCCAGAGCGGGTCGTCCATGCGCGTGGCTTCGTCTGCTATGGCGAGTTCGAGGCGACAGGGAAGATCGGCGACGAGACAGCCTCGAAATATACCCGCGCCAGGCTGTTCCAGACCGCCGGCAAGAAGACTCCGCTGGCGATCCGCTTTTCGACCGTGATCGGCGGGCGTGATTCCTCGGAGGTCGCCCGCGATCCGCGCGGCTTCGCAGTCAAATTCTATACGGAGGACGGAAACTGGGACCTGGTCGGTAACAACCTCGCCATCTTCTTCATCCGCGACGCGATCAAGTTTCCCGACGTCATCCACTCGCTGAAGCCGGATCCGGTCACCTTCCGCCAGGAGCCGAACCGGATCTTCGACTTCATGAGCCAGACGCCCGAATCGATGCACATGCTGACTCACTTGTTCAGTCCGCGCGGCATTCCGGCCAGCTACCGCCACATGGAAGGATTCGGGGTCAACACCTATAAAATGGTCAATTCGGACGGCGACACCGTGCTGGTGAAATATCATTTCCACCCGCGCTGCGGAGTCGCCAGCCTCACCGCCGAGGAAGCGGCCAAGGTGCAGGGCCAGGACCTCGGCTCGGCCTCGAAGGACCTCTACGAGGCGATCGAGCGCGGCGATCACCCGCAATGGGACCTGTTCGTTCAGATCATGGAGGACCACGAGCATCCCGAGCTTGAATGGGACCCGCTCGACGACACCAAGATCTGGCCAGAAAAGGATTTCCCGCTACGCCACCTGGGAGTGATGACCCTGAACCGCAATGTGGAAGATCATCACAATGAGAACGAGCAGATCGCGATGGGGACCGGAGTGCTCGTCGACGGGCTCGATTTCTCCGACGACAAGATGCTGGTTGGCCGAACCTTCTCTTATTCCGACACCCAGCGTTACCGGGTCGGGACCAATTATCTCCAGCTCCCGGTCAACCAGGCGAAGACGGCGAGGGTGGCAACCAACCTCACCGGCGGGCATATGTCCTATCGTCGGGACGTGGTCGAGGGACAGAATCCGCATATCAATTTCGAACCGTCCATCCATGGCGGCCTATCCGAAAGCGACCGCGAGGAACCGAACAACTCGCCAGAGATAAGAGGAAGGCTGACCCGAAGCCTTATCGAGCGCCGTAACGACTATGTCCAAGCGCGGGGCCGCTACAACACGATGATGGAGTGGGAGCGCGACGATCTCGTCCACAACATGAGCACCATGCTGGGACAGTGCGAGCGCGACGTCCAGGAGCGGATGCTTTGGCACTTCTTCCTGATCCATGACGATTATGGCAGCCGGGTTGCCGACAGGCTCGGGATGGGCGCGGACGACGTTCGCCATCTCGAGCCGCTGCCAGGGCAGGTGCTGACTGAAGAGGACCAGCAACGGCGCCAGAACCTCGGCAACAATGGGGACGACATTGACCCAGGCGTCTGGGGCCAGTGGACGAGTTCCGTCCGGAATTACCAGGCGAGCGCCGAGGAGGTCCTGGGCGGGCTGCCGAAGCTCGAATCGCAGGCGCCGGGCTCGAACTGAGCATGCCAGACCGCAAATCACCCTGGAGCAGAGTCCCGTCTGACCTGCGATGAGCCGTCAGGCTCGAGCCCAGGGGTGCGCGGACTCGAGGCGGAACCAGGCTGTCGCCCTGGCATTGGTCGACGATGGATTTCGCCACCCGCGCTTATGATCACAGTTTTCCGTTCGACCCCATCGTCCGGTCGCTGCTCGACACCGACTTCTACAAGCTGCTGATGCAGCAGTTCATCTGGGAACACTATCCCAATGAACAGGTGAGCTGGCGGGTCAGCAACCGCTCGCGCGATGTCAGGCTCGGGAAGCTGATCGACCTCGACTCACTTCGCGAGCAGCTCGATCATGCCCGGACCCTGCGCTTCTCGCCCTCCGAAATCATCCATCTGCGCGGACAGACTTTCTATGGCCAGACCGGGATCTTCAAGGAAGGTTATCTTCGAACGCTGTTCGCCTTTCGACTGCCCGAATATTCGCTCGGCGAATCGCCGGACGGTCAGATCAACCTCACTTTCGAAGGTCCCTGGTGGCAGACGACTCTGTGGGAAATTCCGGCACTGTCGATCATCAACGAATTGCGCTCACGCGCGCTCATGGAGGCAATGAGCCGGTCGCAGCTCGATATCCTCTATGCCCGTGCGAAGGTGAAGCTCTATGCCAAGCTGGAGCGACTGAAGGCCCTGGCCGGGCTCAACCTTTCCGATTTCGGAACCCGCCGCCGCCACTCCTATCTGTGGCAGGAGCATTGCATCCTGACCGCAAAGGAAGTGGTCGGCGAAGGCTTCACCGGAACGTCCAACGTGCACCTGGCGATGAAGCATGAGCTGGAGGCGAAGGGCACCAATGCCCACGAGCTTCCGATGGGTCTCGCTGCTCTTGCCCGGCAGCGCAATCCCGCCGACCCCGACGCGCTGTTCGAGGCGCAGTACAAGGTTCTTCTGCAATGGCAGAACGAATATCGGGGCAATCTGCTGGTCTTCCTTCCCGACACGTTCGGAACCACGCAATTTCTCGAACGGGCCCCGCAATGGGTCAGCTACTGGACCGGGGCGCGTCCGGATTCGAAGCCACCGGTCGAAGCCGGCGAGGAGCTTCTCGACTTCTGGAGGCGGATCGGGCTGACCGCCGACGAAATCGCGGCGGACAAATTGATCATCTTCTCCGACGGGCTCGACGTCAGGCTTCCGGGTGGCCATGGCCTCGAGCCGAGTTCCAACGGATCCGACATCGCGGAGATCTACCGTCACTTCGACGGCCGGGTCCAGATGGGCTTCGGCTGGGGGACGAACTTCACCAACGATTTTCTCGGCTGCCATCCGGAAGGGGCCCGGAGCCTGAAGCCGATCTCGATCGTCTGCAAGCTCGAGACGGTGAACGGGCATCCTGCAGTGAAACTTAGTGACAATCCGGAAAAGGCAATCGGCCCTGCAGCCGAGGTTGATCTGTACCGGGCGGTGTTCGGCAGCAAGGGGATGAAAGGAGCGCCGGTAAGGGTCTGACCAGACCTGGCTCGGGCTTGCGATCAGGAGCGGGCCGGGAAGTGATGACTTGAGTGAATCGGCCCTGCAGCCACCGAAGCGGCAATTCCAGGAACCCTAGTCGCTTCACTGGTGTTCTCCTGCATATTCCTCCATAGACCCGCAGGTTCATGCACGATTACCCAATGAATGAGGCCCGGCAGCCATGTGTGGCATAGCGGGCGAGATCCGATTCGACGGCCAGATCGCCGATGCCGATGCGGTCGCCCGGATGATGCGAAGCCAGGCTCGGCGGGGACCCGATTCCTGCGGGCAGGTGATGCGCGGCCGGATCGGACTTGGTCATCAACGGTTGAAGATCATCGACCTTTCGCACCGTTCCGCCCAGCCGATGGTCGATCCGGAGCTCGGGATCGACATCGTCTTCAATGGCTGCATCTACAATTACCAGCAGCTTCGCGAAGAGCTTCGGGGACTCGGCTATCGTTTCTTTTCGGAAGGCGACACCGAAGTCGTCCTCAAGGCCTGGCATGCCTGGGGCGAGTCGTGCGTCGAGCGCTTCAAGGGCATGTTCGCCTTCGCCATCCACGAGAATGAAAGCGGCCGGATCGTGCTTGCTCGCGACCGCTTCGGGATCAAGCCGCTCTACCTTGCCGAGACGAAGGGACGACTTCGCTTTTCATCGACCCTTCCCGGACTCGTCGCCGCCGGAGACCTGGACACGAGCATCGATCCGACCGCGCTCCATTTCTACATGAGCTGGCACGCCGTGGTGCCGCCGCCCTGGACGATCCTGAAGGGCGTTCGAAAGCTTCCCCCGGCGACGATCCGGGTGATCGAGGCCAGCGGCGAGTCCAGGGAGCAGGTCTATTGGGACCCGCCCTTCGGGCCGCAGGGCGAGGACATTAGGCGTTCGGCCGAGGAATGGCAGGAGCTGCTTCTCGACTCCCTCCGGACCGCGATCGAGCGGCGAATGGTTGCCGACGTCCCGGTCGGCGTTCTTCTTTCCGGCGGGGTGGATTCAAGCCTGATCGTCGGGCTTCTCGCCGAAATGGGCCAGCATGGCCTGTCCACTTTCTCGATCGGCTTCGAAGAGGCCCATGGCGAGAAAGGCGACGAATTCCATTATTCCGACCTGATCGCCAATCATTATTCGACCCGGCACAACAAGCTGTTCATCCCGTCCGGGGACCTTCTGAACGAGCTTCCCGGGGCGATCGATGCCATGTCGGAACCGATGGTCAGCTATGACAATATCGGTTTCTATCTGCTGTCGCGGGAGGTCGCGAAGCATATCAAGGTCGTCCAGTCCGGACAGGGCGCCGATGAGGTCTTCGGCGGCTATCACTGGTATCCGCCAATGGCCGGGGCGAACGACCCGGTCCAGACCTATTCAGGCGCCTTTTTCGACCGCGGGCCGGACCGGCTGAACGCCCATCTCGGCGCCGACTGGAGGCTCGAAGGCTCGCCGGCGCTGGACTTCGTCCACGAACATTTTGCCCGCTTTGGAGCGGAGGATCCAGTCGACAAGGCGCTTCGCCTCGATTCCACGGTCATGCTGGTCGATGATCCGGTGAAGCGGGTCGATAACATGACCATGGCCTGGGGCCTCGAGGCGCGGGTCCCCTTCCTGGACCACGACCTTGCCGAACTTGCGGCGCGAATGCCGTCCGAGCTCAAGCTTGCGGGTGGCGGCAAGGGCATATTGAAGGAGGTCGCAAGGCAAGTGATCCCGGCCGAAGTGATCGACCGGCCCAAGGGCTATTTCCCGGTCCCCGCACTCAAATATATCGACGGGCCCTATCTCGACCTGGTGAGCGATGCCCTGGGTTCGAAGGCGGCGAAGGAACGCGGTCTTTTCGACGGCGACTATCTGGACCGGCTGATTGCCGATCCAACCGGTCATATCACTCCGCTTCGCGGTTCAGAGCTCTGGCAGGTCGGGCTGCTCGAGCTCTGGCTCCAGGCCCATGAGGTGGGCTGATGAGTCGTCGCCTCAGAGGACGCCGCCGGGGGCCCCTTTTCCCTTTCGCCCATAATCCGACCGGTGCCCAGCCCAGGCTCAATTCGGTGGTCGATTGCGGCTGGGGAAGGATATTGTTCGCCCAGACGTTCGACGATGTGGACCGGCTGGTTTCGGAAATCCGGGCCGAGGATCCGGACCAGAGGGACATTGCAATCTATGTGAGCGATCCGCACGTCCTGATCGCGTCCTCGCCGGCGGAACTGTTCCTCGATCCTTCGCACACCTATCGACTGACCCTGGCCACCTATCGCCAATCGGATCGCCGCCGGTCTTCCGGCTTCTACATCCGGCGAATGGTTCCCGACACCGATGTCGATGCGATGAACCGCCTCTATTCGCTTCACCGGATGGTCCAGATCAGGCCCGATTTCTTCGATTATCGCGAAGGGACCGAGCATCGGCTCCTGACCCATGCGGTCGCCGAGGACGAGGAAACCGGAGCGGTGATCGGGACCGTCACCGGAGTCGACCATAAGGTCGCCTATGAAGACCCGGAGAACGGCTCCTCCTTATGGACCCTGGCCGTCGATCCCCAGACTCCGCATCCTGGGGTCGGCGAAGCGCTGATCCGCTGGCTTGCCGAACATTATCAGGCCCGAGGCGCCGCCTACATGGACCTGTCCGTCCTCCACGACAATGACGGCGCGATCGCGCTCTACGAGAAACTGGGCTTCCAGCGCCTCCCGGTTTTCGCGGTCAAGCGTCGCAACGTCATCAATGAACGGCTGTTCGTCGGCCACGATCCGGCCAAGTCGATGAACCCCTATGCGCGGATCATCATCAACGAAGCGCGGCGGCGGGGAATCGGGGTCGAAATACTCGACGCCGCGGGCGGCCTGTTCGAGCTCCGGTCCGGCGGACGATCGGTCCGCTGCCGGGAATCGCTGTCGGACCTTACCACCGCCGTCGCTTTGTCGATCTGCGACGACAAGGCGATGACGAGGCGGATCGTCCAGGCAGCGGGAGTCGAGGTGCCCGACGAGATCGAGGCCGACGATCCGGAAGCCGTCAGGGCGATGCTGGAGAAACATGGATCCCTGGTGGTGAAGCCTGCAAGGGGCGAACAGGGCCGCGGAGTCGCGGTCGATCTCGACACGATGGAAAGCGTCGA
>CAYOJN010000120.1:0-6597 GCA_964404245.1 uncultured Sphingosinicella sp. | reverse complement strand
ACATCTTCTGGGAGGACCACCGGAAGCCGTTCGCGGGGCACCGGAACCGGCCCGCACTCGCTGCAGTGGATGATCGGGATCGGGGTTCCCCAGTAACGCTGCCTCGAAACGCCCCAGTCCCGAAGCCGCCAGGCGGTCGTCCCTTCGCCCCAGCCTTCCGCCTCGGCGCGTGCGATGACCTCCCTTTTGGCCTCTTCGACCGACAGGCCGTCCAGGAAGCGCGAATTCACCAGGATTCCGCCGCCGCTTTCGGCTTCACCACCGATCGGTGTCCCCGCCTTTTCCGCAGATTCGGCGATGACCCGGCGGATCGGAAGACCATATTTCGTGGCGAATTCGAAATCGCGCTGGTCGTGACCGGGAACACCGAAAATGGCTCCGGAGCCATAATCCATCAACACGAAATTGGCGACATAGACCGGGAGGCGCCAGTCCGGATCAAGCGGGTGGATGACTTCGAGACCGGTGTCGAAACCGGCTTTCTCCTGGGTCTCCAGCTGCGCTGCAGTGGTCCCGCCCTTCTTGCACTCGGCAATGAAGGCAGCGAGCGCGGGATCTTCCTGCGCCAGCGCAAGCGCCAGCGGGTGATCGGGCGACAGGGCAGCGAAGCTCGAACCGAAGATCGTGTCGGGCCGGGTGGTGAACACCTCGAACCCGTCGAACCCGGCCTTGCCTTCCACGAGCCGGAAGCGAAAGCGCATTCCGCGACTCCGGCCGATCCAGTTCTCCTGCATCAGCCTGACCTTCTCCGGCCAGTCCTCAAGGTCGGAAAGCCCGTCGAGCAGGTCCTCGGCAAAGTCGGTAATCTTCAGGAACCACTGATTCAGCTTGCGCCGCTCCACCAGAGCGCCCGAACGCCAGCCGCGGCCGTCGATGACCTGCTCATTGGCAAGGACGGTCATGTCGACCGGATCCCAGTTCACCTCGCTCTGCTTGCGATAGACCAGACCGGCCTCGAACAGGTCCAGGAACAAGGCCTGTTCATGTCCATAATAAGCCGGGTCGCAGGTCGCGATCTCGCGGCTCCAGTCGAGCGCAAAGCCGAGCCTCTTCAGCTGGCCGCGCATGGTGGCGATATTGGCCCAGGTCCACTCCCCCGGATGAACCTTCTTCTCCATCGCCGCATTTTCCGCCGGCATTCCGAAGGCATCCCACCCCATGGGATGGAGCACTTCAAAACCGTTCATCCGCCGATAGCGGGCGAGCACATCCCCCATCGTGTAATTGCGGACATGGCCCATGTGGATGCGCCCGGACGGATAGGGAAACATTTCCAGGACGTAGGACTTGGGCCGGTCGCTGTCGTCTGAAGCGTGGAAGGTGCCCGCTTCTTCCCAGACGTTCTGCCAATGCGCATCGGCCTTTAGCGGATTGAAGCGCGATGCCATCGCTTACTCTATTCCCTGAAAAAAAGTCAGCCGGCGTTGGCGACTCGCCTGAGGTCCCTTGCCCGGGTGAGAATGATCTCCTCCAGTCGCTGCACCGTTGCCGCCGTCACCGGGGCCGACATCCACTGCCCATTTTGAAGCACTTCGCGGGCCGCAGTGACCCGAAGCGCGTCTGCTCGAAGATCTGCATCCAGGATCGTCGCCGTGACTTTCACCCGCTCCGACGGATTCTGCGGATTGGCGTACCAGTCGGTAACGATCACTCCGCCGGCGGAATCGGTCTGGGCGAGGGGCGCGAAAGCGAGCGTGTCGAGCGCTGCCCGCCACAGATAGGCGTTGACTCCGATCGTCGTCACCTGGCTCGCGGCAATGTCCGCGCTTCGACCACTCTGTTCCGGAGCATTCCCCAGCGTGCGGTTGATGTCGTCGCGAATGAACTGGCAGCCAGCAAGAGTAAGGGCGCAGCCTGCCGCCAGCGCGAAAGTCGAAATGCGAGCCATCAAAGCCATTCCTTGGATACGGTCGGTTCGCCCGTCGTTATAGATATCACCACGCAGGCGGCAAGCCGTGAACCGCCGGCCTTGCGCAGAGGGAGGGCATTCGCCTGTGGGAAAGTTGCAACAGAGCGTAACGATTCAGTTTTTCCGCCGGGTCCGAGTCATAGGAATGACAGCAAAGACTCATTAGGTAGGACGTTCAGAACAGGGATTCGCACGGTGAAACGGGTCAAGGCCTTTGCTGTCGCAGGTAGCGCGTCACTGACCGCGCTTTCGCTGCTGCTTGCCCCGGCAATCGCCGCGACAGTCCAGCGGGACGAGGCACGGTCGACCTCGTCGGTGAGCGGCCGACCCATTTCCGCCTTCACGCCTGCCGTTTCCGACCCCCGGCTCGCCGCCGCGCTTGCCCGCCGCGGTAACGCCAGCAAGAATGCCTTTCGCTTCACGCCTGCCTCTCCGGAAGGCAACCGT
Source organism: uncultured Sphingosinicella sp. (assembly GCA_964404245.1). Lineage (GTDB taxonomy): Bacteria > Pseudomonadota > Alphaproteobacteria > Sphingomonadales > Sphingomonadaceae > Allosphingosinicella. The sequence continues at coordinate 4,241 of CAYOJN010000120.1, read as the reverse complement.
GCGGTTCGGGTCGCGATCCGCGCCCGTACTCCGGATGCTGCACGAACGACCGGAACGGCGGCTCCAGCGGCCACTGTCACCCCAAGCTCCTATAATCTGGGCGTCTCTATCGGCTGGCGACGCTTCGCCGTTTCCGGCGATGTCTCTCAGAGCGATGGCGGCTTGATCAGCGGCACGCGCGAATCGGCGCAGGTCGGAATGAGCTATCGGGCCAATCCGCGACTGACCGGCCGGGTTGCGGTCGGTGCCGAGCGCGCCGAGGGCGCACAGCGAATCGTTACCGACGACAAGGCCTATTCGCTCGATGTCGGCGGCGCCTTCTCAATCGCCCGTAACATCGATCTGACCGGCGGCGTGCGCTATCGCATCGCCGAGGACCGGATTGCACCGATCGCGCGGGATGAGCGCCGCGACAGCCAGGCGGTCTATGTCGGGACCGCCTTCCGCTTCTAGAGCCGGATTTGCCGTATCAGTCTGGTTGAACGTCCTGGGTCCAGGCGTCGATCGCTGCCCAGCCATAAGCTCCGAAGGACTGCAAACGACGGCCCAGTATCGGGTTCATTCCGCCAAGGGCGATCACAGGCAGGGCCGTTCGGCGCGCAAGCCAGGCGAAACGGGCAAGACCCAGAGTCCGCCCCCCCGGATGGCTGTTCGTTTCGAAGACCGGCGACAGGAAGAGCAAAGAGGCACCGGCGCGCTCTGCGGCGCGGATTTCGAACAGGTCGTGGACCGGGGCACTCCGAAGACCCCGTCCCGGACCCGCCCCATGGCTCCCGTCGGCGCCCCAGGCCTCGGCCAGTTCTACCGAGCCGGCGAGGAGCAGCAGGAGCGAACGATCGCTCGCCAACATACGAACCCTGTCGAACAGCCGGCGGCGCTGCGAGTCTTCCAGACTGTAATGCCTGAATACCAACCCGGAGCCGGCCGGCAGCCGGTCGAGGGCGGGAAAGAGCCCGTCCCCGATCCGTTCGTCCGTCATGAGCCACTGTATTGGCAGAGGCTGGCGGCTGTCCATGCTCCTTCCTATAGCATCAGTCATGGCAGACGCATCGGAAAGGCTCGAACGGGTGAAGGCGGCGATCACGCGCGCCTCTAGGCTGGCTGGACGTTCGCCGGACGACGTGACTCTGGTCGCCATCTCCAAGACCCATCCGGTCGAGGCGATCGAGCTTCTGATCGCTGCAGGGCAGCGCCATTTTGGCGAGAACCGGGTCCAGGAAGCGGCTTCCAAATGGCCCCCCTTGCTGGATCGCCATCCCGACCTTCGACTCCACCTCGTTGGCCAGCTTCAGTCCAACAAGGCTGAACCGGCGGTCGAACTGTTTCACGTCATCCATTCGGTCGATCGACCTTCGCTTGTCACCGCCCTGGCCCGGGCGATGGAGAGGAAGGCTCGCCGCCCGGACCTCTTCCTTCAGGTCAATGTCGGAAGCGAGCCTCAGAAGGGCGGCTGCATCCCCGCCGATCTTCCGCCCCTCCTCACCCTGGCAAGGGAGGCCGGGCTACCGGTCGCCGGGCTCATGTGCATCCCGCCGGCCGACGTGGAACCGGCGCCCTATTTCGCGCTTCTTGCCGAACTGGCCAGGCGCAACGGCGCCCCCGCTTTGTCCATGGGCATGTCGGGCGATTTCGAAACTGCGGTGATGGTGGGTTCGACCCATGTCCGGATCGGCACCGCCCTGTTCGGCGAACGAAGCGAGACCGGAACCGAATGAGCGCCTTGGCCGACGACGTCATGACGTTCGACGCGATCATCTTCGACTTTGACGGAGTCCTGATCGAAAGCGAGTATGTCGGAAACCGCCAGATTGCCGACTATCTGACCTCGATCGGCCATCCAACAAGTGTCGAGCAGTCCATGGGGCGCTTCATGGGACTGGCAGACCGCGACTTCATTGCCGCTGTCGAAAGCTGGATCGGCGGCACGCTTCCCGAGGATTTTCACACGGCTCGGGCGGAGGAGGATCGGCGGGTAATGGAGGACGGGCTCGAAGCCGTGGCCGGGGCGGTCGCCTTCATCGAGCGGCTTCCGCCATCCTTGCCAAGGGCGATCGCTTCATCGAGTTCGACGGCCTGGATCGCTCGCCATCTCGACCATCTCGCCCTTCGGGGCCATTTCGCCGACAATCTGTTCAGTGGCCGCGAGCATGTGAAAAGGGGGAAGCCGGCACCCGACCTCTACCTTCACGCCGCAGCCGCCCTCGGTGTCGACATCAGCCGGACCGTGATCCTCGAGGATTCACCGGTAGGCGTGAAGGGAGCGCTGGAGTCCGGAGCCACGGTCATTGGCCTTTGCGCCGGCCGCCACTGCCTCGATGGACATGAAGAGAGACTGCGCTCTCTCGGCGTTCGGCATGTCGCCAGCAGCTTCGAGGAGATTGCCGGCTTGCTTGGTCTCGATTGACCGCAGCCGAACCTATCGCTTCAGAGTTGATGCCCGCTCCGGTCCCGCTTGGTGGCCAGATAGACCTCGTTATGCACGCCCGGCCGGGTTTTCAGCGGTACCCGGGCGACGACGTCTATCCCGGCCGCCTCAAGGCCAGCCACCTTCTGCGGGTTGTTGGTCAGAAGCCGGATCCTGGACTGGGACAGCCCGGCGAGCATCGCCGCGGCGACAGCAAAGTCACGCTCGTCATCCTCGAAACCCAGCCTGACATTGGCATCGACCGTGTCGAAACCCTGATCCTGGAGAGCATAAGCCCGAAGCTTGTTCACGAGGCCGATCCCGCGCCCTTCCTGGCGAAGGTAGAGAAGGATCCCCCAGCCAGAAGCCGCAATGGCCCTTAGTGCGTCGTCCAGCTGAGGGCCGCAATCACATTTGAGTGATCCGAACGCGTCGCCGGTCAGGCATTCGCTGTGCACCCTGACCAGCGGGGGTTCCCCGCCGGGTTCGCCGATGACCAGCGCGACAGGCTCGGCCGTGTCCCCATCGGCGCGGAAAGCGATGATTTCGCAGCGCTCGGAGAAACGGGTCGGAAGCCGAGCGCGCGACACGATCCGAAGATCGACTCCAGTCCCGAACGCCATGATGTCGGTAAGTTGCAGACCCTGTGCGGGGCTTGAACCCCCAGCGAACAGGGCCGGAAGAAGCCCTGCAAGACGGGCCAGGCGGAGGGCGGCCGTGGCCACTTGGGGCCGATCGACCGCAAGTGCCCGGAAGGGCCCCTTGAGCGGATGCGCGAGATCCAGGGCCGGGTCCGCGATGGCCATTGCCTCCGACAGGCCGATCCAGGGCGCCCGACCGATCAGGACCGGGCCGGTCGGAACCCCCTCGCGCTGGTTTGCAAGCTTCAGCGTGACTGCGCGATTGCCGGAGATGAGCAGATTGGCGGGGCGTTCCAGGTCGAGATCGGCAAGGCCGTCTTCGTCGGCGGTCTCGATCGCCAGGAACAGGGCGCCGTCCACCGCCACCGGCCAGCCGCGGCGGAGGGCGTCGATCGCGCGGGCAACGTCCCGCGCGCCGCTCAAATGTCGAATTCCGTCATCAGGGGAACATGGTCGGAAGGGCGGGTCCAGCTCCGGCAGGGTTCGAACACCCGATGAGCCACCGCCTGGTCGGCCACGTCCTTCGTCGCCCACATATGGTCCAGCCGCCGCCCGCGATCATTTCGGGTCCAGTCCGGGGAACGATAGCTCCACCAGGTGAACAGGCGCTCGGGCGCAGGAACGAACCTTCGCCCGAGATCGACCCAGTCGTTGCTCTGCTGGAGTTTCGACAGCGCCTCGATTTCGACCGGCGTATGGCTGACGACGTTGACGAGCTGCTTGTGACTCCAGACGTCGCATTCCAGCGGAGCCACATTGAAGTCACCGAGGATCAGGGTGGGCCCGCCGCAGGCTTCGGACCAGCGAGTCATTCGCTCTATGAAATCCAGCTTCTGACCGAACTTGGGATTGGCTTCGCGATCGGGCACATCGCCGCCAGCAGGAACATAGACATTTTCCAGCCGGATCCCGCAATCGAGCCTGACCCCGACATGGCGCGCCTCGCCATTGGCCTGCCAGTCGAAACGGTCATCCTCCCTCATCGGAACCCGGCTGATGATGGCTACCCCATGATGCATTTGCTGGCCGCAGATGATGATGTGATTGTAGCCGAGACGCCTGAACATCCCTTCCGGGAAGTCGCAGTCGCGAACCTTGGTTTCCTGCAGGCACAGGATGTCCGGCGCCTCCTCGACAAGAAAGCGTTCGACGATATCCATCCGCGCGCGGATGCTGTTGATGTTCCAGGAAGCGAT
>CAYOJN010000119.1:0-6606 GCA_964404245.1 uncultured Sphingosinicella sp. | reverse complement strand
CCGCTGCCATTCGTCCGGCTTCGGCTGATGCGCATGTTCGACATGAAGAAGCGTGGTTCCGGTCCCGAACAGGGCGGCAAGGGCGTTGCCGGCGGTGAGGTCGGCCCAGGTCGGAGTGTTCAGATAGAAGTTCCGGTCGCCATAGCCGATCGCGACATGATCCGCTGCGCCATAGCGCGGATCGGCCAGATGCTCCGGCCGGGCGAAGAGCCGCCAGTCCATTTCGTCATTGACCTTGGGCATGAGGATCCAGGTGTGGACGCCGTTGCTCCGGACATAGATGGTGATCCCCTGATCGGCTTCGCGCCAGGCCACATTCGCCGGAATCAGTCCGAACAGGAAAGCAGCGAGCAGATAGAGGATCGGAACCGCGGCAATGGCTGCAAGGCCGCGAAGCGCCCACCGCCTCGCCCTTCGCCAGTCGATTGATGGCAGCTCTTCTCGAACGGAATCCACGATTTGTGCTAGCCCGCCGAACCGCCGACAGAAACCCCCGCTTCGCGGGCGGCCCGGGAAGAGACAGCTTCGCTCCATTTCGCCATGGTTGAGTGCAGGCCTTGTCGAGGCACTGCGCCCTGCCTACTGCCGACGCCGATGGAACCACTGCCGCCTTATGCCGCCTTCCTTGGAATCGCCGCGCGCCGATCGGAATCGGGCGAGCTCCAGTTCGTCATGCCTTATTCGGATGTCGTCCTCGGCCGGCCAGGCTTTCTTCATGGCGGGGCGATTGCCGGCCTGCTCGAATTCGCCGCTCTCGGCGCCCTGTTCGAACAGCTGGGTTCCTCCAAGGAGGTCCGGGTCAAGCCGATCAACGTCACCGTCAATTTCATGCGCGGCGGCACCAGCCAGGAGACCTTCGCTGCAGCAACCGTCACCCGGCTCGGAAGCCGGGTCGCCAATGTCGAGGCCCATGCCTGGCAGCACGATCGAGTGCGGCCGATCGCCGCGGCCCAGATGAACATCATGATCCGGCGTCCCTGACACTCGCTTCCAGTCAGCGCGAGTTCACCCGCTCAGGCCTAATGAGAAGCCATGTTCGCGGGGGTGAAACAGGACCGGATCGGATCGGCCGCAACCGTGGTCCTGATCCACCTGGCGCTCGGTTACGCCCTCGTCACCGGGTTCGCTTTCGATCGGAGGCTGATCCCTTCCGAACCGCTGAAACTGATCCAGCTCCTCGACGAACCGGTTCCTTCCCCGATCGAGGAACCGGTCGCCGCCGACCGGCCCGATTCCGCCGAAGAGGGCGCCGCTTCACCCGAAAATCTCGACGCTCGCCCGACCCCCCTCGTCGCCGAAGACCCGGTCCTCCCGCTCGAGATCGAACCGCCGCCGATCGCCGCCGCCCCTGTTGCCGGAACCGCCAGCGACTCCGATTCCGGAGCGTCCGACAAGGCCGGCCCAGGGACCGGCGCGGGAGGACTTGGCGAGGGAACCGGGAGCGGCGGCTCCGGCGATGGCAGGGGCTCGGGAGCCGCCTCGCCCGGCCGGTTGCTGAGCGGACGGATCGTCCATTCCGATTATCCCCGCTCGGCGGTTCGTAGCCGAGCCGGCGGAACCGTCGTCGTTCGGCTGGAAGTCGGCCCCGATGGCCGGGTCTCGGACTGCGACGTCACCCGATCGAGCGGGCATCCCGACCTCGATTCGACCACCTGCCGGCTCATCCGGCAGCGCTTTCGCTACCAACCGGCACTCGACCGGTTCGGCCGTGCCGTCCCGAGCGTTACCGGATGGCAGCAGCGGTGGTGGCTTGAGCGGGAGGACCGCCCGCTTTCCTGAGGCCGCTCGCGAAAGCCATGGACCCCGGTCGCTGCTCGCTTGTTCAGCTCTTCAACGGCTTCACCGGGAAAATCATGGCGCTCGTCCTCGACATCATCATCGCAAGCACGAGACCGGGCCGAATTGGCCCTTTGGTCGCCGACTGGTTCACCGCGCTGGCCAGAGCGGAAAGCGAATTCGAGATCCGCCCGGTCGATCTCGCCGACATGAACCTCCCGGTCTATGACGAGCCAAATCATCCCCGTCTGCAGCAATACCAGCAGGCGCATACCAGGCGCTGGAGCAGACAGGTATCCGGGGCCGATGCGTTCGTCTTCGTCACGCCCGAATATAATTTCGGGCCATCGCCCGCTCTGCTCAACGCTCTCAACTATGTCTATCGGGAGTGGAACTACAAACCCGCGGCCTTCGTCAGCTATGGCGGGATTTCCGGCGGGATCCGGTCGGTTCAGATGACGAAGCTGATCCTCACCACCCTGAAGATGGTACCGATCCTGGAAGCGGTGACGGTTCCGATGGTTTCCGGCAAGATCGAAGATGGCGTCTTTCGTCCCGAGGCGGTTCACGAACAGAGCGGCCGCGAACTGCTGAAGGAGCTTCATCGCTGGGCAGAGGCATTGAAACCGCTTCGGGACTAGGAATTTCTTCCCTTCACCTCTGCAGCGAGGCCGAGAAGGTCCAGAGGATCAGGGCGAACAGGATCAGGATGAGGATCCCGCAGCCCAGCTTGATGGCGTTGGGAGTGGGAACCTCGCCGCTGTCCGCAACCGCAGGAATCGGTGCCAGCTGGTGGCCGCAATGGGTGCAGACGATCGCATCATCCTTCAGCCGTTCCTCGCAGTTCGGGCAGACCTTCATCCTTGCCTTCGCTCCTCCTTCACCTTCTTCCTCATCCTCGATGAGAATGCGCATTGCCGCGCCGTCCAGATCTTCGAACTGGCCCTTCCGAAGCGCCCACAGGAAGGCGACGAGACCGCTCATGCCCAGGAACAGGGCGACCGGGATCAGGATCGCAAGGCCATTCATCCTGCTCCCTTACGAAGCCGGAGGCTGTTGCCGATGACCAGGATCGAGGAAGCGGACATCGAGATTGCAGCAACCAGAGGAGTGACGAGCCCGGCGAAGGCCAGCGGTACCGCGATGACATTATAGCCGATCGCAAGGGCGAAATTCTGGCGGATGATCCGGCCGGTACGGCGGGCGACGGCGAGTGTCGTCGCGACCGGCATCAGGCTGTCGCCAAGGATCAGAACGTCGGCCGCGGTCTGGCTGACATCGCTTGCCGAAGCCGGCGCCATGGATACATGAGCGGATCGCAGCGCCGGCCCGTCATTGAGTCCGTCGCCAACCATCAGGACGTTGCGACCATCGGCCTGAACCTTCTCGATCAGGCCGACCTTGTCCTTCGGAAGGAGACCGGAATGAGCTGCCATTCCAAGCCGGTCGCCAAGCCGGGTCACCGTTTCGTGTCGATCACCGGACAGGATTGCCGGCGCCAGGCCGACCTGCGCAAGGGCCCGGATACATCGTTCGGCATCGGGACGGAGCGTGTCCCGGAAGGTCAGCAGATGGACAGGACCATCGCCGAACTCGAGCGAGGTGACGAGCAGGTCCTCGGCCCGCTCCTCCAACTTGGCTCCGGTCCAGTCAGGACGGCCGAGCCGAACCTCTCTTCCTTCATGATCGGCCGACATGCCGAGCCCGGGATGTTCAACGATATTGGAAATCTCGGCTGCAACGACGCCCTCGCTCTCGAGCGCTTCGGCAAGAGCACGAGACACAGGGTGCCGGCTCGTCAGCGCGAGTGCGAGCGCGACCGACTTCTCTTTTCCAGAAAGCAGGAGCGGCCCAGCCGGCACCGGGCGGCCAAGGGTCAGAGTGCCCGTCTTGTCGAACAGCACCTGGTCGATCTCGGCGAGCCGTTCGAGCGCCGAGCCGTCCTTGAGCAGCACGCCTGATCGCATCAGCGCCCCGGCGGCGACAACATGGGAGACCGGGACAGCAAGTCCGAGCGCACAGGGACAGGTGATGATCAAGACCGCCACCGCGACCAGGACCGACTGGTGGAGGCCAGCGCCCATTGCAAGCCAGACGATGAGCGACAAACCCGCGAGGCTGTGAACGGCCGGCGCATAGATTCGGGCAGCGCGATCGGCGAGCCGGACATAGCGGGCCCTGGAGCCGCCGGCCGCCTCCATCAGTCGAGCGATTTCAGCAAGGATCGTGGATTCACCTGCGGCCGTCACCTTCACCGAAAGCGGCGAATCCAGGTTGAGCGTCCCGGCGAGAACCTTCGAGCCCGAGGCCACGGGCTCGGGGGCACTCTCGCCGGTAAGCAGCGCACGATCGATCGCGCTCTCGCCGCTGATGACGATCCCGTCGGCCGCGAGCCGGTCGCCTGCAGCAACGAGCATCGTCATTCCCGGCGCAAGCTCCTCCTTGGGCCGCCATTGCCGGCCATTGTCGGGAGCAGAGATCCACGCTCCGGGCGCCATCCGGCGAAGCAGTGCCGCTGCCCCGTCCTCGGCCCGGCTGCGCATGCTGTGGTCGAGGACCCGTCCGATGAGGAGGAAGAAGAGCAAGGTGACGGCGCCGTCGAAATAGGCATGCGGGCCGGAGATGGCGGTTTCGTAAATGCTGATCGCACAGGCACCAAGGACTCCGATCGAGATCGGAACGTCCATATTGGTCCGTCTCGCCCTGAGCGCATTCCAGGCGCTCCGGAAGAAGGGCCGCCCGGCATAGGCAACCGCCGGAAGAGCGATGATTCCGGACAGGAGATGGAAAAAGTCCCGGGTCGTACCGGTCGCTCCCGACCACACCGAGACCGACAGCAGCATCACGTTCATCGAGGCGAAGCCGGCAACTCCAAGCGCCTTCAGAAGCTGCTTTCCCTCCTCGCCTGCGGGAGCAGCGGAATCGCCGACAAAGGGTTCAGCCGGAAATCCGAGGCGGCGAAGCTCGCTTTGCAATTCGCCTTCGGCAAGACCGGGATCATGCTCGATCCGGACCCTTCGAGCGGTGAAATTGACCCGCGCCGAATGCACTCCGTCGGCCTGGGCCAGACCGCGTTCGATCTTTGCGATACAGCCCGCGCAATGGATCCCCGGAACATTGAACAGGGAGGTTTGAACCCCGCTGTCAGCGACCAATTGGGCGTGCACATTCATGGCGCGACCTCGGTCAGATACCGTGCCTCCTGGCCACCCCTCCGAACCTGAAGCCGGATGATCCAGCGGCCATCGGCAAGTGGTTCCGAGGACCGGTAATATCCTTCCCCCTGATCCTGAAGCACGAGAAGACGCTCCGGCGCCCGTCCAAGTGGGTGGGACGCCTTCACCTCCACGACCGCGTCGCTCAGTGGCTGGCCGTCAAAGGCCCGGATCCGCGACACGAGGTGGCCAGTGGGATCGCGCAGAGTCTCGACCGTCCATTGCAGGTCGGCCTGCTCCCGGGCCACCTCGAGCCAGCTGTTGAAACGCTGACTCGCCACATAGCTGTTGTCGACGACCGTTCCGCCGAAGGTCCGGACGGCGAAAGTCGCCATCACCAGATTGACGGCGATGACGATCCCGAAAAAGGAGACCATCAGGATCGCCATGTGCCGACCGGTAAATTCCTTCCGGCTCATTGCCCGCTTCCCGGCCGCTCGAAATAATTCTCCTCGCGGTCTCCGCCGCCTTCCGAATCGAGGGCGCGGACAGTGAACACCAGTGGCTCCCTCGCCTCACCGGAGGCCGGGGCGACGACGAACAGGCGAGTGCTGGCAACCTGGTCGGCCGATACCTGGATCCTGACCGAGTCCCCGGCCGCCTCCCGGCTTCCGCTCTCCGCCCACATTTCGGCCCCTGCCAGCCCTTCGATACCGATTTCCATCTCCCTCGGGCGGGTCTGCATGTTGCGGATCTTGACCGTATAATTGTTCCGGATGCTGCCGTCCGCAAGCCGGACCCAGGTCGGGTTGCGGCCCTGCTGGACGCTGAGATCGACCCGCGAACGTTCGCCGAGCGCGAACAGCATTCCAAGGCCGATCCCGGCCCAGATGAAGAAATAGAGGATCGTCCGGAGCCGGAACAGGCGCCTGAGCGGCGGCTCGGTCGGCTTGCCCTGGGCGGCCAGCGTCGAATCGAGCACCGTCGTATAGCCGATCAGCTTCTTCGGCCGACCGATCTTCTCCATGACCTGGTCGCAGGCATCGATACACAGGCCGCAGGTGATGCAGCCGATCTGGGATCCCTCGCGAATGTCGATCCCGGTCGGGCAGACGGCAACACAGGCATTGCAGTCGATGCAATCGCCGACCTGTGGCAGCTTGGTGGGATCGGCGGCGAGTTCGATGAGCGACCTGGCCCCATGCTGCGGCTCTGCTCCAGGATCGGCTTCCTCCGGCCGACGAACGGCCGGGCCTGCCCTCTTGGTACCCCGGGTCCGGGGTTCTCCGCGCCAATATTTGTAGGTGACGAGGAGCGACTTCTCGTCGAGCATCGCGCCCTGGATTCGAGGCCAGGGGCACATGTAGATGCAGACCTGCTCGCGAAGCAGGCCGCCCAGGAAATAGGTGGTGCAGGTCAGGATTCCGATCGTTGCATAAGCGACGAAGGGCGCCTCCCCGGCGAAAAGGTCGCGCGCAAGGGTCGGCGCGTCGGCGAAATAGAAGATCCAGGCGCCGCCGGTCGCGACGGCGATGAGAAGCCAGATGCCATGCTTGACGAGCCTCTTCGCGATCTTCGAGCCGGTCCAGGGCGCATTCTGGAGCCGGATCTGGGCGTTGCGATCGCCATCGACGAAGCGTTCGACATGGACGAACAGGTCGGTCCAGACGGTCTG